>DAORUQ010000016.1:27445-29736 GCA_035433265.1 Pseudomonadales bacterium | reverse complement strand
CCCGGCAACCGCTCGTTGCGCAACCCCGCGTTCCAGCCGCCGTCTACGGGATACTCCGAGCCGGTGCAGTAGCTCGCCTCGTCGGAGGCCAGGAACAGCGCCATGTTGGCGATTTCCTCGGGCAGGCCGACGCGCGGCAGCGCGTGGTGCTCGTAGAACTCGCTGACCTTCTCGAAGGACATCGCGCCCGGGTTGCCCATGACGGTATCGATGCCGCCGGGATGCACCGAGTTGACGCGGATACCGTAACGCCCCAGTTCGATGGCGGCACACTTCGTCATCCCGCGTACCGCCCACTTCGAGGCACTGTAGGCGATGAGCCCGTTCTTCGACTGCAACCCGTCGATGGAGGAGATGTTCACGATCGAACCACCGCCGGCGCGCTTCATGGGCTCGATCGCCGCGCGGATGCCGAGGAAGGTACCGACCTGGTTCACGTTGATCACGCGCTGGTAGTCGGCGAGGCTGGTCTGCGTGATCGCCGCGGCATGCAGGATCGCCGCGTTGTTCACCAGCACGTTCAGCGGACCCATGGCCTCGGCCGCGGCCATCGCGGCCTCCCACTCGCCTTCCTGGCTCACGTCCAGGCGCTGGAAGCGCGCGGCGTCGCCCAGCTGCGCCGCGAGCGCCCGCCCCGGCTCCTCGAGCACGTCCGCGATCAGCACGCGCGCGCCCTCGCGCACGAAGATGCGCACAGCGGCGGCACCCATGCCGCGCGCACCGCCGGTGATCAGTGCAACCTTGCCAGTCAGCCTGCCCATGTCGTGAACCTCCCGTCGCCGCCGTTCAGATCAGGCCCATCGCCACCATGGCGCTGGCCACCCGGATGAAGCCGGCGATATTGGCGCCGTTCACGTAGTTGCCCGGCGTGCCATATTCCTCGGCGGTCTCGTAGCACAGGTCGTGGATGTTGCGCATGATCTGGTGCAGGCGCTTCTCGGTGTGCTCGAAGCTCCAGGAATCGCGGCTCGCGTTCTGCTGCATCTCCAGCGCGCTGGTGGCCACGCCGCCGGCGTTGGCGGCCTTGCCCGGGCCGTAGGCGATCTTCGCGTCCAGGAACACGCGCACACCGTCGGGCGTGGTCGGCATGTTGGCGCCCTCGCCCACCGCGATGCAGCCGTTCTGCACCAGCTTGCGCGCGTCGCGCCCGTTGAGCTCGTTCTGCGTCGCCGAGGGCATCGCGACCTGGCAGGGAATGTCCCAGAGGTTGCCGCCGGCCACGTAGCGCGCCTTCTTCTCGCGCTCGGCATAGACGCTGATGCGGCTGCGCTCGACTTCCTTGATCTGCTGCACCAGCTCGAGCTTGATGCCGTCCTCGGCGTAGATGTAGCCGTTGGAGTCCGAGCAGGCCACGACCTTGCCGCCGAGCTCGTGGATCTTCTCGATCGTATAGATCGCCACGTTGCCCGAGCCCGAGACCACGCAGGTCTTGCCCTCCAGCGAATCCTTGCGCGCGCGCAGCATCTCGGCCACGAAGAAGGTCGCGCCGTAGCCGGTGGCCTCGGTGCGCACCAGCGAACCGCCCCAGTTCAGGCCCTTGCCCGTGAGCACGCCCGACTCGTAGCGGTTGGTGATGCGCTTGTACTGGCCGAACATGAAGCCGAGCTCGCGCCCGCCCACGCCGATATCGCCCGCAGGCACGTCGGTGTACTCGCCGAGGTGGCGGTACAGCTCGGTCATGAAGCTCTGGCAAAAACGCATGATCTCGCCGTCGGACTTGCCCTTGGGGTCGAAGTCGGAGCCGCCCTTGCCGCCGCCGATCGGCAGCCCGGTGAGGCTGTTCTTGAAGATCTGCTCGAAGCCGAGGAACTTGATGATCCCGAGGTACACCGAGGGGTGGAAGCGCAGCCCGCCCTTGTAGGGCCCGAGCGCACTGTTGAACTCCACGCGAAAGCCGCGGTTGATCTGCACCTCGCCCCTGTCGTCCTGCCAGGGGACGCGGAAGATGATCTGGCGCTCGGGCTCGCAGATGCGCTCGATGATCTTCTTGCTGACGAACTCCGGGTGCTTGACCATCACCGGCCCGAGGCACTCCAGTACCTCGCGCACGGCCTGGTGGAATTCGAGCTCGCCGGGGTTGCGGCGCAGCACTTCCTGGTAGATGGGTTCGAGCTTCTCGTCGAGTGGGGTGGTCATGGTGCCGGTTTCTCCTGCAGGCGCCGCGGCGCTCCGTTCCAGTGCAAAAAAGAGGGCGAATGCTACCCGTTCTGGTGCGCCTGGCGCCAGCGCGAGGCACGATCCGGGTCAAGATCGCGGGTTTTCGCGCGTTCGCGCGTCTTTTTCGCCCATTC
>DAORUQ010000016.1:17946-27345 GCA_035433265.1 Pseudomonadales bacterium | reverse complement strand
TTCGCCCATTCGCATCCCGGGCGCACAACGCCTAAGCTTAACCGGCCGATTGGCGCCCCGGGATGGTGCGCCCGGTCCGGACAACGACAACGCTACCGACGGAGCACGCCATGACCTTTCGCCGCGCCGCCATCGCCTTCGCCATAGCCGCCAGCCAGCCACTGCACGCGCAGGTGATCGAGGAGATCATCGTCACGGCGCAGAAGCGCGCCGAGAACGTGATGGACGTGCCGATCGCGATCACCGCCTATTCGGGCGAGGCGCTGGAACAGCTCGGCACGCGCAACCTCACCGACATCGGTCGCTTCACGGCCGGCGTGGACATGAACAACGACAAGTCGCTGCAACCCACCTACAGCATCCGCGGCGTGCAGACCAACGACTGGACCATCGGCTCCGACCCGGCCGTGGCGGTCTACGTCGATGGCGTGTACGCCGCGCGCGGCGCCGGCGCCGAGGCCGCCTTCATCGACGTCGAGCGCGTCGAGGTGCTCAAGGGCCCGCAGGGCACGCTGTTCGGGCGCAACGCCACGGGCGGCGCCATCCACATCATCACCAACAGGCCCGCGTTCGCGACCGAGGGCCGCATCAAGGTGACCGGCGGCAATTACGACCGCCGCGACATCGAGGGCATCTACAACACCGCGCTCGGCGAAGACGTGGCGATGCGCCTCACCGCGGCCGTGCAGCGCCGCGACGGCTACATCAAGGACCTCACCGGCGGCGACGACGTCAACGAGGAGGACAAGAAGAACGTGCGCCTCGCGCTGCTGTGGAACGCGACCGCGAATACCGAGGTGCTGGCGCGCATCGGCTACGAGGACATGGACCAGCTCTCGGGCGTGCTGCACACCACGAATGGCGCCGCGTGGGAGGCGGCGAACCCGGGACGGCGACACGACGACTTCGGCGACGGCGCCTGGGACGCGCCGGAGCAGCGCGAGAAGCGCGAGCTGTTTTCCGCGAGCCTCGAGATCAATCACCAGTTCGACGACGTCACGTTCACCTCGATAACGGCGTGGCGCGACTTCGAGACCGAACTGCTCGAGGACCTCGACGGTTCCAACAACCCCGAGTTCTACTTCGCCTCGTCGAATCCGGAGCAGAGCGACTTCTTCTCGCAGGAGTTCCGCTTCACCGGCGAGAGCGAGCGGCTCAAGTGGACGGCCGGCGCGACCTACACCAGCGAGGAGCTCGAGCACACCACGGACGCGCAGTTCCTGGTGAGCACCTTCGAGAGCTTCGCGCTGCCACCGGTGTTCGAACAGCTCGGGATGACGATCACGCCCGAGGAGATACCGGCCTTTCGCGCCGGCGCGCGCACCGGCACCAACCCCACGCTGAATGCGTTGAACCCCCTGCTCAACGCCCTGTACGGCGTGAACTGCGCAGGCGTGAACTGCGACGGCATCGCCGCCTCGTTCTTCATTTCCAGCCTGAACGGCGTGACGCTCGGCGTCTCGGACATTCTGGACGCACTGCGCCCGCGCATCGCGGCCGGCTACGACGAGCCGTGGAACGAAACCGTCGAGAGCCAGGGCGACTACTCGAGCTGGGCGATCTACGGCGACACCACCTGGAGCCTCACCGACACCACCAACCTCACGGTGGGCCTGCGCTACACCTACGACGACAAGACCTTCGACCTGTACACGGCCTACCAGAACTACCTGATCGAGCCCGGCCCGGGTCAGCCCGGCATTCCCTTCGGTCTCGCCTTCTTCAACGGCGGGCAGCCGTTGCTGGACAGCACCGAGAGCGACAACTGGGGTGCGGTGTCCGGACGCATCGTGCTCGACCACCATTTCACCGATGAGGTGATGGCCTACGCGAGCATCGCCAACGGCTTCAAGTCGGGCGGCTTCAACAGCCTCAACTTCGGTCCCGACATCGAGACCTCCTACGATTCCGAGGAGGTCATGAACTACGAGCTCGGCGTGAAGGGGACCGCGCTCGCGGGCACGCTGCAGTACAGCAGCGCGGTGTTCTTCTACGACTACGAGAACCTGCAGACGCTGGAACTGATGGGCGTGCCGATCCCGAGCTACAACCTGCGCAACGCCGATGCCGAGGGCAAGGGCTTCGAGATCGAGGCGGCCTGGATGCCCGGCGAGCACTGGCTGCTGGCCGGCAACTATTCCTGGCTGGATACCGAGTTCACCGCCTACGACATCATCCCGGCCGCAGGCGAGACCGAGGCCGACGACCTCACCGGCGAGCCGCGCGCCGACTCGCCCGAGCACAAGTACACGCTGAGCGCACAGTACAGCTTGCCGCTGGCGCAGAACGGCGAACTGGTGGGACGCATCGACTACACCTGGGCCGACGACCGCATCGCGCCCTCGCGCGGCGAGGTCGAGGATTACGGCCTGGCCAACGCGCGCCTCAGCTGGTTCAGCCAGGACGAGGACTGGGAGGTGGCGCTTTGGGGCACCAACCTCGCCGACGAAGAAGTGCTGACGGTGTTCGGCAACGGCGAGGCGGTCAACTCGACACCGGCTTGGCGCATCCCGCCGCGGATGTGGGGCGTGGACCTGGTCTACAACCTGTAGGTCGGGCTTGTAGGTCGGGTTTCAACCCGACAAGGGTTCGGCAACGCCGAACCCGCCGCATTCCCGCAGGCACAAGTCGGCATGAATGCCGACCCACATGAATGCCGACCTACGGGCGGATGCGGCGCTCCAGCCGGTGCTCCACCAGCGAATACACCGTCGGCACCACCACCAGCGTCAGCAGCGTGGAGCTGACCATGCCGCCGATGACCGCGACCGCGAGCGGTCCGTTGGTGTCCGAGCCGGCACCCACGCCGATCGCCGCCGGCAGCATCGCGAGGATGATCGTCATCGAGGTCATGAGGACCGGGCGCATGCGGATCGGGCAGGCCTCGGTCAGCGCCGCGTCGATCGAACGGCCCTGTTCGCGCAGCTGGTTCGTGAGGTCGATCAGCAGGATCGAGTTCTTCGCCACCAGCCCCACCAGCAGCACCAGGCCGATCATCGAGAACACGTTGATCGTGTGCCCCGTGGCCCACAGCGCGAAAACGCCGCCGACGATCGCCAGCGGCTGCGCCACCATCACGATCAGCGGCTGGACAAAGGAGTTGAACTGGCTGGCCAGCACCATGTAGACCAGCATCAGCGCGGTCACGAAGGTCAGCATCATGTAGCTCGCGGTCTTCTGGAATTCCTCGGCGCGGCCCGCGAGCTGCACCTCGTAGCCGGTCGGCATCATCGCGCGCGCGATCTCGAGCACGCGCGGACCGGCCACACCCTCGGGGATCGCCGGCGCGGTGTAGAAGTTCGCGGCGTATTGCAGGTCGTAGCGCGCGATCACCGCGGGACCGACGGCGCGGCGCAGGCTCGCGACGCTGTCCAGGCGCAGCATCTCGCCCGAAGCGGTGCGCAGCCAGATGCGCGAGAGATCCTCGGCGCGCGCCAGTTCGCCCTCGGCAGCCTTGAGGCGGATGGGGTAGCGCTCGCCGTCGCCCGGCACGTCGTTGTAGTCCGCCACCTCCCACCCGCCCGCGAGCACGCCTAGCGCCATCGCGACATCGCCGCCCGCGAGCCCGGCGGCGGCCAGCTGATCGCGGTCCACCGCGAGCTCGAGCTGCGGCAGCGCGAGCTGCAGGTCGAGGTCGAGCTTGCCGAGATCGCCCTCCTGCAGCAGCCGCTCGCGCAGCGCGTAGGCCTGACGCGCGACCTCGTCGAGCTCGGGACCGACCAGCACGAAGTGCAGCGGCTCGCCACGCATGCCGCCGAGCATCGAGGCCGGCGTCGGGAATGCCTCGACGCCGGCCAGGTTCGCGAGCTCCGCGTCGACGCGTTCGATGATTTCCTGCTGGCTCGCTTCCCGTTCGGACCAGTGACGCAGGTGCACCACGATACTGGCTTCGCTGACCTGCCCCGCCTGCCCCTGCCCGATCGTGGAGAAATAGGCCTCGATCCCGGGCTGGCGCTTCAGCACGTCCTCGACGCGCGCCAGCCGGTCCACGGCGTGCTCGATCGAGGATCCCAGCGGCACCTTCACGGTGACCGAGAAGTAGCCCTCGTCCATCTCGGGGAAGAAGCCCTTGCCGATCTGTCCGAACAGCCACAGGCTCGACGCCACCGCGAGCACCGTGGCCAGCACGACGCTCCAGCGCGCGCGCAGCGTGAGCGCGACCATGCGCCGGTAGTGGCGCTCCAGCGCGTCGAGGGCGCCGCCCAGCCGCCGCGCGATCGCACCCTCGCCCGAATGCAGGCGCAGGTGGCGCGAGCACAGCATGGGCGTCAGCGTGAGGGAGACGAGCAGCGAGGCCAGCACGCCGACGCTGACCACGACGGCGAAGGCCTCGAACATGCGCGCCACGATGCCTTCCATGAAGATCACCGGCGCGAAGATGCTCACCAGGGTGAGCGTCGCGGCCACCACCGCCATCGTCACTTCGCGCGCGCCCTCGATGGTCGCGCTCAGCCGGTCCGCCCCGGTGCGCTCGCCGTGGCGGAATATGCTCTCGAGCACCACGATCGCGTCGTCGACCACCACGCCGATCAGCAACAGCAGGCCGAGCAGCGTCATGGTGTTGAAGGTGTAGCCGAGGAAGTAGATCGCAGCCACTGCGCCCAGCAGCGAGACCGGGATGGCCGCCGAAACGATCGCGGTGGCGCGCAGGTTGCGCAGGAAGCCGAGCACCACGAGCGCCGTCAGCAGCGTGCCGAGCACCAGGTGCTCTTCCAGCGCCGCGACGATCTGCCCGATCAGCTCGCCTTCGTCGTGCGCGATGCCGATCTCCACGCCCGCGGGCAACTGCGGCACGATCTCGGACTCGAGCCGCCGCTTCACCTCGTTCACGATCTCGACCGTGTTCGCCCCGGTGACCTTGACGACGCCGATGCCTACCGTCGGTTCGCCGTTGAAGCGGGCCAGCACGCGGAAGTCCGCCACACCGTCCTCGATGCGCGCCACGTCGCCCAGGCGGATCGGAGCACCCTCGCGGTGCGCCACGATCATCCCGGCGAGCGACTCGAGATCGTGAAACTCGAGGTCTGCCTTGAGCAGGTCCTCCCCGGTGCCGCCGACCAGGAAGCCGCCCGGCAGCCGCACGTGCTCGCGCCGGAACGCGGCCTGGATGTCCTGCACCGTCACGCCGAAGGCAGCCATGCGCTCGAGCTCGAGCTCGACGCGGATCGTGCGCTCGCGCTCGCCGCCGATGCGCACCTCGCCCACGCCCGCGATCGTCTCCAGCCTCTTCTTCACCTCGTTCTCGGCGTAGACGTTCAGCTGCTGCAGCGTGCGGTCGCCGCTGAGCGTGAGCCACATCACCGGGGTGCCGCCGATCTCCACCTTCGCGACCACCGGCGGGTCGGCCTCCTCGGGCAACTGCGGCAGGATCTGGTTGATCTTGACCTGCACCTCGTTGAAGGCGACGTCGATGTCCTTGTCCATCTCGAACTTCACGCGCACGATCGAGCGGTCGGGCGCCGATATCGATTCGACGTGGTCGATGCCGGCCACGCCGTTGACGATCTTCTCGATGGTGTTGGTGATGCTCGAGTCGATGATCTCGGGGTTGGCGCCGGGCAGGCGCGTGACCACGGTGATCATCGGGAAGTCCGCCTCGGGGTTGCGGTCGACGCCGATGCGATCGAAGCTGATCACCCCGAACAGCACCAGCACGCCGGACAGCATGTACGCCAGCACGTGCCGGCGTACCGAGATTTCGGGCAGGTTCACGGCGCGTTCCCCGCCAGGCGTACCGGCGCGTCGTCACTGAGGTAGGCGGCACCCTCCACGGCCACCGTCTCGCCCGCGGCGACACCTGCGATGATTTCCACGAGCCCTTCGACGCGCTCCCCCGTGCCGACCACGCGCTGCTCGGCCCTGCCGTCGCGGATCACGTAGACCACCTCGCCCGCCGGGCGACGTATCACGCTCTGCCCGGGCACCACTACCGCGTCGGCGTGCGTCGCCAGCACGATCTCGCCGCGCACTGTCGCATCGGGACGCCACGCGCCGGGGTTCTCCACGTCCACGATGGCCCACACCGCGCGGTTGGCCGCGCCCACCGCGGGGCGCAGCTCGGTGATCACGCCGGTCGCGTGCGTGTCCGGCGTGAGCGGCGAGCCGAGCTTCACCGCGAGCCCGGGCGCCAGCCTGGCCGCGAGCGGCTCCGGCACCGGCAGCAGCGCGCGCAGGCTGGCGCTGGTCGCGATCTCGAACAGCGGGCTGCCGCGCCTCACGAAATCGCCCACCGAGACCATGCGCTTCTGGATGCGCCCGGCGAGCGGCGCGCGGATCACGGTCTTCGCCAGCTGGTCCTCGACGATGCGCAGCTGCGCCTCGACGGCGTCGCGCTGCGCGCGCAGCACCGCGAGCTGCGCCTCGGCGTCCTCGAGCTGCTCGCGCGATATCAGCTCTCTGGCCGCGAGCGTGCGAAAGCGCTCGACGCGGCGCTCCTCGTTGGCGAGCAGCGCGCCGATGCGCCCGAGATCCGCCTTCGCGGCCCGTACTTCCAGCGTGACGGAGGTCGCATCCAGTTCGGCCAGCGTGGCGCCGGCGGCGATTTCGGCGCCCTCGTCCACCGCCAGCTCCAGCACGCGACCGTCGATCTCGGCCGCCACCAGCGGCGCGGCGCGGCTCTCCAGGCGCCCGATCGATTTCAGCACCACCGGCACGTCCTGCACGGTCGCCTCGGTCACGCTGATCAGCGTGCCGGTGGGCGCAGGCGGCGTTTCATCCTTCTTGCCGGAGCAGCCGGCAGGCAGCGCGAGGACGAGGCACAGCGTGGGGATCAGGGCAATTCGACGCGGCATCACGGGGCATCCTGGCGAGCAAAGACCCGCGTGAGCAGGGTCATGACATGGCGGGCGATATCTTCGGGGCGCTCGGGCGGCCCGGCGCGTCCCGCGAGGTAGCGCCGCAGCGGAGCGGTCTGGAAACTGAACAGCACCAGCCCGATCACGGAATCGGCCAGCATGTAGGAATCCAGGTCCGGGGCCAGTTCGCGCGCCAGCGCAACGATGGCCGCGTGCGGATGGCGGAAGACGTGCTCCGCCAGCAATTCGAGACGCGCTTCGTCGCCGTCGAGCAGTTCGCGCTGCACCAGCTTGCTGAACTCCTGGTCACCGGCCGCCAGGGCCACAAACCCCGTGACGAAACCGCTCAAGCGCTCGAGCGGTGAGCGCTCGCTCTCCAGCGCCGCGAGGATGCCCGACTCGTTGCGCGCAAAGGCGTGCTCCATCGCGGCGAGATAGAGCGCCTGCTTGTCGGGAAAGTGATGGTACAGGGCAGCCGCGCTGATGCCGACCTGGGCGGCGACGTCGCGCACCGAAACGCCCGCGTAGCCAGCGCCCGCGAACAGCGTGATCGCGCGTTGCAGTATCTGCTGCCGCGTGTCGCCCTCGGGTGAGGCGGGACGCAGGGCCATGCCGACTCCTTACCTAACGTTTGTTAAGGAAAGCCTAGGCCCACCCCGCACCACCTGTCAACGCGCAAAACTGCGCGATCATTCCGGTCCAGATGCGGGTCGGCTGTAGGTCGGGCTTCAGCCCGACACGGATTCGGTACCCTCGAACCCGCCGCATCCCCGCAGGCGCGAGTCACCATGAATGGCGACCTACGCCTCAAATGATTGATTGAGCGTAACTGATATTATTGTCACCCTTCCCCCAATCCGGTATCGTCGCGGCGCATGCGCGGCGCGACGGCGGACACCTGTCGGCTTCGGCGGACAAGTCGCGCAAGCAAGGTTCACAGCGGAAAATCGGGAGGTGCGGATGAGTCGCCGTGAAATGTGCCGCGAGATTCGTCGCCGCGACAGGATGAAGCGTTCCTGCCGACCGGGCACGCTGCGTGCCGTGTCGCTGGCCCTGTGCGCGGTCGCGACATTTGCTGCCAACGCGGCAACTGTAGGCGGGACACCCGACAAGGCGGGCTATTCGCCCCACGCCGGCCCCGCTGCGAGCACGCGACTGCTGTGGGGCGACACGCACGTGCACACCTCCTATTCCGCCGACGCCGGCATGACCGGCTGCCGCCTCGGACCCGACGAGGCCTACCGCTTCGCGCGCGGCGAGCAGGTGCTGAGCAGCACCGGCCAGCCGGCGAGGCTGCGCCGCCCCTACGATTTCCTGGTGGTTGCGGACCACGCCGAGAACCTCGGCCTGGCGCCGATGATCGCCGCCTCCGACCCGCTGGTACTGCAGAATCCCACCGGCAAGCGCTGGCACGACATGGTCTCCGCGGGCAAGGGCTTCGAGGCGTTCGCGGACTGGATCCAGCAGGGCAGCACCACCGGCAAGGATCCCATCGACAGCCCCGAGATGATGCGCGCCGCATGGGAGCAGATCATCGACTCGGCGGAACGCTTCAACGAGCCGGGGCGTTTCACCGCCCTGATCGGCTTCGAGTGGACGTCGACGCCCTCGGGCAACAACCTGCACCGCAACGTGCTGTTGCGCGACGACGGCGAACGTGCGCGCCAGGTCGTGCCCTTTTCCGGCTACGACAGCGACGACCCCGAGAAGCTCTGGCAGTGGATGCAGGCCTACGAGGACAAGACCGGCGGTCGCGTGCTGGCCATCCCGCACAACGGCAACCTGAGCAACGGCATGATGTTCGCCACGACCACACGCGACGGCCGTCCGTTCGATCGTGCCTACGCCGAGACCCGCGCGCGCCGCGAACCGCTGTACGAGGTCACGCAGCCCAAGGGCACCGGTGAGGCGCACCCCCTGCTGTCGCCGGAGGACGAGTTCGCCGGCTTCGAGGTGTGGGACAAGTCGAATCTCGGCGGCAACGCGGCGACGACCCGCGAGATGCTGCCCGGCAACTACGCCCGAACCGCGCTGCTGAACGGGCTGGCCCTCCAGCTGCGCCTGGGCACCAACCCGTTCCGCTTCGGGCTGATCGGCAGCACCGACACGCACACCGGTCTCTCCACCCCGGGCGAGGACAATTTCTTCGGCAAGACCGTCGGCACCGAACCTCAGGCGGCACGCTGGGAGCACGCGGCAATCCCGGCCATGAAACCGGAGCTGGTCACGCGCGGCTGGGAACTCGGCGCCTCGGGCATGGTGGCCGTGTGGGCGAAGGACAACACCCGCGCTGCGATCTTCGAGGCGATGGAGCGGCGTGAAGCCTACGGCACCACCGGCACCCGGATCTCGGTGCGCCTGTTCGCCGGCTGGGAGCTCGAGCCGGGGCTACTGGAGCGTTCCGACTTCGCGGAGCAGGGCTACGCGCGCGGCGTGCCGATGGGCGGCGAGCTGCGCCGCGCCCCGACACGCAAATCCCCCGCCTTCGTGGTGCAGGCACTGCGCGACCCCGACAGCGCGAACCTCGACCGCATCCAGATCGTGAAGGGCTGGGTCGACGCCACGGGCGCCGTGCACGAGCGTATATTCGACATCGCGGTGTCGG
>DAORUQ010000016.1:0-17846 GCA_035433265.1 Pseudomonadales bacterium | reverse complement strand
GCCCTGAAGCTGATGGCCGATCGCGGCATGGACGGGGTCGCGATCAACGAGATCACCGAGGCCGCCGACGTGGGTTTCGGCTCTTTCTACAACCACTTCGAATCGAAGGAGGCCATCCACAGGGCCCTGACCGACCTGGTGTTCGAGGAGTTCGCGAATGCGCTGGACCGCGCGCTCGCGGGGGTCACGGATCCCGCCGAGATCATTGCCGCATCGGTGCGGCACACGCTCTACCGGGCGCGACGCGACCGGACCTGGGCCCTGTTCCTGCTGCGCGAGTCCCTGTCCTCGGGCATGCTCACCCGCGGACTGGGATCGCGGCTGCTGCGCGACATCGAAAAGGGAATCGGCGCCGGGCGTTTCAAGGCGGAGGATCCGCTGATGGCCTTCATGGGACTCGCAGGCAGCGTACTCGCCGCGCTGTCGATCGAGGTGCAGTACGGCGAAGCTGCCGACACCCCCCTGCCCCCGGCGCTGCGCCGCGCGGTCGGCCTGCCGAGCCCCGAGCTCCCGGAACGCGCCGCAACGACCATGCTGCGATTCCTCGGGGTGCCGCCGGCGGAGGCGCGGCGCGTCGCCCGCAGGCCACTGGCCGAACTGGAAACGCCGCAGACAAGGGGCGACTGAGACCGCCGCCGCGCAGGTCCAGCGTGCTATCGATGCCACCTCGCGGATCGCGATCCACGGGTACGCCGCAGTGAGCTGAAAACGTGAAACGCAGAAAAGGCACTGGATCGAGGATTCTCCGCGGCTCGCTCGTCACGCTGCTGCTGTTGGCGGCTGCCGGGGCATTCATCCGCTGGAATGGCGTGTCGCGGACGCCCGGGCAGTGGTGGTACCCGTTCATTCCCGCGCTGTTCAGCGACCACTACACCGCCGGTCCGTTCGCGATGACCAGCAATACGCGCGAGGACAACCCGGTCTGGAGCCGGATCGCCGGATTCAACCGCACGCAGGCGCGGCTGAGCTACGTGGCGACGCGCGGCGAACCGCGCGCGCAGATCGCGTGGCTGCTGGCGGACGCCGAATGGAAAGACCAGCCGGTATTCCCGTCGCACGCGCTCAGTCCCAACAAGCTCGAATCGTCCACCAGCAAGGCGCTCACCGCCGCCGCCGTGGAGTACGACCGGATCAGCCGGCGCGACCTCGTCCAGGCCACCGCCGAGGGATCGACGCTCGTGGTCGGCCACGCCCGCTACGAGGCGCTGCTGATAGCGGACCTTCACGTCGCGACACCCGAACTGCTGCAAAACCTGGTCACGCTGGCGACGCAGGGTGTGCCGATCGTATGGCTGGGCGACTTCCCGGCGCGCGCTGCCGGCTGGGCGGATCACGCACGGTGCGACGCGGCGGTGCGCTCCCAGGTCGAGCGGCTGCGGGGGATGGTTGTGCACTGCGCGTCGGATGCACAGCTGCCCGGCGGCTGCGGCAACCTGCGCCAGCGCGCAGCCCTCGCGCCGGCTGACGGCAGCGCGATGCCGCTGCGCATGCACCGGCGCCTGCTCGGCAACGAGCAATTCCTGTTGCTGTTCAACGAATCCGACCGGCCCGTCGCAAACCGCTTTGTCGCGGACCACCGCGTGCGGTTCGCCGACTTGCTGAACCCGGAAACGGGCGACATCGAGCGCCTCGAGGTGGTGCCGATGGCGACGGCGACCGAACTGCGGCTCACGGTGCCCGCCAGGCGCACGCGGGTACTGCACCTGAAGACGGGCGCCGGGCGGGCCGACGCCGATGCACCGGCGCCCGCCAGCAGGTGGGACGTCGAGGCCTGGCACTCTCCCCCGCGATCGATGCACCCCTTCGTGCGCTGGTGGTGGCCTGGCAACGCGGTCGAGCAGGACGAGTTGCGCCGCGAACTGAACAGCCTGCACGCGGCCGGATTCGGCGGCGTGGAACTGCAGACCCTGACGCTCGGCTTCACCTTCGATGAGTTGCGCAAGGACCATGACCGCATCTACCAGGTCGGAGCGCCCGCGTATTTCGACAATCTGCTGGCCGTGTTCCGGGAGGCCGAACGCCTCGGCATGACGGTGGACCTGACCCTGGGCAGCGGCTGGTCGAGCGGTGGTCCGTTCATCGAGCGCTCACCTTCGCAACAACTGCTCATGGCGTCGGTGGATGCACGGGGCCCCGCATCGATCGATATTGCCGTGCCGGTTGCACAGGAGCCCTGGTACGCTGCGAGGACCAACGCTGTCATACCCGACACGATCGGGACATTCGACCGCGACACACGGCTGCAGCGGCTGGTGGCCGCGCGGGTGGACGGCGCCACGGAACCGGCCACGCTCTCGCAACTGCGCGACATCAGTGGCCACCTCCACGACGGCCGGATCCGCTGGGACGTTCCCGCGGGGCATCACCGGATATTCGCGTTCTACCAGAACGCGAGCAGGCACAATGCCGCCGGCTCCGCGTATCCGGGCGCACTCGAGCGCGCGCCGATACTCGATCACCTGGACCGCGGCGGCGTCGAGGAGTACATCGAAAAGCTGGGCGAGCCATGGCTGGATGCCCTGTCCCCGTTCAAGCCCGACGCCTTCTTCGTGGACAGCTTCGAGTTGATCGCCGAGTTGCCCTGGTCGGCGGGTTTTGCGCGCCGGTTCGAGCAAATGCACGGCTACGCTATCTCGCCCTGGCTGCCGCTGGTGTTCCGGCGATCCGGCGAATCCAGGTATCTCGCGGCGCTGGCGCCACAGGGACCGGCGTATCGATCGGCCGACGATCGGGGCGAGCGCGTGCGCGAGGACTACCTGGCGACCCGCGAACAGTTGTTCCGCGAGATGTTCCTGCAACCGCTGAAGGACTGGACCACAGCCAGGGGCGTCAGGCTGCGCCTGCAGGCGCACGGCGGCTATGGCGACTATCTCGACGGCTACCAGATCGCCGACATACCCGAGGCCGAGGGTCTGTTTGGCGGCGGCAGCTTCGATTTCCTGAAGCTGGCCTCATCGGCGGCCCACGTTGCCGGGCGTCCCGTGGTCGCTTCGGAATCATTCATCGCGCTGGCGCTCGACTTCGACGCGCTCGACATCGAGGACTACCACCTGCTGGCGGGCAACGCCTTTGCCGCCGGAATCAATCGCACGATCTGCCACGGCTACGCCTATCACTATCCGTTGCAGCCGTGATGCTCGCACGCGTCGCGCGAGCCTATAATGCCGCCGATGAAAAACGCGCTCCAGGTCCTGCAGGACGTCTTCGGTTACTCCGCTTTCCGCCCCCCGCAACAGGAGATCATCGACACCGTGGTGAACGGCGGCGATGCGCTCGTGCTGATGCCCACCGGCGGCGGCAAATCGCTGTGCTACCAGATTCCCGCGCTGGTGCGCCGGGGGTGCGCGGTCGTGGTCTCGCCGCTGATCGCGCTGATGCAGGACCAGGTCGATGCGCTGCGCCAGCTCGGCGTGCGCGCGAGTTTCCTCAATTCCACGCTGAGCCTCCCGGCGCAGCGCGCCGTCGAGAACGCGCTGCTCGGGGGCGAGCTCGACCTGCTCTACGTCGCGCCCGAGCGGCTGTTCCAGCCGCAGACCAACGCGCTGTTGCACCAGGCAGGCATCGCGCTGTTCGCGATCGACGAAGCGCATTGCGTCTCGCAGTGGGGCCACGATTTTCGCGCCGACTACCTGCAGCTCGAACGGCTGCACCGGGAATTCCCCGGCATCCCGCGCATCGCGCTGACCGCGACCGCCGACCAGCGCACGCGCGCCGAGATCGTATCGAGGCTTGACCTCGGCGAGGCGCGGCACTTCATCGCCGGCTTCGACCGCCCGAACATCCGCTATCGCATCGGCCTGAAGCAGAACGCGCAGTCACAGTTGCTGCGTTTCCTGCGCGAGGAGCATCCGCGCGACGCCGGCATCGTGTACTGCCTGTCGCGCAAGAAGACCGAGGACGTGGCGCGCTGGCTCTGCGAGCACGGCTACAACGCGCTCGCCTACCACGCCGGCATGGACGCCGCGCAGCGCGCGGCGAACCAGTCGCGCTTCCTGCGCGAGGACGGCGTGATCGTGGTGGCGACGATCGCCTTCGGCATGGGCATCGACAAGCCCGACGTGCGCTTCGTCGCGCACCTCGACCTGCCGAAGACCATCGAGTCCTATTACCAGGAAACCGGCCGCGCCGGCCGTGACGGGCTGCCCGCCGACGCGTGGCTGATCTACGGCCTGCAGGACGTGATCAAGCTGCGCCAGATGCTCGAGAGCTCGCAGGGCGACGAGGAGCACAAGCGCGCGGAGCAGCAACGGCTCAACGCGATGCTGGGGCTGTGCGAGATCACGAGTTGCCGGCGCCACGCGCTGCTGCGCTACTTCGGCGAAGATTCGCCCGAGCGTTGCGGCAACTGCGATGCCTGCCTGGAGCCCGTGGATACCTGGGACGGCACCGAAGCGGCGCGCATGGCGCTCAGCGCGGCGCTGCGCACCGGGCAGCGCTTCGGGGTGAACTACCTGATCGACGTGCTGCGCGGCACGGCGAACGAGCGCATCGCACAGGCCGGCCACGACACACTGCCGACCTTCGGCGTCGGCGCCGCACTCGATGCCAACGCCTGGCGCTCGGTGTTCCGCCAGCTGGTGGCGCGCGGCTACCTGCGTGTCGATATGAGCGAGTTCGGCACCGTGAAGCTCGAGGAGAAATCACGCGCGCTGCTGCGCGGCGAGGAACATCTGGATCTCAGGCGCGAGGAAAAGCAGAAGCCCGCAGCGCGCAAGAAGACCGCGGCCGCGGCCACGGTCGCCGGGGCGGACCAGGCGCTGTGGGACGCGCTGCGCGAATGCCGGCGCGAGCTGGCCGCCGAACAGGGCGTGCCGCCGTACGTGATTTTCCACGACGCCACCTTGCGCGAGATGTGTGCGGCGCGGCCGCTCGACCTCGACGCCTTCGGCCAGATCAGCGGCGTGGGAGCGCGCAAGCGCGACAAGTACGCCGAGGCGTTCCTGCGCATCATCCGCGATCATTCATGAGCATGGGGCGATTGTGGGTCGGCATTCATGCCGACGGTGCGCCCCCCGTCACCAGCCGCACTGGTGGCCAGCGTTCTGCTCCTCGAGCCAGCCCATCAGCGGCGCGAAGTAGGCCATGAGCGCCGCGCCGTGCATCTCGCGGCTGCCGGTGAAGCTCTCCAGCGCCTCGGGCCAGGGACGCGAACGTCCCGAGGCGAGCATCGCGTCGAGCTTTGCGCCCACGTCCCGGTTGCCGTAGAACGAGCAGCGGTGCAGCGGCCCGTTCCAGCCCGCGATCTCGCAGGCGCTCTGGTAGAACTGGAACTGCAGCAGGCGCGCCAGGAAGTAGCGCGCGTAGGGCACGTTGCCCGGGATGTGATATTTCGCCCCCGGATCGAAATCGTCCTCGCTGCGCGCTACCGGCGGCACCACGCCCATGTACTGCAGGCGCAGTTCGTTCCACGCCTTGTTCCACTCGGCCTGCGGGATGCTGCCGTCGAACACGCCCCAGCGCCACTTGTCGACCAGCACCGTCCACGGCAAGCCCGGCAGCTTCTCCAGCGCCTGGCGCAGCAGCAGGCCGATGTCGCGCGAGGCGTCGGGCACCTGAGCGGCGTCGAGCAACCCTATCTGCACCAGGTACTCGGGCGTTATCGACAGCGCGATCATGTCGCCGATCGCCTCGTGGAAGCCGTCGTTGGCACCCCCGAGAAACAGGTAGGGCTGCTGCTTGTAGGCGCGCTGGTAGAAGTTGTGGCCGAGCTCGTGGTGCACGGTCACGAAGTCCTTCGCGTTGACCAGCGTGCACATCTTGATGCGCAGGTCGTCCTTGCTGTCGATATCCCAGGCCGAGGCGTGGCATATCACCTCGCGGTCCGCCGGCTTCGTGATCATCGAGCGCGACCAGAAGGTTTCCGGCAATGGTGCGAACCCGAGCGAGGTGAAGAAGCCCTCGCCGGTCTTCACGATCCTCGTCGCGTCGTAGCCGTTCTTCACCAGCAGCTCGGTGAGGTCGTAACCGATGTCGCCGGCGCCGGCTGGCGCGACGACGTCGTAGATCGAGTCCCACTGCTGCGCCCACATGTTGCCGAGCAGGTCGGCGCGGATCGGGCCCATGGCGGGCTGCACCCCGTCGCCGTACCTTTCGTTAAGCTGGCGCCGCGTGAAGCAGTGAAGCTGCTCGTAGAGCGGCTTGACCTCGGTCCAGAGCTGGTCGGTGAGCAGTGCGAACTGCGCCGGCGGCATGTCGTAGTTCGAGCGCCACATCGCGCCGAGATCGCTGAAGCCCAGCTCACGGGCGCCCTCGTTGGCGATCCCGACCAGGCGCACGTAATCCTGGCGCATCGGTGCGCCCACCGCGTGCCACGAGGTCCACATCTCCTTCAGCCGCTCGGGATCGCGCTCGGTGCCCATCAGCGCCTCGAGCTCGACGCCGGGCTTCGGTTCACCGCCCAGCGTGCCCCTGCCCTTGCCGTAGGCGGATTTCAGGCGCGTAGAAAGGGTCGCGAGTTCCTCGGCAGCGCCCGGCGTGGAAGGCGCCGGCAGCACGATCATCTGCTCGAGGATCCCGAGCTTGCGGCGCGTGTCGGCGGAAATCCCCTCGAGCGCGGCGAAGCGCGCGGCCTCGCTCGCCAGGCGCACCGCGAGCGCCGTGCGCTCGGCCAGCGCCCGCGCGTTCAGCCAGTCGGTGTCCTCGTTCAGATAGGTCGCATTGACCCATGCGACCTTCGCCGCGTAGAGGGAAGAGTCCGCGAGTTGCTGCTCCGCCGCGGCAATGAAGGCCTCCGCGTCGGCTACCACAGGCTCGGCGCTCGCCGCCGCCCGGTCATGGGCCACGTCCGCGGCCTGCTCTTCCTTCGCGCCGCAGCCCGTCAGCGCAAGCACCATCGCCAATGCCGCGACCCGTCTGTTCATGCTCCACTCCCGCGAACCATTGCCTGGAAACTGCACTTCACGGCGCTTCGGCGCGCGTTTCGGCACGCGTTTCGGACAGCGGCCTCGAGCCGGCCTCGCGCACCGGCCGGCCCGCTTCCTCGGCCGCCAGCGGCACGCATTCGTGCATTTCGGCGAGCGAACGGCGCGCCAGTTCCTGGTACTGCAACGTGCCGTTGGACTTCCAGGCGACCTCGGTCCCGGTGAGCTCGCGCACCACGCGCGCCGGCACGCCGGCGACCAGCACGCGCGGCGGCACCTGCATGCCCTCCTTCACGAAGCTCATCGCCGCCACCAGCGCGTGCTCGCCGATCACCACGTTGTCCATGATCACCGCGCCAATGCCGATCAGCGCACCGCTGCCGACGCGGCAGCCGTGCAGCACCGCGCCGTGCCCGATGTGCCCGTTCTCCTCGACCAGCGCGATGCGCCCCGGAAAGGTGTGCATCACGCAGTTGTCCTGCAGGTTGGCGCCGGCGCGCAGTTCGACGCGGCCGAAGTCGCCGCGCATGCTCGCTCCGGGCCCTACGTAGCATCGCGGACCCACGATCGCATCGCCGATCAGCGTGGCGGTGGGGTGCACGAAGGCGGTGGGATCGACGACCGGTGTGTAACCGGCGTAGGAATATATCGGCATCTTGCGTGGCTCCAATGCTGCAGCGCGCAAGGATAACGCCAAACGGCGTCAAACCGCGCCTGAACCGCAGCAACTGCCGGGATACCGTGCTGGCTCCGGGGCCGGTTTGCTGTTAAGTTTTGCCGATATCGGGGAGAAGGGAGTTTCCTGCGTGAAGGCGCCAATAAAGCCGGCTCTCGCCGTCGCTTTCGCGACAGCAGTCTTGCTGGCCGGGTCGCATCCCGCCCGGGCGCTCAACAACAATGTCGAGACGACGCGAGCGCGAACCGACGGCGCCTACACCCAGGTGATCCCGTACGGTTTCTACAACGCGAATACGGGATTGGCCGCTGCCGCCGTGGTACTGGGCAAGGGCTTGATCCAGCCGCAGGTGATCACCGTCGCCAACGCCTTCGTCAGCACGTCCGGTTCCTACAACCTCTTCCTGTCCAACCTCGACATGCAGCTGCCGTTCTCGCGGCGTCTGTTCGTCGATCAGGTCACGTACTACTCGGACCTGAACGAGGTCGACAACTACCAGGACGGCAATCCGGCGTTTCCCGGCGAGCGGGCGGGCTCGAACGATTCGGACGCCGACAATTACATCGAGGCGACGGGCGATGACCTGTTCGCGTTCCTCAACTTCAAGTACCTGCTGCCGATCGGCCACGGCAGGGAATTGCCGCCGCACGATTTCAACCTCACCAACGGCATGCTCGACCCGGATTCGGCGGCGGGGGGCGAGCGCTGGAATCCACTGAAGTCAGGCCGCACCATCCTCGAATTCCGACCGTTTTTCCGCGACCAGGACTTCGAGGACTCCGATACCAGCGCGACCATCGAGAACCAGACCGGCGGGGTCAAGGTCACCCTCGAATACGACAACACGGATTGGTACAACAACCCCTCCACGGGCACCAGGCAACAACTGACGTGGGCCAGGGACTGGGGCGTCACCGACGATTTCCCCAGCTGGACCGCCATACAGGGCAGGCACAGCCAGTACTGGAACCTGGGCGAGAGCGGCGCGGCGCAGCAGCGGGTGCTGGCTTTCGACCTGTGGGCTTCCCACTCCCCGACCTGGAACGACCGCGAGACGATCGACGACGCCGAGGTGTATAGCCGCCCGCCGCTGTTCGAGGGCTCCACCCTGGGCGGCCTCTGGCGTCAACGCGGCTATCCCACCAACCGTTTCTGGGACCGCTCGGCGATCAACTACACGCTCGAGTACCGCTACATGCCGCGGTGGAACCCGTTTCCCGACATCCCCTATGTCAACAAGCTGTTCATTCCCTGGTGGCAGTGGGTGGCGTTCGCGGAGGTGGGTCGGGTGCACGACGAGTGGGATCTCGGTGAGCTCCACGAGGACATGAAGTGGACGCTGGGCGGATCGGCGCGACTGCTGGTCTACGAACTCGTCATTCGCGTCGACGTGGGCGTCAGCGAGGAAGGGGGCGAGGTGCAGATGTTCTTCAATCAACCGTTCTGAATCAGCATTCGCGCTTTTTACTACCCGGGGGAGCATCCCCGGCCAAGGAGTAGCTCACATGGGGCAATACACGCCGGACGACGATTCGATCATTCACCACGAATTGTCGCTCGATTACCCCGATCCGGTCATCCGCGCCATGCACCGCGCCATCCGGGTGTCCATAAGGGTAATGGCACTGATGATGGCGCTCGTCATCGTCCTTGGCGTCGTGGACGTTGGCTATCACATATACGACAGCCTGAAATCCCCCCCCTTCCTGCAGTTGAGCGTGGGGGAGATCTTCCAGATTTTCGGCGCATTCATGGTCGTGCTGATCGCGATCGAGATATTCATCAATATCAGGCTGTATCTCGGGTCCAATACGCTGCCGATCAAGATGGTGGTGGCTACGGCGCTAATGGCCATTGCGCGCAAGGTCATCGTGCTCGATCTCGAGAAGACGTCTTCGGGCGAGATCCTGGCGATCGGCGTGGTCACGCTTGCACTGGGCATCACCTACTGGCTCGTCGGCAACAGCGACAGCACGACGACCGAGGATCAATAGCGTCCCGGATCGCCCCCGCATCGTGACGGCGAGGCGCGCCCGGTGCGTTGCGCCTGGTCGGTCCGGGTGATGACAGCAGGCGCGCCGTGAGCGATTCTCGGCGCAGCGACCGGAGAAGCGAGGCAGCGGGGAGGCGGCGATGGTGCGCGAAAAGGTCTTGTTGACGGGGGCGTCGGGGTCCATGGGCTTCGCGGCATTCGAGGAGCTGTGGCGTCGGCGGGATCGCTTCGACATCGTCCTGTTGCTCAGACCCTCGGCGAAGAACGTCGCGATGTTTGCGCCCTGCCTCGAGGGGCGGCGAGTCGACGGGCCTGGCACCGCGCATTACCACGACGGCAGCCTGAAAATCGTCTGGGGCGACGCCGTCAACCACGAGGACATCCGCGCCGCCTGCGCGGGCGTCGATGCGGTGCTCAACCCGATGGCGTTCATCGCGCCGGCGGCAGACCACGATCCGGCCACCGCCGAGGCGGTGAACGCGGTCGCGGTGCAGTCGCTGGTGAAGGCGATCCGGGCCGAGCCCGACGGCGCAGAGCGCATACGGCTGCTGCACGTGGGCTCGGTCGCACAGTACGGCGACCGCCTGCCGCCGCGACACATGATCCGCACCGGCGATCCGATGCAGCCCTCCGTGTTCGACTTCTATGCCACCACCAAGATCCGCGGCGAGCGCGCCGTGATCGAGAGCGGCATCCGGCACTGGGCGTCGCTGCGCCAGACCTTCATCACGATTCCCTCTTTCCTGACGGACCTGCTGGATCCGATCACGTTCCACCTGCCGATCAACACCGCGATCGAGATGAACACGAAGTACGACGCGGGCCGCGGGCTGGTCAACGCGCTCGATGTGCCGCGTGACTCGGACTTCTGGGGCCGGGTATACAACATGGCCGGCGGACCGGCGTGCCGCGTCAGCGCGCTCGGGTACATGAAGACCCTGTTCGAGCTAACGGGAGCGGGCGACTACCGCAGGCTCTTCGAGCGGCGCTGGTTCGCGACGCGCAACTTCCACTGCGGATGGTTCGCCGACAGCCACGTGCTGAACGGCTACCTGCAATTCTGGCGCGACGACAACGCCGCGCACTACGAGCAGGTGCGCCAGTACATGAGCAAGCTCGCGGCCGACATGCAGGCCGCCGGCACCCCGATGCCCGGCGGGGAGGACTTCATACGCGCGACGCTCGAGCAGATGGTCGACGCGCGCACCGGCACGCGTTTCTGGCGCAACAACGGCTACGAGGCGCGCCTGCGCGCATTCTTCGGCTCGGCCGCGAGCTACGACGCGATACCCGACTGGGACGTCGACATGCCGCCGATGCCGCAGGACGTGGCGCCGCGGCTGCTCGATCACGGTTACGACGAGAGCAAACCCCGGCTCGAGACGTACGACCTGCGCCAGGCCGCGGAATTCCGCGGCGGGCGGTTGCTGTCGCCGGACTGGGACGGCAACGGGAGCACGGTGCTCGAGTGGCAGGACGCCGAGGGCAGGCAGTTCAGCGCTTCACCCAACCTGGTGCTGAAGGCGGGGCACTGGTCGCCGCACGAGGCCGCACCGCCCTGGGACTTCGACCGCGTCGCGCGCCGCAACCCCTTCTTCGCGCAGGTGTGGCACAACACCCACGCGCCCGACGAGGACAATTTCTACCCGCCCGACTGCTACCTCGACGTTGTCTGAGGCGTGCGGCGGCACCTGCGAGGGAGACGGGCGATGCACAGGCTGGCCGGGCAAGACGCGTACTTCCTGTACCAGGAAACACCTTCGGCGTTGATGCACACGCTGAAGATCTCGGTGTGCAAGCCCGCCGCCAGCCAGCCGACCGAGGCGGATTTCCGCGAACTGGTGCGCCGCTCCATGGGCTGCCTGCCCGTGTTCCAGTACCGCGTCGTACCCGTGCCGCTGGGGCTGCACCACCCGGTCGTGGTGAACGACGGCGGCTTCGACTACGACATGCACGTGCACCGCATCGCGGTGCCGGCGCCCGGCGCGCGCGCACAACTCGACCAGGTCATCGGCGAGATAGCGGCCGGCTTGCTCGAGCGCTCGCGGCCGCTGTGGGAGATCTGGATCGTGGAAGGACTTGAAGGCGGTCGCATCGCCTACGTGAACAAGATGCACCACGTGCTCGCCGACGGCGTGGCGGCCGTCAATTACCTGGGCAAGACGCTGTATCGCGACCCGACGGACATCGGCAAGGTCGAGCTTCCCGTATTCGAGCGCGAGGAACAGCCCTCGGCGCAACGCCTCGTGCGGGACGCGCTGCGCGACCTGCTGCGCGATTTCCTGCGTCTCCCGCGGCTGCTGCAGGACAGCGCGCGGCGGCGCAAGCTGATCGATGCGCGCAACCGCGCCGCACGCCTCGTCCCGGCAGAGCCCTACTCGCCGGACATCCCCAAGCTGCGCTTCAACCGCGCGCTGTCGAACCTGCGCAACTACGCCACCGCCCAGTACTCCCTGACCGATTTCCGCACCATCAAGAACCGCCTCGGCGGCACCGTCAACGACGTGATGCTCGGGATGCTCGCCGGCGGGCTGCGACGCTACCTGCAGACGAACGCCGAACTGCCCGGGCGCCCGCTGGTGTGCGCGATACCGGTCAGCGCCGAGCAGGAAGCCGCCGCCACGCGCACCTCGGGCAACAACGT
Source organism: Pseudomonadales bacterium (assembly GCA_035433265.1). Taxonomy (GTDB): domain Bacteria; phylum Pseudomonadota; class Gammaproteobacteria; order Pseudomonadales; family UBA5518; genus UBA5518. The sequence goes on along the minus strand of DAORUQ010000016.1, from coordinate 5,673 downwards.
GGCGTATTTCCACCTGCGCCTGCGCACCGACATCGCGGACATCCGCGAGCGCTATGCCGCCACCCGCGCGGAGGCCGAGGCCGGCAAGGAAGTACTGGAACTGCTGGGCAAGCACACCGCGCACGACTGGATGCAGTACATCCCGCCGCTGATCTTCTCGTCGCGCCGACGCCAGGATTACCGGATGAAGGCGGCGGACCGACCCGGATTCCCGCTCTCGGCCAACGTGATCGTCTCCAACGTCCCCGGGCCGCGCGAAACCCGCTACACGGCCTGTGGCGAAGAGGTCGAGGCGCTGTACTCGGCCGGACCGCTCACCGAGGGCACCGGGCTCAACATCACGGCCTGGAGCTATGCCGGCCAGATGAACCTCGGCGCCATCGCCTGCAAGAAGGCCCTGCCGGACCTGCGCCGGCTGGTCGCGGAGATCGACGCCGAGTTCGCCGCCCTGCTCGCCCTCGCGCAGCAGCAGGACACGGAGCAGGGCCCGTGACCACCCTTTCCGTACTCGACGACGACGCGCTGCCCGGGCGTAGCGTTCGACGGCAGGAGGGAGGCAACCGCATGTCACCGTCCAGTCATCTGCAACACCGCAGAACGATGCGCGGCACCCTCTCCGCCACGGCGTGGCTGCCGGCTTTCTTGATCCTGCTGGCCGCGACACTGCACGGCAACGGCTCCGCTGCTGGGGAGCGAGCGGTCACGGGTGCGCAACGACAGGTCCTGAAGGTCGGGCCGGCGCAGCAGTACGCGCTCCCGAGCCAGGCTGCGCGAGACGCGCGCGACGGCGCCCTGGTGGAGATTCACTCCGGGACGTACGAGGGAGACGTGGCGATCTGGCGCCAGAACGACCTGACCCTGCGCGGCGTTGGTGAGCGCCCGCACCTGCGCGCCGCGGGCCAGGCCGCCGAGCGCAAGGGGATCTGGGTCATCAAGGGGAATCGCGTCACGGTGGACAACCTGGAGATGTCCGGGGCACGGGTTCCCTCGCACAACGGCGCCGCCATACGCGCCGAGGGAGAAGGCCTGACCATCCGTAACTGCCACTTTCACCACAATGAAATGGGCCTGCTCACGAACCCGAGCCCCGCTGGCGTCGTGACGATCGAAGACTCCGAGTTCGACCGCAACACGACCGATACCGAACGCCACGGCAGGCTCGGGCACAACATCTATATCAGCCAGGCGCGCAGCTTCATTCTCAGGAACAGCTACGTGCACGGCGCGCGCACGGGGCACCAGGTGAAGACGCGCGCGCGGCACAACGAGATCCGCGACAACAGGATCGAGGACGGTGACGGCTGGGGGAGTCTCCTGCTCGACATTTCCGAGGGCGGGCAGGCAGAGGTCATCAACAACCGGTTCCAGCAGAGCGCACGGGCCGGGAACCGGACCGCCATCGGGTTTGCAGGCGAGTCGCGCGACCGCTCGTCGCCGGAGCACGCGCTGCGGGTCGAGGGCAACAGCTTCATCAATGAAGGCGGGGCCGCGACCTTCGTGCGCAACCACACCAGCGCGCCGGCCCTGCTCAGGGGCAACCGCCTTCCCGCGCGCGGCGTCACTGCGCTGCGGGGACCGGGTAGCGTCGAGTGAGGGGCGCGGGCAGGCCGGTGGCGCGAAGCGACGAGAAAGTCGGCTGAAACGACTGGTTATGCGTCTACCCGAGACACCAGCGGGAACTGGCTCGGATGACGGATAGACTCTACAGACAGATCAATGTCCAAGTCCGGCCAGTAGAGGTGGTTGAGGGAAGGCCACTCAATGTGAGTGATGGCGCCGATAGTAGCGTTCCGAAACCAGGGGAACTCTGCGAACGGAACAAATAGCTCTTCGTCAGCGAGCAGGACCCAGAAGCCATGCGCCGATACGTTTGTTACCTCAGCCGCCGAAGTGCCTTTTCCACGCGGCGCGGATTTCATGCTCATGTGCCTCAATCAGTGACCGCACAGTTCGGATCTGGCGGTTGTTCAAGTCCAAATTCTGCGCCAGTTCGATGGTCGGCTCAAGCCAAAACTTCGCCTCCCCGTCTGCGCAGTGAACGTGGACATGCATCCGCGGTTCCTCGCGAGAGAAAAAATAGAACCGGAATCCACCTTCACGAAAAATCGTAGGAGTCATGACAAGGTTGATCTCTGCGTCTTCGAGGTATAACGATCGAGGAACGCTTTGCGGGCCAAGCACGCACTGTGCAGCGTTTGGGTAGAAACACCCCCACGCACGTGGGGAAGACGACCCGGGAATCCGGGGCGTCCGACTCCGAAGGGAAACACCCCCACGCACTCATTACCTATATGTTTCGTCGTACGCGCTGTCTGATGGCATACCCAGCCATGGCGTCAGCTCACCGAATTCAATCCTTGCTGCAAAGAAGGAGTATTTCAACTGCGTACTTACGCAGGATGTGTCGCGTTCCTCAACCCTAACGCTTGGCACGAACTCCCCTGCCACTTCGATTTCGGCTCTTGTGCCAATCTTCTTGATCTGCAGTCGGCCCGATTTGAGTAGCCCGAAGCATCCATGCATTGGCCACGCTGATCCGCCCTGCGCGTATGCAACGATCGCCGTTTCTGCCGATGCAAGGTCAAAAATGCTCTCGCCCTCCGGGATAGGCTCTTCAAGCCAAAGCGTCAACTTCTCGTATCCCTCGTCATCTACGGCCAGCAGACTGCCATTCGAGAACTTTCGATAGCCTATAACCGTTCCACTCCCCGCATATATGCGATGGGCGTGCACTGGCAGATTCTTGGTTCTGCTGTCTTCGTAGGACTCGCTCGCCTCCCTGCCCTCTAGGTAGAAGGCATAGCCGTGGAGATCCGAATCGTTGACGTAGAACGTGTCCACGCGATCTATGGCCGCGTAAAAAATTGCGCAAAGGACAAGCGCTGCAATTGGAATCAAAGTCCACCCTATGACTCTTACCTTCTTGTCCTTTAGGCCCACAACGATTTCCTTTGGGCATAACGATTGAGCTCAGCCGGGGCGGGTGAGGAGCGTCGCGACGAGACCGAAGTCGGCTGGAGCGATTTGTTATCCGGCGGCTTGTGCCACTCGTCACTGATAGGTGGTTCCATTGTGCTTCAGCCACCCGGCCTCGTGCAGCCCCTGTGGATCATGGTGAGTCCAATGGACCACACCACCCTGCGAGTTCCATTCGTACTCGCCATTGAACTCAACGCGATCGCCTTCACGTAGCGCACCAATTCTCGAGGCAAGATCGATATTGTGAGCGACAAGAAGTGTCTGCCCCGTAGGCAGCCGCAGAATGAATCTTTGATGTCTGCTTCCATTATTGTCGTCCGCAAGAACCCGTATTACCTCTCCCTGACCAGACACCTGGACATTGGAGGCATGCTGTTGATACGCCCCCCCTATTGCCTGAGCTTGGGGATCGTGTGAGCCACCAACCCTTCCGAGTAGATTAAACTGCTCCGAGGCGGCGTACAGGACGCCCAGGACCAACAGAAATTGAAAAAGTCTACGCATACCTACGTTCACGCCGCATAACGACAAGGATCAGCCGCGGCCGGCGAGGAGCGAAGCGACGAGACGGACGTCGGCTGGATCCGCTGGTTAGGCATCATCAGCTAGCACGCAGAATTGGCTCGCGCAGGGACGCTCCAAGCTGTTTCGTGAGCTGCATCATTGTCTGCAACGCATGAGGCTCCCGATCAATTTCTCTGAATCCACGAAATATCATGTCAATGTCAAGATAATTGAACTGCCGCTTCCTGTAGTACGGGCTAAGGAGTTCGATCGCACTGTCTCTGCGCGGTGTAACCTTGGCGAATTTGGATATCCCCTTCGCCTTAGCGTCCTTCCAAAGCTTTGCAATGTCATGCCCGTACCTCTTCTTCATTACATCATTGCCTACACCGTCCTTGAGCCAGATGAACGACTTCAGGTGGAGTTCAAGCGACTGACACAGAAGCTGATAGCTTACTGGATCAAAGCGCCTGTCAGATTTTGCAGTCCTGCGCCAGACCTCCGCAGCTTCCCGATATCTCTTTCCGTAAACCATGAATGCGGTTCCATTCATCGTGATGTTTGCAGTCTTTGTTTCTATGACAACATTTGCCACTCGAACGCCCTCGACGGTGGGTCGATGATGCCTAACGCCCACGCTGTGCCGCGAGCAAAGGCGCTTCGCCTTTGCGAGTCGGAACCAGCGTGTTGTTAGCCGTCATTTCTCTTTAGGCTTCTTGGCAGAACCGTGACCAGTATGCCCTGAAAGCTTCTCGTCGCAATGATGAATCACGGTGCCGCTCTCGTATTCCGTAACCGTCTCGGTGTAACGATCCTTCTCGCGGTCGATGTGCATCTTGCGTTCCACAACCGCCCCAGTGCTTCGAGCGGTTTCGGGGCGAGAGAATCCCTCTGCAATGGGCTTTTTGCGACCAGGACGTTTGTGCTTGAAGCCGAGACCAGAGCGCAGCGTAATAGCTTCTTCGATTGAGACAGCAAATACCCGCGCTCTGCTCCCGCAAGCAACGCACGCGTGGCGCGCTTCTGGCGTATCTAGAGACTCGTCACTCGGTACACCACAAGAGCCGCAAGTTGTCGGGCTGTGTTTCGTCATGAAGGCTAACTACAATTCGACGACACAAATGTCCGATAAAAAACCATCAGTGTCGCCGAACACGAATCCCTCAATCGGCAACCTCTTGTCATTTCAAAGCATTTCCCAATTGCCCGAACGTTATGCACCACCAGGTCCCGCGCAAATACGCCATGCCCCCGCGCATGACGCCTACGAGCCATGAGACCAATAGAAGCACACCCGACAGGCGAGGCGAAACCCGTCAACCGAAGCTGCCCCATATGGGGCGCAGAATCACGCGTTTCCGCGATACCGTGGCACCGCCACCGAGGTCAGCCCGCCGTCGACCGGATAGGCCGCGCCGGTGATGAAGCCAGCGCGCTCGCCGGCGAGGAACGAGACCAGCTCGGCGATATCTTCCGGGGTGCCCACGCGCCCGAGCGGATGCAGCAGCGCCAGCGCGCTGCCGGGACCGCTGTCCATGGCCGATGTCATCGGCGTGGCCACGGCGCCGGGGCAGATCGCGTTGACGCGGATATTCCAGGGCGCCATCTCGGTCGCGGCCGATTGCACCAGCGCGATCGCGCCGCGCTTGGCCACCGAGTAGGCCGCGAGCTCCGGGTCGCTGCGCAGGCCCGCGCTCGAGGCGGTGACCACGATGGCCCCGCCACCGGCGCGCCGGATCGCGGGGGCGACGGCCTGCAACCCGAGGAACACGCCACGCAGGTTCACCGCCATCACCTCGTCGAACACCGCGGCCGGCGTTTGTGTCACCGTGCCGCGGCGCAGGATGCCGGCGTTCAGGAAGGCGATGTGCAGTGTGCCGAACTCGGCCTCGGCGCGCGCGACCAGCGCGGCGTTCGACGCTTCGCTCGCCACGTCCACCGCGATCGCCAGCGCGCGGCCCCCGGCGGCCGCGATCCGCCGCGCGGTTTCGCCCGCCGCTGCCAGGTCGATGTCGCCGCAGACCACCGCCGCGCCCTGCTGCGCAAACAGCATCGCGGCGGCACGGCCGATGCCGCCGCCGGCGCCCGTCACCACGACCGTCCTGCCGGCATGCTCCGTTTCGCGCATCTTCAATTCTCCCGTCGACAACCGTTGTGGCGCCGCGATGGCTCAACCCACGAGATGACAAC
>DAORUQ010000015.1:0-29864 GCA_035433265.1 Pseudomonadales bacterium | reverse complement strand
TGCCGCCGGGCCTGGGGGGGCTGCCGCCGGGCCTGGGGGGGCTGCCGGGACAGCCGGGCGGACCATTCATCCCGCCGATCGAACTGCCGATCGAGCTACCGATTGAGTTGCTTATCCCGCCCACACTGCCGGGCAAATCGTTCCCTCCGCAGGGCCAGCCGCTCGAAACGTTCGACGCGCCGGAACAGCTCGCCAATGGCACCGTGCCGGAGCCTGGCACCCTGCCCCTGCTGGCGATCGGGATTGGCGCCGCCCTGTACATTGCGCGGCGCGGCAAGAACAGGAAATAGAGATTCGGCGCCGCTCATGATGCAAAGACCCGCCCGCGTGGCGGGTTTTTGTTGTCGCCCTGGATGGCGACCCGCATCACGCCCGGTTCAATTGAGCACGCGGTAACCGCGCCCGCGCAGGCAGTTGCTCACTACATTGACCCTCTCGCGTTCGGAGATCCGCGCGGATTCCGCGCCGCCGGTCACCGCCCCGATGCCCGCGCCACGGCCCGCGCTACCGGTGATGGCGCCAATGGCCGCACCCACCGCCGCACCGCCGGCGGCACCCCTGCCGACCGCCTGTCCGGTGGAAACCTGGGTTGCAAAGGCCTCGCACTCGGCCTTGTCGCGCTCGAACTGCGCGAGATCCACGCCCTTGGTATCGATGATGGGTCCCGAGGTGCCGGAGCAGGCTCCGAGAAAGGTGACGACGGCGCAAACAACCAACGGACGCATGGCATTCATTCCAGGTGGCGGGGCGGGGCGATTATCCGGCAAGCCATGCGAGGCGGGAAGGGGCAACAGGGCGCCGTCGATTGCGTGACCATTTGTACAGGCCGCGGTATTTCAGCGTGGTTTAAGGAATAAACAGTAGCGTGGATCCGTTCTGTCAGGGGCAAGACGCGAAATCCGTTCGCCGTCCTGCCGATTTCCTACCCGCAGAGGATCCTTGCATGAGTTTACTGTCCCGCCTTCCGCTCGCCATCGCGATGCTGGCCCTGGGCGCCCACGGAGCCTCGGCCAGCACGGCCTACGGCGACCTGAACAATTTCGACGCGGTCAACGACACCGGGCAGGAATGCCACGGCTTCGAGATCGAGATCCACGACATCCGCAGCACCGATATCACCTACACCTACGACTGGAACCATTACGGCGCACCGAAGATCCGCGAGGACCTGAGCGACCCCGCGCACCCGAAGGTCTTCGTGCGCTACGAGAGCACGAAGAATCCCGACGGCACGTGGGCCGCCTACACGGCGACGCCGGCTGGCCCGCTCGCACCCACCGACGGCCACAGCTGCACCAATCCGAGCGTCAACGACGGCTGCGAGCACTTCGGCGTGGGCTATTACGGCACGCCCACGGCGCTGCGTTACAACTGGCTCATCGACGACGGCGCGGGCAACCTGGTGCTCGGGCCGCCGGTCGCCGTGGCAACGCCCACGTGGACCTACAACCCGCCGGTCGTGGTCGATGGCAACATCGAGCAACCGGCCGAGGTCGTGGCCGCGATCCCGGCGCCCGAGATCGAGGTGCCGCCGAACAAGGAGTTCGGCGAGCCCGTCTGGATGAAGGTCATCAAGACCACCACGCACAACCCCGATCCGGTCGCGCTCGAGGATCTGATCTCGGACGACCTGGACGGCGACGGCCAGGCCGAATGGCAGAACCGGGAGCCCGACGAGGTCGAGAGCGAATGGACCCTGGTGCAGAACCGCGCCGATGGCGGCGACGTCGTCGAGGCGCTCGCCCCCGACGAGATGGGCGACGGCAGCGAGGTCGTCACGCGCCGCTATGAGTTCTATCGCTACGTCGATGACAACCCCATCGGGGTCGGCTCGATCGACGGCGAAAGTGGTGAGGCGATGTGCGACAAGGTGGCCGCGGACGGCATCCACGGCGTGGGCACGCGCAACGTCACCAACGCCGGCGGCGGCTCCTACGAGTTCGATTGCAGCCAGCTCGCGGTGGTCGGCGACTACATAGGCGCCCAGATGGCCGCCTTCGCGGCCGAGGCCCCGCTCGGGCTCATCGACCACCTGCAGGACGCCGAGCCGGCCGCGCCGTACACGCCGCGTACCGTCGTGATCGGCGGCAACTCGCCCTACGCGATCAGCCTCGGCAACGGCGCGCTGCCGCCCGGCATGGTGCTCGGCGCTTACCAGGATCCCGAAACCGGCGCCGAGATCCCGGGCGTGCTGTCGGGCACTCCGACCGCCGAGGGCCGCTATGCCTTCACGGTGGCGGTGACCGATGCCGACGGCATGAGCGTGAGCCAGGCCTACACGCTGCAGGTTGGCGCAGGCGCGCCGGCACCGCTGCAATACAGCCTCGGCGTGGGTCGCAGCGGCACGGGTTCGGGCAGCGTCAGCGGCAGCGGCATCGATTGCGGCGCCACCTGCTCGATCACGCTCGAGGCCGGCAGCAGCGCGACGCTGAACGCCACTCCCGCCGCGGACAGCCTGTTCGCCGGCTGGAGCGGCGCCGGTTGCGCCGGCACCGGCGCCTGCTCGGTCACGCTGACAAATGCCGACGCCTACGTCACCGCGCTCTTCGACAAGAAGCAGTTCACGCTCAGCGCGGCCAAGTCCGGCAGCGGCACCGGCAGGGTGAGCGGCAACGGCATCGACTGCGGCAGCGCCTGCACCGCGACGCTCGATATCGGCACGGCGGTCAACCTCACGGCCACGCCCGATGCGGGCATGGTGTTCAGCGGCTGGAGCGGCGCCTGCACCGGCACCGCTGCCTGCAGCTTCTCGCTGGCGGCAAACGCGACCGCGACGGCAACCTTCGCGCCGGCACCGGCACCGTCGAAGTACACGCTGAGCGTGGTGAAGAGCGGCTCGGGCAGCGTCAGCAGCAAGCCGAGCGGCATCAGCTGCGGCACCCTGTGCTCCGCGAGCTTCAGCACGGGCAGCACGGTGACCCTGACCGCCAAGCCGTCCAGCAGGAAGGTGGTTTTCGCCGGCTGGTCCGGCGCGTGCAGCGGCACCTCGCTCTCCTGCAAGGTGACGATGAGCAAGACCCAGAGCGTCACCGCCACCTTCAAATGACGCACCTCCCCGCGCACCCGGAGCTGCAGGCCGGGCGCGCGGGGCCTTACCGGCACTCCCTGCGCCGTGATGCGACGTGTGATCAACTTCACGGATGGCACGCAATCGTGCCCCTACCCTTGGAATAAACCACGCGCCACAGCCGTCATGTCCATGAAAGCCGCTCCCGAGCAAACCAGGTCGGGCCGGTTTTGCAACGCTGCCCCCGGGAATCGCCACCCCGGTCAATCCGGAAACAAGAGGAAACCGAGCATGAAATACTTCAAGCGTGCACTTCTCGCCGCCGCCATCGCGGCGCCGGCGGCACTCCATGCCGCGCCGCAGGTCACCATCGACGCCCCCGCGGCGAATTCCATCCAGAGCGGGATAACGCAGATCTACGGCTGGGCCTCGGACGTCGAGCCGGTCGTGAAGGTCGAGCTGTATATCGACGGCCAGGAGAGCCATACCATGCGGATCGGCATGGGCGGCGAGCGTGCCGACGTTGCGGCGGCGTTCCCGGGCGACGCCGAACCGCTGCACTCGGGGTTCGCGACGGCCTTCAACACCAAGCTGCTGAGCAACGGTCCGCACACGATCACCATCGAGGCCACGAACCAGCTCGGTGAAAAGACCGAGCTCACGCGCACGATCATCGTGTCCAACGCGCCCGGAGCCGAGAGCCAGAGCGAAGTCGTCGACCTGTCCGGCGCCACCGCGCGGATTTCCGGCGACCACATCTTCCTCGATGGCGTGCTGATCAACGGCACGGTCTACAACAACTTCGAGCTGCGCTTCGACGACGTGATCAACGGCTTCCGCGTCATCGGCTTCCGTGACGACGAGGACGGCGACGGTTTCTCCGACGACGACAGCGACAAGGACGGTTTCCGCGACGACGACAGCGACAAGGACGGATTCAGCGACGACGACGACGACAAGGACGGCCTCGACGACGACCTGGACGATGACGACTCCGTGGACGATTGCGACGACGACGTGGACCCCCTGTGCGACGACGATTCGGATGACGATTCGGATGACGATTCGAACGACGACTCCCACGACCACTCGGACGACGATTCCGACGACGACTCCGACGATGACTCGGACGACGATTCCGACGACGACTCCGACGATGATTCGGACGACGACTCGGACGACGACTGATCGACCCTCGCAGCAACCGGCCGTCGCCTCGCCCCGAGGCAGCGGCCGGTTGCTGCGCCCATCGGCCCGACGCATATCCAACCCTTACGGCGGCGCAGGAATACGGCGCGCCCCGGACTGAACCACAGGACATCATGGAACCAGGGCTCTCCAGGGCACTGGCCCGGAAGCCGGCACGCTGGCACACTGGCGACCATGAAGAACCTGCTGATACTGCACCTGGAAAGCATCACCCGGCACAATCTCGCGATATTCGGCTCCGCGTTTGCGAACATCCGGCGGCTGATGCAGGACGCCGTGGTGTTCGAGAATTTCTTTTCCTCCGCGACATCGACGCTGATGGCGATCACGTATCTCCTGCACGGCAACGATCTCGAGTTCGACACCAGCGCCGAATTCGAGGGCATCCAGCCGGCCAGGAATACCCGGAACCTGTTTTCCATCCTGCAGGAGCGCGGCTACGACACGCGCTTCATCTGCCTCAACGGTTTCCACGCCAACGACGAGACGCGCCTCGCCTCCTGGCCCGCCGATTTGCCACCGGTATGGGCCACGAACGATTTTCCGACCCTGTTCCGGCGTTTCGACGAACTGACCGACGCCGCACCATTCGCGATCTATGCCTGGGAGCTGGTATCGCACATCGAGCACAGCCTGGCACTGGCGCCGTTCTCCGCCAGCCTCACGGACCAGGTCCGCCGGGCCTGCGGCGTGGCCGACCATGCCGTGGGCGAGATGATGGGGATACTCGCGCGCAAGGGGCTTCTCGACAACACCACGGTCGTCATGTTCGGCGACCACGGCGACGACTTCTGGACCCACGGCTTCAAGGGCGGCATGATCCACGGGACGGAACCGTATACCCAGATCACGTGGACGCCGTGCGCGATCCGCGATCCCTCGCTCACACCGTCCAGCCGCGCGAACCTCGCCAGCACCATCGACATCGCCCCGACCTGTCTTGCGCTGCTGGGCATCGGGGAGCCTGGCGGGTTCGGCTATGGCGGGCTGAACCTGCTGACGCAGCAGCAGGACATCGTGTTCTCGCAGAACTTCACCGCCAATCAGCCCGACAACCGCAAGACCGGCGTGACCAAGGCTTTTGCGGCCACGGACGACACCTACGTCCTGCTCGCAAGCTCGCGCGGCCTCGAGATGTACGCCTGGCGCCTGGATCCGGGGAACCATTGCAACCTGCTGCAGTTCTTCGACCTCGGCCACGACGGGGAACTCGCGCTGCGCGAACGGCCCGACGCCGCCGCTCATTTCAAGGCGGCGATGACGAACAATCCCCGCGCCGTTGCCAGCATCGCGGAGCGCTTTCGCGCGCTGCGCGCAGCCCTTTCAGCCCGCATCGCGGCCAAGCGCGCCCATATCGAGGCGAGCGGCGTCGAAGCGCAATTCGCGCTCGACCCGCAATGCCTCGGAATCGTCGCCGGCGAATCCGACGGCACGGCGCCAATCCGGCCCGCCGCAACGACTGCACCGCAGACCACGTTCAGCTACTCGATCCAGTTGCCCTGACATGACCCGTTGCACGACCGCCGCGAATAGCGCATGCGTTACCTGATCCTCGCGGCCGGCGTGGGCAAGCGCATGGGCAGCGCACTGGCGGGCCTGCCCAAATGCATGATCGACATCGACGGCGAGCCGTTGATCGCGCGGCTGCTGCGCCAGATCCGGCAGTTCGATGCCGCGCCCGAGATCCACGTGCTGCTGGGCTATCGCAGCGAGACCATCGCGCCGCTGCTCGAGGGCTGCCGGATCATCATCAACCCGTTTTTCGACATCACCGGGATCAACGCCTCGCTGTGGTTCGCGCGCGAGTCCTTCAACCGGGCGCTGCTGTTCATGCACGGCGACCTCGTGCTGTCCGACAAACTGGCGCAAGCCCTCTTCACCGCGCCCGAAGCCTCGCTGGTCACCTACGACAGCAACGTCATGGACCCGCGCGAGATCAACATCAGGGCCGAAGGCGGCCGGGTGACGCGCTTTGGTGTCAATTTCACCGGCTACAGCGGCGCCTACGCGGGAGCCATAAAGCTCTCGGCGCAAGCGGCCCGGCTGTTCGCCGACACCCTGGACCAGCGGATCCGGCGCGGCTTCAACGAACCGCGCACCTACTATTTCTTCGTGATGCGACGGTTGATCGCGCATCCCGACGTGATGCTCGCGCCCTTCGATTTCGCCCCGTTCCGCTGGCAGGAAATCGATTACGCCAGGGACATCGCCGCCGCCAGGCTGTGCGTCAGCGCCGGGGGCTCCCGCGATGCCTGACGGTTCGTTCGCGGACAGCACGCTCGGCCCGCGCGCCGGCAACACGGACTGCGTGGTGCTCGACGCCGCAACCCCGCCTGTCGATCCGCGCGCATTCGCAGCCGCGATCCGGCTGGTGCTGGCGGGACAGTCGGGCGAACTGGCGCGCGACCGCAACGGCATCTGCTACAGGGTCGACCTTGTCCGGTGCGATGGCAGCTCGCGCTCGGCGATCCTGAAGATTCCCCGCCCCGGGCCGCAGCGCACCAATCCTGAAACCACGTTCGCCTGGGAAGCCCGGATCCTTGCATCGCTGCCCGCCGCCGGCATTCCCGGGGCGCCCGCGCTGCTGGGCCGCGTGGCCCATGGCGACACGCATTTCCTGTTCCTGGAAGACGTTCCGGGCAACCATCCGGATCCCCGCGTCCATCCGCTCGACACCCGCCATGTGGGCGCGCTGCTCGAGCACTTCCACGCGATGGATACCCGCGGCCTGATGCACTACGACCTCAAGCCCGCCAACATCCTGATCGATGGCGCACAGGTCGGCTTCATCGACTACGAGTTCGCGCGCTTTCGCAGCCACCTCAACGCCTACGCGCCGGACAGCGACGCCTTCTGCGCGGACTTCAACGTATCGATCAACGGCTTCTTCCCCGCGCGCTCGAACGTCGCGAATTTCGAGTTCCGCGCGCTCGATTGCTACCTGCGTGATGCCGCCGCGGAACCCGCGACGGCCGACGCCCTGCTCAACGACTGGTTGCGCGGCAAGTCGGGCTATCACCGGAGGATGGCGGCGTTCCTGGCCCAGCTGCGCGACTCGTCCGCCGAGCTCATGGCGATCACCAGCGGCATCCCGGCCGCAGCGGCTCGCGCACGACTGGGCGCGGCCGCGCAGTTCGAGGTACTGCTGGCGAACCTGTTCGCGCAACCCGGCGCGGCGGTGTCGCGGTTGGAGCGGCAACTGATGGCATACCGTTGCGCGGTCTTCGAGCGGCATGCGCCCGAAGCTGCCCGGTTGCGCGCAACCATTCAGGCCGGGATCGGCGCCGCCAGGGCGCGGGGCGCAACGCTTCCCGACGCTTACTGCCGGGCGATCGCCAGGGTGCTCGAGCTAGTGGGACGCAGCGTCGAGGACGCCCCCGGCTGAGGCGTTGCGCGAGGCAACCCGGGCCATGCGCGCCTGGCGACGGCGCCGCAGCAGGAAGCACAGGATCTGCACCGTACGCGAAGGGATCTCCCGGGGGTGTCGCAGCGGGTGCGGGTGACGAGCCGCCATGAACCGTACGGTCTTCCATACCGGGCACGGCGAGCCGCCCAGCGCCAGCCAACGCACGTAGTCCGCGTTCCACTGCGGATCGGCAAAATCCATCCACGGCTTGTGATGACCAACCGCGTGCACGACGCGCGCCCGGGCTGCGCCGGGGCGATGCCGGAACACGTTGTATTCGGGCAACAGTTCCGCCGGCTCCACACGCTGGTGCTGCAACCACAGGTTCAGGATGCCCTGATCGCCCATGATCACCCGGTCCGCATGGCGCACGGTGGCGTCGAGCAGCCAGTCCCTGGCGCTCTCCCGGCCCGGCAAAGCGTCGGACAGCGCGAACACACCCGCGTTGAAGAACGGGCGGTCCATGTCGAAGCCTTCGATGTCCCGGCTGAAGTTGAAGCGCAGCGGCTTGTCCTCGCGCGCAAAGGCCGCGCCGGAGGCGCCGCGCTCGAGCAGCTCCGCGGTATCGCCGCGGATCAGGATGTCGGTGTCGAGCCAGATCACGCGCGAATAGCGGTTCAGAAGCTCGAAGCACTCGTACTTGGCGTAGACGATCTCGGAGAACGCCCGCAGCGCATGGGCGGGAATGTTCCTGCGAATGCTCTCCGCGCAACGGTACGCGACGAAATGACAGTCGCGCAGCCGTGCCAGCAGCGCGAGATCCCCCGCGGGAACTCCGTTGTGGAAGATGACGACGTCGTAGCCATCGGCCGGCGGGAAGCGCTCGAGGCCCAGCAGCACGTTCGCCGCGGCAAACGCCATGTCGGCCGTGATGCCGAGCACCACGGCCACCGGCCGCTTCGTCACGTCACCGCCCATGGATTCGAATGCATCATTGCCGCGGGCAGCCAAAGCTGTCCCGCAACCCCGAGGGGCGGCGGGATGTCACGCGCGGCCCGGCTTATGGTGCCGTCGCGGACGCTTTCGCCCTGGCGCGGGCTCCGGGCTTCGGACCACGCCTGGCCGGGGCCTTCTTCGCGGGACCTTGTTTCGCCGTCGCCGCCTTCACCGTTCGCTTGACGGCGCCAACCGCTGCCGCGCGCTTCTTCGCCGCCGCCTTGGGGGCGCGCTTGGCTGCAGCCTTTGCCTGCCGCTTCGCGCTGGCGCCGGCCTTCTCGACACGCTTGACCGCGGCCGCCACACGCTTCCTGACCGAGGTAGCGGTCTTGCCCTTGCTCGCCTCGCGGGCTTGCGCAAGCATCTCGGTGGCGTACTTGGCGACCTGCTCGTTGATCTCGCGGATGAGGTCGTAAATGGCGCCTATCGACTCGTCCTGGATCCGCTTGATCTTCTTCGCCGGGCCGCTCAGCGCGTCGAGTTTCAGCAACAGCTTGAGCGGCTTGTCGGCGATAGCCTTGTGGATCTCTTCGGCGGAGGTCGCTCCTTTGTCGATCGCATCCTGGATCAGGTGGATCAGCGATTTCTTCTTGGCCATGGGACAGTCTCCTCGTTGAAAGTTCTTCACCCTAATCCGCCAACGCTCCGGCGCGCAACCGTGCCAGATCAATAATTCACCACTGCGCGCCGGGCGAATGCACAATGCCAGCATCGGTGTTGCCGCGACGTGAACGGGCCGCGGGAGCGGGGCGCATCATTCGGACTGCGTCATCGGCTCGCCCGGCTGCGACGGCGCAATGACATCAACCGGCGGCGTGGCGACGCCCGGCGCGGACGTGGTGACGCCCGGCGCGGGCCTGGCGACGCGCTTGCGTGCAACCGCGGGACGCTTCGAGACGGACGACGCCGCGGGCGCGGCGACTGACGCCTTGCGCTTTGCCGGAGCGCTCGCCGTGACGGACGCCTTCGCGACTCGCTGCTTCGCGGGCGCAGCCTTGGCAACACGCTGTTTCGCGGGCGCCGCCTTGGTTGATGCAGCCTTCGCCGGTGCAGCCTTCACCGCGCGCTTTTTCGGCGCGGCCCTGGCGGCACGCTTCGCGGGCGCCGCCTTGGCCGCGCGCTTTTTCCCGGCCGGCTTCGCCTCGGGCACCAAGCCGGCCTTGCGCGCCTGCGCCAGCTTGTCAGCCGCGAACGCGCGCACCTGCTCGTTGATGTCGCGGATGGCCTCGCCGACGGTGCCGATCGATTCGTTCTGCACCTTGCGCAATCGCTTCGTCGGATCGAGCTTCCCGAGCTTCTTCAGCGGCATGTCGGAGACCGACTTCACCACCTCCTCGACGGTGCTCGCGCCCCTGGCGATCGCATCGCGAACCACGTCGATCACCGCCTTCCTCTTGCCTTTCATGATTCACCCTCCGGTTCGATCAGCGCTGTGCGAAACATGCGAAAAGACTATTCCCGATCGTTCGCGATGCGCAACCGGCGCAGATCAACATTTCGGCACGGATGCGTTACCCCGCGTCCGCCTGTTAGCCTTGTCGCGCGCGAACGCCAGACGAGGAACCCGAGCATGAAGACCATCACCGACATCGCCAGCGCCTCGCAGGTACTGGCGTTCTGGTTCGAGGAGCTCACGCCCGCGCAGTGGTGGCGCAAGGATGAAGCGCTCGACGCACGCATCGCGCAGCGCTTCGGCGCCACGCTCGCGGCAGCCAGGGCCGCGGAGCTCGCCGGCTGGCGCGACTCGGCAGGCGGGCGGCTCGCCGAGGTGATCGTGCTCGACCAGTTCTCGCGCAACGTGTTCCGCGACCGCGCCGAGAGTTTCGCCGCCGACGGCATGGCGCTCGCGCTGGCGCAGGAAGCGGTGCGCGGCGGCTTCGACGCGCAGCTGGCGCCAAACGAGCGCGCCTTCGTCTACATGCCGTACATGCACAGCGAGTCGGGGCAGATCCACCAGGACGCGTTGCGGCTGTTCGATCAGCCGGGGCTCGAGAACAGCCTCGATTTCGAGCGCCGCCACCACGCGATCATCGCGCGCTTCGGGCGCTACCCGCATCGCAACGCGATCCTGGGCCGCGAATCGACCGCCGAAGAGCTCGCGTTCCTGCAGCAGCCCGGATCGTCGTTCTGAAATGAACCACCTTCACCTCGGCTGCACCCCGTGGCAGTTCCCGCTCGCAGGCGGCGCCGACGCGCTGGCGCGTCAGGCGGTGCTCGCCGAGGAGCTCGGCTACGAATCGTTCTGGCTGCCCGAACACCACTTCGGCGCCGACGCCATTCCCGAACCGCTCATGCTGCTGGCCGCCGTCGCCGCGTCCACGCGGCGCATTCGCCTTGCCACCACCAGCTACCTGCTGCCGCTGCGCCAACCACTGCAGGCCGCCGCGCAGGTGGCGGTGCTGGACCAGCTCTCGGGCGGGCGCGTGATCCTCGGCGTGGGCCGCGGCTTCGTGCCCGAGCTGTTCGAGGCCTTCCAGGTGAAGCGCAGCGAAAAGCGCGAGCTGTTCGCGGAATGCCTGGCCGGCATGCGCGCGGCGTGGGCGGGCGAGCCCGTCGGCAGCTCGGGCGCGCGCCTCATGCCCGCGCCGGTACAGCAGCCGCACCCGCCGGTGTGGGTCGCGGCGCTGGGCCCGAAGGCGCTGGCGCAGGCCGGCTCGCTGGGGTTGCCGTATCTCGCCTCGCCGATGGAGCCGCTCGCGACGCTCGAGGACAATTACGCGCAACACCGCGCCGCCTGTACCGGCGCCGGCCATCCGCTGCCCGATGCCGTGCCGGTGATGCGCACGATATTCGTCAGCGATGACACCGCGCGCATCGCCAGGGTGCGCGAGCTGCTGGAGCGCCGGATGACGGCGATGCAGCAGCAGTCCAGCGCGCTGGTGCGCTCGCTGCCGCGCGGGCTGGACGACTGGGCCATCGTCGGTTCGCCGCCCCAGGTGCGCGATACCATCGCGCGCTACCGCGAGCGCCTCGGCATGACGCACCTGGTCGCGACACGGCTGCTGCTGGCGGATATCGAGGGCGCGGAGTGCGAGGATTCGCTGAGAGCGCTGACGGAGCTCGCGAGCGCGTTCTAGCGGTACATGCGGTCGCGGGCATGGCCCGCTCCTACGCCACGAACCACCGCGCTGCCGTTACGGCACCTCCCCCCGTAGGAGCGGGCCATGCCCGCGACCGATACGCGGCGTCAAGGCACGGCCCCGTTCCACGGCAGCGCCAGGTCGAAGAAATGCCGCCCGCGCCCGAGGTGGCGATCCACCGCGCGCACGTCGGTGCGCTCCATGATCGCGCCGTGCGCGAACCACTCGTTTGCAAGGCGCGGGCCGCGACCGTCGAGCTGCCAGATCACGTCGAGCGGCACGCCCACATTCGGCGCCCACACGCCGGTGAGCTGGCATTCCTTCGCGCCGCCGCGCACCGCGTGTATCGCGGCCTGGCGCAACGCATAGGCCGCGGCGCGGTCGATGTGCGAGAGATCCTTGCCCGAGAGCGCACCGCCGCCGATCGGCACCCGCGGGCCGTAGTAGTCCGCCGCGAGCTTGCGCCCGGTCTGGCCGTTGTCGCCGTCGCTGCCGCCGTTCACCAGCGGGCCGTTCGGGTTCACCAGCACGTCCACGTCGCGCCATCCGGCCACCCAGCGCGCATCGCGCGCCTGCAGCGCCGCGTACGCATCGCGCAGCTCCGCGCAGAGCGATGCCGCCACCCCGGTGATGCACGAGGCATCCAGCTGCTGCACCGTGACCAGCACGTGCTCCAGCACCCAGTCGGCGCCGTTCTCGCGCAGGCGCACGATCAGCTTGCCGTCGGGACCCTGGCGCGCGAGGCGCCCGGTCGCGAAGCTCTGCGTCAGTGCCTCGCGGAACACGTGTGCCAGGTAGTGCTCCGGCGGAAGGAACGCCACCTTCTCGTCGTAGCCGGCCCAGCCCACCGAGATGCACTGGTCGTTCACGTGGCGCGTCCACTGCGTGGCGTCGGTGCGCAGGTCGCACACGCTGCTGTGGATCACGTAACGATCGGCCTCGATCGCGTTGCCCGCCACGTAGCCGAGCTCGCGCCCGGTGCGACGCACGATCTCGTCCAGCGGCTCGGCGAGCGGTCGCGCCGTCGCGATGCCGCCGGTCAGGTACACCTGGTCGCTCCAGCAGCTCATCTCGACCTGGCAGTAGCCCGCGGGATCGGCGGCATAGCAGGCCGCGACGATCGCGTCGGCCGCCTGGTCGCAGAACTTGTCTGGGTGCCCGGGCAGCACCATTTCCGAAACCCTGATCATGGTTGTAGTTCCTCCTGCGTGAAAGCTGCAGCAGCGCGCCATGCGCGCGATTGTCGCGGCCAAGGGCCGCTCCTACGGCGCCAATTCACCGTCGTCATCGCGGCAACCTCCCGGGTCCAGGCGTTGACCTTGGAAATCCCCGATCCGGCATTTGTACGGATCGATTGCATGCGCGAAAACGACGGCGTAGGCTTCACGAGCCTCCCCAAGGTGACAGGAGCCTCCCATGAGCGAAGCCAGTGAACGCATCGATGTACGCACGTCCCCTGCGATCAAGGAGTTGATCGTGCGCGCCGCGTCGACCGCGGGCGTGTCCGTCAGCACGTTCCTGCTCGCGGCGGCGCAGGAGCGCGCGCAGCACCTGCTCGCAGAGCAGGAATCGTTCACGTTGACCGCTGCGGACTGGAAGGCTTTCGTGGCGGCGCTCGACTCGCTCGAGAAGCCACGTCCACGGTTGTCGGCTGCCATGGCACGCCATCGCGAGCGGGAGACCGCCGGTTCGTGAAGGCGCGGGCCGGTCTCTCGATCGAGCTCTTGGGTGCAACGCACGACCGGCGCAGTTTCAGCTGCGGCGTGTCGGCACTCGACGATTATTTGCGCCGCTACGCGCGCCAACATGCTGCGGCGAATATCAGCCGCAGCTATGTCGCCGCAGACGGCAAGCGCGTTGCCGGCTTCTACACCCTCGCGATGGCCGCGGTCCGCCGCGACAACCTGCCGGCGCGCGAGGCGGATCGATTCCCGCGTTTTCCCCTGCCTGTCGCGCGGCTTGCCCGCCTTGCGGTCGACGTGCGGTGCCAGCGCCAGGGGATCGGAGAACTGCTGCTCGCCGACGCCTTGCAGCGCTGCCTGCGGCTCTCGGAGCAGATCGGCATGATCGGAGTGATCGTCGACGCCAAGGACGAGATCGCACGCGGCTGGTACGAGCGCTTCGAATTCGAGCGCTTGCCGGATGCGCCGCTCACCCTGTGGCTCCCGACCGGTGCTATCGCGCGCCTCTAGCAGCCACGCTCGCTTCCTCCAGCAGCATTGGCCGATCATGACGGCAACCTCCCCAGCTGCGTGTACCCAATGCCGGCGCGCTGCAGTGCGGCGGGCGAGCCCTCGCGCGTCACGATGGCGTGCAGGCGCACGCCCGCGGCGGCGCACACCTGCGCCTGTGTGAGCGACTCGATATAGCCGTCCGTTACCACCACGGCCGCGCGCGGGCGCGTCTGCGCCAGGTGGCGCAGCACGCAGGCCATGCTGGTGCCGCCGGTGGTGTCGGCGTGCAGCTGCCCGTCGCGGATCACGGCGGGCGCGACCACGTCGCTGAAGGCCCAGAACGGTCGGCGGATGTGGGAGCCGAGGCGCGCGAGCAGCGCGATGATCAGCGGCATCTCCTTGCTCATCGAGCCGCTCACGTCGAGGTAGACCTGCGCGCTGGCACCGGCGGTGCGCCGCGGGCTGTTCCAGAGCGCCTCGGGCAGCAGCGGGCTCCACAGCGCGCGCGAGAAACTGCGCCGGTCCGAGGGGCTCAGCACCGGCAGGCGAAATTCCGATGGCGCCTCCTCCAGGCGCGGCGCGCGCCGGTCGGGCACCAGGTGACGGACCAGCACGCGCCACGCCTCGCGGCGCCAGCGCTCCACCGCAGCTTCGGCAGCCGTCACGCGCGCCGAGTACGCCTCCTGCCCGACGCCGCGCCCGTTGGGATCGCGCCAGATGCCGGAGCCGTTCATGCTCTTCAGCGAGCGGTCGAGCGCCGCGCGCACCGGCTCCGACAGCGGCTCCGGCGTCGCGTCGCCGCCGCCGTCTCGCGCACAGTGGTCGCCGATCCAGCCGCGGCGGGGCGCGCCGTCGCCGTGGCGCTCGAGATCGAGCGCGAGCGCGTGGATGTCATCGACGAGCAGGAAGCCGCCGTAGAGCCCGCCCCAGGCGCTCAGCAATTTGCGCTCCGCGGCGCTGCCGTGGCGATAGCCCTCGGAGTAGTAACCCGTTTCTTCGGCGCGCGGCGCGCGCAGCAGTCGCGCCACGCCCGTCTCGCGCCGATAGAACGCGGTCATGAAACTGCTGTATTCCTTGCCCAGCGCGCGGTGGATGATGGCGTTGATCACCGCATCCAGCGCCAGGTGCTCGGCCCGGGACCGAGGGCCGCGGCCCTCGGTGTGGCGCAGCAGCACGTGCAGGAACTCGTGGCAGATCACGGCCTTCACGTGGGCCTCGGTCTGGCAGTGGCGCTCGAGGAACTCCGGGTTCAGCAGCAGGCGCGGCTCGCCGCCGCAGGTGACCGCGGCCGTGGGCACATCGGTGGTGAAACTGGTCGATACGATCTGCAGCAGCGCGCGGCAGGCGAAGGGGTTGTCGTCGATCAGCTCGGCGATCAGCGCGTGAATCCTGACGGGCGTGATCTTCATGCGTAGAACCCCCGCTCGACGTAGATCTCCAGGCGCCGCCCCAGGCTCGCGCGCGTGAGCAGCACGGGGCGGCGCGGGTCGTAGAAGTGCGGCGTGCACAGGCCCAGCAACAGCACCTGGCGCAGCAGCTCGGCGTCGGTGGCGGCGGCGAAGCGCGGCACCGGGAGCTCGCGGTTCTCGCGGCAGAGGCAGGCTTCGGCCGGCGGCTCGCAGCGCGCGCGCAACTGCTCGGCGTCGTCGATGCCGGCGCGCGCGAACAGCTCCTCGATTGCCGCGAGCGGGTCGCTGCCCTCGAAGTCGAGCCCCACGCTCAGGTAGCGCGAGAAGTGCAGCGTGCCGCCGCTGCCGTCGAAGACCGAGGCGTGCAGCGCCTGCGCGCGCGTGCGGCTCATCGGGCCGCCGGTATTGCAGCGCAGCAGCGGCGGCGGCAGCGGCGGCGGACGCCGGCAGGACGGGAAGGGGATCATGCCGCCGCCCTCCCCGCGAGGTACTCCACGGCCTCGTGGAACTCGTGCTCCAGCGCTTCGGGGTCGCGCACCGCCACCTTGTTCAGCAGCGCCCAGAACAGCAGCTGGCGCGCGCGGGCCTGGCGTGCCGGGCACTCGAGCGCATCGATGGCCGCGGCCACGCGCGGCAACTCCGGGTGCGAGGTGCCGCTCTGCGACAGCGGCTCGCGCCACTCGAGCTTGCCATCGACGTGCAGCAGCGGCGCGGCGCGCCGCGCGAGATCGCCCAGCCCCTCGGCGCCCACCGGCAACGCCCCCTTCAGCGCGGCCGGGTACACGGCCAGCGCGAAGGCCGCGGCGCGCTCCGGCGGCTCGTTCGCCAGCAGCTGCTCCACGGCCAGCGTGCCGCTGTCGGCGTCGGGGCAGCTCTCGGCCAGCAGGCGCACCTTGGCCGCGAAGCGCCGCGCCAGGTGGAAGTCCTGCAGCCAGCGCGTCTTGCCGGTGGCGAGCGCGGCATTCCACGCCAGCCGGTGCGCCGCCGCGACTTTTGCCTGCGGCGGACACTCGCCGCTGGCGCGCTGCGGCAGGCTGCACTCGAGCACGGTGCGAAAGGCCGCCTCGTGCAGCCCGCCCCCGATCACGCTCGCGGCAAGCAGGCTGCGCGCGATCAGCCGCGCGCGCCGCGGCGACAGCCGCAGGCCCGCGCCGCCGAGCTCGGTGGTGACGATGCGCGCGTATTCCACGATCTGCAGCGGACACTGCGGCAGCCGCGCCACGAACTCGCCGCGCCAGCGCGCGATGTCGGCACGCAGCCGCCCGCCATCGCGGGCCAGCGAGCCCTCGCCGGCCGGGCTCGCGACCAGGCGTTGTTCGGCCTCGCTGAGCTCGCTCCAGTCGCCCACCTCGACCACGATCGCGAAGCGGTCCGCGAGCGCCGGATCCAGCGGCTCGCTGCCGAGGTACTCGCCGCCGTCCTGCTCGGCACCGGCCGGGTTCATCGCCGCCCAGCGGTAGCGCAGCTTCTCCAGCGCGATGCCCTGAACGCGGCGCTCGTGCACCAGCGAGAACAGCCGGTTCTGGTGCTCGGGCTTGCAGCGGCTGATCTCGTCGACCAGCACCGACTCAGCGCCCCACACCGTCGCCGGCGTCTGCAGGAAACGGATGCTCTCGCGCGCGTCGTCGGGGTAAGGAAAGCCCACGAGATCGTCGAAGGCGATCAGGCTCGCGTTGTAGTGGCGATGCTCCAGTCCCAGCGCCTCGCTGATGCTGTTCAGCAGGTAGGTCTTGCCGGTGCCCGCGCGCCCGATCAACAGCAGTGGATCCTCGGTGACCAGCGCGGCCAGCAGCGCCACCTGCACCTTTTTGAACCCGTAGGCCCCGATCCCCGCAAAGCGGTCGCCCGTGGGTCCGGATTTATTCGGACTCTTCCGCCTTCCTGTGGCTCCACCTTCAGGCGGACTTGTCTCCGTGGGTCCGCATTCATGCGTACAAGGGCCTCCCTGTTTGCTCACACCACTTTTGCTTACCCCCTTCCCCCGCCGCAACTTCGCCGTAACGGGCGCGCTCATACGAACCTCCCAGCCGCTTCCGTCACACGCGCATGGGCCGCCGCTCGCTCGGCCTGTTCGGATACGCGCAGGAACTCCTCGCGCGGCAGATGGCGGTGCCGCTGCACCACGGCCCACGGATCGAGCTGGTACCGAGCGCGCAACAGGCGCGCGCGGACACCGGCGTAGAACAGCCCCAGGACTGTCAGTTCCCCGGTCGAGAACGATTGGGTGTTGCGGATCGAATCGTCATGCGTAGCCATCGTGTGCTCCTTCGCTTGTTTGCACGCGACGCGAGGAGCCGGAGGCACAGGTGAACCTGCTTGGTTGCCCTTACGGCCACATCTCCCCCTGCGGGGAATACCACCTTGCCCAGGTCGGCAGGTTGGCGGAGCTGTTCAGCCCACTCGCGATGCGTAGTCCAGAAAACAAAAAACCCGCTCGGCTTGCGTGCCAAAGCGGGTTTCCGGAGAAGACCGCTTTAGCTGCATTTTTAGAGCGCCCGCAAGCTGAGGTTCAAATCGGCGCTTGGAGGTAATGTAGCCGTGGTCGTGGTCCGGATGCAAGCGCCGCGGCGGTTGCAGAGTGCATCAACGCTTCGGGCGTGAAGCGACTCGTCGCGGAACGGATTTCCTGGCGGAGGAAGCAGGACCTCGCGTCGATCTCGGCGGGGGCTCGGAGATTGTTCCTGGCGGTGCAACCCAGTTCTCTACCTCAATGCCAGGGTAATCAACAAAGTCCGTTTCATTGTTCGTGACCAGGGTGGCTCCGACGCTGATTGCATGGGCAGCTATCAGGCGGTCGAGCGCATTACGGCGCCGATCGCGCACCGCCGCCCGCAAAATGCCGTAGCGTTCAGCGGCTGCCGCATCGAAGTTCAGCACCGGGATACGCCGGGCAAGCAGCAAGAGCGCCTGCTCATCGCGGCTTCTGCCTGCGGCGTGAATCGAAAGCCCGGCACGCAATTCGGCATACGTCACCACCGACATGACCACGTCGCCCTCGTCGTGGGCCTCCAGGCGCTCGAATACTTCCGGCGGATGACGCTGCACGAGGTAAATGCAGATGTTGGTGTCGAGCATATAAAGCATGCGTCAGCCCTTGCCCGAGCGCTGTGTCGGCTCATCCCATTCACGTTCGAGTTCTTCATGGAACTCCCTGCCTCCCGACATGAAGTCGGGGCTGAACAGCGAAAAGATCTCGGCAATCCCCGAAAGCGAGCGCCGATGAGCCGGCCGCACCACCAACGAATTTCCGATCCGCTCGATCTCGACCTCTTCAGCGACATCCGCGATCGCCATTTCCTTGGGAATCCGGATGGCCAGGGAGTTGCCGCTTTTGAATACGCGCGTGAGCATTGGACGCCCCTCAGCAGCCATGTATATACAGTATATACACTGATCTCGATCGGCGACACCACTCAGTGTCGGTAACCGTCCCTGCGATGCGCACCGACGTTAGGAGCCTATAGCTTTCCATGCTTTTTCAGGTCCCTGAGCAGGGCGTCGAAGGAGATCTCGGACTCCTCGGCGCGCTCCTCGAATGCCGCCAGGTCGTCCACGTCGTCGCCCAGCAGCTGTCGCAAGACGTCATTCACGATCTCCGAAACCGGGCAACGCAGGGCTGCGGCCTTGATGCGCAGTGCATCGTGAATCTCCGGCTCTAAATAGACGATCGCTCGCTTGGATTCTTGCATAACCGGTCCTCGGTTGCTCTTTCAGGACGCCTACATTCCCAACGGGATTTCAGTTGATGGAAATGGACAGACGCCTGCCGCAGGCTGCGGCGTAGCGTCGCAAGGTCTGCAGCGACGGCGAATGCTTGCGACTCACCAGAGAGGACTCAATGCGTGCGAGCGCCGAAGCTTTCACGCCAATGCGCCGCGCCACCTCTGCCTGGGTGAGCCCGGCAGCCCGACGCGCCTCCAGCAGCACATCCAGCGCCGCGAATTCGTCCTCGAGCTCCCGGCATGCTTTCCTGAAAGCTGAATCGACTCGCGCGCGCTTCGCAACATATTCATCGGGATCGAAGGCAACCGGAGCGTACTGCGCCGGCATCTCGCGAACCCGTCTAGCCACTGCGAACCTCCTCTAATCTCTTCCGGGCGATCTCCAACGCAACGACCAAACTCACGGCTGAAGATAATATCCATGTTAACAACAACCAAGTCTGGCTCTGCGCCGATGGATGTCAGCGTCCTTCGCAGCTTGCCATACAGTAACGTTTAGGTTACTTTCGGCGTATGCTAATCGCAGCCGAAGAATACGTCCGACCGGATGGCAGCTGCCCCTACCGCAGCTGGTTCGACAGCCTGGATTCTCAGGCGGCCGCGAAAATCACGGTCGCAAAGGTCCGGCTCGAACTCGGCAATACGTCGAAAATCAAATGGTTCCGAGGGATCGGAGAATATGTGATCGACTGGGGTCCGGGGTACCGGATGTACCTCGCGAAGGACGGTGACGAATTGATCATCCTCTTTGGGGGAGGCACCAAGCGCAGCCAGCAGAGGGATATAGACCAAGCGCTGGCATTACACGATGAATACAAGGCAAGAAAACGGCTTCTTGCCGGCACTCGGAAAGGGAGGAAGCCATGAGCCTTACCCGGAGTTTCAAGCACACGGTTGCCGCGCGCATCGAGCGCGACCCGCACTTCGCCAGATCGCTGCTGGATGAAGCGGCGACGCTGTTCCTGAGTGGTGAGCCGGATGCGGCACGGCTGATACTGCGCGACCTCGTCAACGCGACGATCGGCTTCGAACAACTCGCGGAGCTCACTCACAAGCCGAGCAAAAGTCTCCACCGCATGCTGTCGCCGAAAGGCAACCCGAGCATGGACAACCTTGCCGCGATATTCGATGCCGTGCGTAACCGGCTCAACGTTACCATCGAGGTGCGAATCGTCGAGGCGGCGTAGCCGTGCGATGACACGCGTGGCGTGAATTACGGGCGCGGCCACATCGTGGCGGCCGCACACCCATCAACCAACCGCACACGCCACCCCCGCCCACCCCGCCCACGAAGTCTCCCCCGCCGGCAACGCAACCGCCTGCCCCGCCATCCACCGCGCGGCCTTGTCCGCGAGCATCCGCCATTCGTCCTGGCGGTCGCCGAAGCGGCGCTCGAGCAGCGCCAGCGCGACGGCCGTGTGCACCATGGCCTCCGCACGGTCGCCGCCACCCAGCAACGCGGCGGCACGCGCGAGTGCGTTTGCGTCCAGCGCGAACGCGCGCAGGGCTTCCGGCTCGAGCCTGAAGCTGCCGTCGGCGCGCTGCGACAGCGTGAGCAGCATGAACGCGTCCGGCGCCGCGCGGGTCTTCGATGCAGTCGTCCGCTGCGTGCGCGAAGACGCGGGCGCGTCGAACGACGCAATCAGTTCCGGCACGCAGTGCATATCGATCGCGGCGTACTCCATGACACTGGCACTCATGCCGGGCAAAAGCGGCGCATCGGATGCCGCGGGCCGCGGGGACGCGCTGCGACTGAACATCGCCCGGATGCCCATGTCGGCCATCGGCTGCAGGCTGTGGCTTGCGGACATCGCAAGCCGGTCGGATCCACCCCACCCATGCGTCAACGCCACCGGCACGCGTCGCAGCTGCGCGCGCTCCGCCT
This sequence comes from Pseudomonadales bacterium, assembly GCA_035433265.1. Taxonomy (GTDB): domain Bacteria; phylum Pseudomonadota; class Gammaproteobacteria; order Pseudomonadales; family UBA5518; genus UBA5518. The sequence continues at coordinate 9,036 of DAORUQ010000015.1, read as the reverse complement.
GCTCGCCCGCGGAGCGCTCCTCGACCGCCACGAAGCTCGTCTGCGAACTCAACAGCTGGTAGCGCAGCGCGAGCTCGAGCACCTTCGTGTCAACGCCCTTGCCCCGGCGCGCACGCTGGTTCGACCCGGCTTCGCGCTCCGCGCCGCGGCCTTCCTCCAGCTCGCGGATTGCCGCGCGCGCCATCAGCGCAGGCACCGCCCGTGGTCCCGCATTCATGCGGACAATTGTCCGGCTGAAGCCGGACCCACGATGGAATGTCCCGCTGGAGCCCGAACCTGCGTCACCGGACATTGCATCGTCCACGCGCTCGCGCAAGTCCACGCGCACCGGAAAACGCATCGTCCCTTGCGGCCCATCCGCCAGCACCGCGACTTCGACGGGTTCCGCGGGGTCGCCAGCCGGGACCCGCGCATAAGCCGTGAGGCGATCGCCCGCGAACAGCGAGCCGATGTGCGCCGGCGCGACCAGGTTCGGCGCAAGTCCGCCCCAATCGACGCGCACGTTGCGCAGGAACGGCGCCGCGGCGCGCGCGAACTGGCGCATCACGACGGGCTCGATGCGCTCGTTGGGGTGGATGAATTCCGCCTTGCCGCCACAGGCACGCGCCAGCCCCCGCACCAGGAACTCCGAGGCGCCATGGCCGATGCCGAAGGTGAACATCCGCACCGAGCCGGCGTGCGCGGCCACCGCCGCGATGCACGCGGCCTCGTTGCTGACCTGTCCGTCGGTCAGCAGCATGAACTGGCGCGGAAGCTCCCCCGCCTTCGCCGCCAGCGCGGCCTGCAGCGGCGCCAGCAGCTCGGTGCCGCCCATGTTCGCATCCCAGCTCTCCAGGGCCCGGGTCGCCTGGTCCAGCGATGCCTGCGTATAGGGCTGGCTGTGCGGAAACATCATTTCGTGGCGGCTGCCGAACCCGATGATGTTGAAGGCGTCGCCTGCCTCCATCGAACGCAGCGCCAGGCACAGCGCATCCAGCGCCTGCGCGATGCTGCCGCCGGCCATCGAGCCGGAGCGGTCCAGCAGGAAGATGTATTCGCCCGGCTGGCGGGCAAAGCGGCCGGGATCGGGAAACAGGTTGATCATCACCGCGCACTCCTCCGGGCCGTCCTGCGCTACCACGGCATGGGGCGCGAACGGCTGCGCCAGCGCGATGTTCACCACGAAGTCCCGGTCGAGCTGCACGTCGGTGCCCATCAGTTCGACGCGCACGCGATTGCCGTCGATCGACACCTGTGCGGGATGCGAAGCACAGCTCACGGATTTCACGCCCTGCGGCGCGGTGTAATCGACGGTCAATGACAGGCCATACGGCACCCGCCCGAGCACGGTGGGCGGGTTTATCCGCTCCAGCTCAGCGGGATCGGCGGAGCCGAGCATGTCGGCCGGCACGTAGCGCGGGGAAATCGTGGTCGGCAGCATGATGCGCAGCTCGCCTCCATGCTGCTCCAGCTCGGTGGCATAGCGCAGGCAGACCGTGGCCTCCTGCCCGGGCAGCAGGTTGCCGGCGCTGATGGTGAAGATGTTCGGGCGGTCCTGGTCCGCCAGGAAGGCGCCGTGCCCGGCGGCCAGCGCCTCGTCGTACTGTTCGAAGGCCTTTTCCCGTTCCTCGATGCGCCCGAGCAGCCGCTTGCCGCCGGTCTCCATGACCAGTTCGCAGACCGCGCTGCCTTCCTCGAGCGGAAAGCTGTAGACCGCCTCGATGGGCACGCGCTCCACGTTGACGAAGCGCTGCCGCACGCACACCTCGGCGGCGCTGCCGCTGCCCGTGACCTCGATGCTCACGCCCGTGAGCGGCACCGGCGCCTGCGAGCTCCTGACGAACATCCCGCCCGCTGCCTGTTCCATCGTTCCCATGACTGCTTGCTCCTGTTGTTTGCACGGCCGCCGGATCCGCCCGGACCCGTTGCGGTAAGCGTGACTACGAATCGTTCCCGAGCACCTCGGCACAGCGCCGCGCCAATTCCCTGAGCTGCTCGGCCGACGGGATCTCGCCGCCGGACCCTGCCTCGATTTCCAGCGTGACGCCCGGCGCCACCGCGAGCCGCAACACCAGTTGCCGCGCGAGGACCGCCTCGGCGGCACGCAGCTGCCCGGATTCGGACATGCCCTGGATGCGGCGCAGCGGCAGCCCCTCGCGCTGCAGCGCCAGCACGCGCTGCAGCTGCTCGAGATGCCGGTCGGTGTAGTAACTGCCGCGGCCGCGCCCCTCGGGCGGGTCGATCAGCCCCTGCTGCACGTAGAAGTGCACGGTGCGACGGCTGACGCGGCCCAACTCGGCGAGTTCGCCGATTGAATAGCGAGGTTCGGTCACTGGCTCTTTCATAACAGTTACTGTCACATTCAACTGTCACATTTATAACGTTACCGGAGAGTGATGGCAAGAGGGGATTTGCGAACCCGCAAGACCACCGAATTCAGTACCCGGTTGCCCTGCATCAATGCATCTCCGCGCAGCCTCATGCCCTGAGGCCGGGCGGGACCATACTGAAAAAATCCAGGCAGTACGGAGACCCGCATGCGTCCACTACCCCACGATCCCCGCACGACCGAATGGATCGCCACGAGCCACAAGCCGGCGCTTGCCGAGGCCTGCGTGCGCTACGCGCTCGCCTTCAACACGCTGGAGCGCAACTGGCTGGCGGGGCTGCTGGCCGACGACGTGCAGTACGGCTCGCAGCAGGTGTTCGACATCGTGCACGGGCGCACGCCGGTCTGCGAGCACCTGGGCCGCAAGATCGAGGCCCTGCGCGCACTGCCGGGCCGCGAGCCGCGCTTCGAGCTCGCGCGCTCCCCGACCTTCGGCGAGTGCCTGGCCGGCTTCGAGCGCCTGGAGGCGGCGGAGCGCAACTGGCTGGCGCGCCCCAGGCTAACGGCCGTGCTCACCGTGAACGGCGCGGGGCAGGTGGCCTCGGTGATGATCGTCACCGTCGCGCCCTCGCCCGCACACGTGCAGCGCAGCGGGATCTATCCGGGTATCGGCAGCGGCACGGTGCACGAGATCGCGCAGCGCGACACGGGCACCGGCCGATGATGGCCGACCGGTTGCATCACCACCATGACGGGCACAGAATCCCCGCCGAGCAACGCCGCGTCGCGACTCCATCCGACTCGCACGCACAAGCAACCCGACGTACACCGGAACAGGAGGTCTCCATGTCGAACGAAACCCTGCACCAGCGCCGCGACGTCATCGCCGGGCTGGCGGGCCTCGGCGCCGCGCTCGCCGGCGCGGCAGCATTCGCCCAGCCCGACGCGTCGGTCGCCCATGCGGGCCATGACATGAAGGACGCGGCGCCGGCCCCCGTGCTGTCGGCTGCGCACAAGCGCCTGATCGACGCCACCGCCGCGTGCCTCAAGGCGGGCAATTTCTGCATGGCGCGCTGCACCGACCACCTCGCCACCGGCGCCCCGTTGATGGCCGACTGCCAGCGCTCGGTGATGAACATGCTGCCGGTCGTGCAGGCGACCTTCGCGGTGGCCGGCCACGCCAATGCCAAGCCGGCCGACCTGAAGGCCCTGGCGAAGACCTGCGCGCAGTTCTGCCGCAGCTGCGCCGAGGCCTGCAAGCCACACTCCGCGCACCACGAGGAGTGCAAGGCCTGCGAGGACGCGTGCCTGGACTGCGCGGATGCTTGCGACGCGGTGGCGGCATAGGCGTAGCACGCCCTGATAGTCGTGGCAGCACCCACTCGAACTTCTAGAGACGCTGGCACATTTCAAGCCCGCCCAAAACGGGAATGAGACAGAGCGGCGAGCCACGCTCACATGGGAAAGCCGCTCACGACCAGACTGCGCAGCGCATCATCCACCGGCTGATACACCGGCGAGCGCCCCGCGAAACCGGCCCAGAACATGCCCGCCGCGTGGATCTCGTGCAGGTAGGCCCACTGCGCCACCTTTGCGGAACTCGCCGCATCGCAGAGGAGTACGTCTGAGAGCGCATCGGAAATTGGCCCAGCCTTGTCGTCGATGCGCGCCAGCCATCGCTCCAAGTGGTCCCTGCCGGCAAGGGTGTCGCGCTTGCTGTGGTTGCAGGCCGCATGGGCCAGAACGAAGTTGTGCCCGCGATCGTGCGGGTAGCGCGACCAGGGCACGAAGTGGTCGACCTCAATCCCATGGGCAATCAACTTCTCACAGTAGAAGCAGGTCGGCCCTTCCAGGTCGACCAGCCGTTCGCGAATCCTGACGAGCGCCATGCGCTGCTGGCCGAACAGGAATTCCTCCAGATCCTTGTGCCCACCGATCAACGAGGCATTGCGCGACATCGACCGCACCTGCTGCACCCAACCCGCACGCACCTGGCTCTGCAGCAGGTCATAGAACTCCTGCAGGCACCACGCAACGCCGCGCTTGAGGACGATGCCCTTGCCGTCGGCTGCGGGAGCGAACAGAAACTCGATATGCCCACCATTCAGGTTCTGGATGTACCTGACCGGCTGCTCGCGAATGACTCTGGCGACCCGAGAAAGCAAGCCCGGGTAACGCGGCTCCCTGCGCAGTTGCGCCAGCGTGCGCGAGCCGCTTTGCCCGCGCGCCGCGGCTAGCAGGGTGAGCACGGCTGCCTGACGCCCGGTAGACTGCGCGAGGACGCCGCCGCTCTCGTCTCCAGGCCGGTAGGGCTCGGTGTGTCCCCAGTAATACTCGATGAAACGCTCGGCAAGTTGGCGGTAGCTCACCGGCAACTCGGCGTCGTTCCGGATCCGCGATTCCACCGCGATATCGAGCAGCGCCTGGAGCAGAGCGAACTTGTACGTCGCGGTGAAGTCGCCTTCCTTCAGGACGCGCTGCAGCGTGCGCAAAAACGCCAACCGCTCCTCCGGCGGCGGCGGCCGGATTACCCCTGCAACCGAATAGGCTGCCCCGCCCCCTGAATCACGGATTTCCATTGCCTGAGCCACTGTCCCAGTAATTCGCCTTGCCCGGGATAACCCAACGCACGCCGCCGCGCGGGTCGGCGCTGTCACCCGTGTAGCGCGGGATCAGGTGGATGTGCAGATGGGGCACTGTCTGGCCTGCGGCGGGGCCGTCGTTGATGCCGATGTTCCAGCCGTCGGGGTGGAACTCAGAAGCCAGCGCCTGCTGGGCTTGGTCGAGCAGATGTAGCAGTGATGCGCGCTCGTCGGGGGTGGCCTCGAAGAACGAGCCGATATGGCGGCGGGGGATTATCAGAGTGTGTCCCAGGGAGATTGGGAAGCCGTCGCGGAAAACTACACTTAATCCGTCGGACGCAACAATCCTGTCTCCACTCAAAGCGCAAAATGGGCAGCGATTCATGTGTAGGTGCCAGTGCGACGTTCCATCCGCAACCATCAAGCCCCAACAACCAACTTGCGTAACGACAACAAACTAGTCATCCGCCCCGCCCACCACGAGCGCCTCTGAATCAGACTCCAGAAGCTCTTTAAGTACATCAGCCGGCACCGATCGACTGAGCGAAAATCTAACCTGCATGGGGCCTGACCCCTCCGCATCAGCTCGTTTTGCCACCCTCACTAGCCCAAGATAGCAAGCAGGCGCGTGAGAGCGCGGTTGAACGAAAAGGTAGAGACGCAATCCACGCATTTCATGCTCTACGACCTTTAGCCCCGCCTCGTTTCCCGTGCCCATTCGATTTTGGCTTGTCCACGAGAATGTCCGATCGTCAATGAGACGATTCCGATACTGATGGCGCGCAATCGCTGTCGACGTATCGAGCTTCGTGATAATTACGCCATCGCCACCGAACCACAGCATCCCCGTATTGTGCTTCGCTGGATCGTAGTGAACGCCGAAGTGGCGAACGATCTCTGGCCGATCATACATTGCGAACAAATTCAGATCTGAGGGCGAGCGCAGCACGCCCCCATGTCGCTGCCGGTGGTCATTGTTCACCGTATATAGAAGCCTCCCTTCAACCTCAGCAAGCAGATGCTCACTGAGCGCCTCTCGGATAGAACCTGCAATTCGGTCGCCTTCGAGCGCTGACCCAAGCTTCCTGCGCAGGGTGCTCCATGTTCTGGACGAATCAAGCGCCGAACGCTCGGATTTCCATTGCATCCAACGGTCGAAAAATTGTTCGTATCCCACTTCGGGAAAATCAGGCGAAGCACACAGCCCCCACAACAACGCATACGGCGATACCCGCTGAGCCTGCCAATCCGATTCAACAATTCGGAGAAAATCGCGAACGGAGTGATCTTGCGCTAGGCCGATCACCCATTCAGGGGTGTCACCGTTGGCGATCTGGCAATCAAGCCACCCTCGGTAAGCAGCACGGAAATCTCGCAACTCCGGCACATCAGCCCGATTCCAGAGATCCACAGGCATAGGAACACGCCCCAACTCGGCGCGCAATCTGATGTAGGCTTCATCGCAAGCTTCGCGCCTTGTTGTAAATCTAGCCACCTTTGAGAGAATCTCACGCGTCCGCGGCTGAAGCACTACTTCGCAAGCGGCGGGCGGCTTGATCGTGACACCGTCTGCAATCTCGGTTCGCCGCCCGCCTCCGGATGGAGCATTTAGCGCATTCAACGTTAGCCACGCCGAGCGATGGTGGCCGACGAAATCGAGAACTGTTAGCACCTCAGTGCCCGGAGAAAGCCTGAGACCGCGACCGAGTTGTTGCAAGAACAACGTTGCTGACTCTGTGGGCCGCAAGAACAGAACCGAATTGACGGCCGGAATATCCACGCCTTCGTTCAAAACGTCCGAAACGAAAACCCATTGAAGCGGGTCATCAATATCGGCAAGCTGACGGTAAACCTCTTCTCGCCGTTCAACAGTTTGGTCACCTAGAACAGCGACCGCGGCATGCCCGCGACGGACAAATGCTGCAGCCATGAATTTCGCATGCTTACGTCCGGCGCAGAAGCCGACCGTCGCACGCTTTGGTCCGTCGAAACCGCGCTCAAGCGCATGATGCAAAACGTGTTCTGCGCGTGCGTCTACAGAAAGAGCATCCTCAACTTCATTCAGCCTGCGCCAAGGGATTTTTAGAAAGTCGACCGTCTCGTCAGCGATGCCGAAATAGTGAAACGGAAGCAACCAGCCCCTATCAATCGCTTCCGGAAGTCGAACCTCATATGCAACATTCCAATCACACCACGCCAGGACATCATGCCCATCCTGCCGCTCCGGGGTCGCGGTTATCCCAAGAAGAAATGCTTGATCTCGCAAAGCTCGAAGCACGTCATAGCTTGGCGCCTCCACATGATGAAATTCATCGACCACGAGATAGTCAAATTTTCTCCCAGCGAGGTTGGGACGCGTTGCGATGCTCGAAATCGTCGCAAAAACAATGTCAGCATCCGCCTCATCAAGCCCTCCACCTACAACACCGAGCTTAAGGCTGTCTCCAAAAACCCGAGAAAATGCCCGGCGCGCCTGATGCAGATGCTCAAGCCGATGCGATATATAAAGCGCCGTACGCGACCCGCTCTGAAGAACATCAAGTGCAGCCAGGTAGGTCTTACCAACACCCGTCGCAGCGATAACCGCTGCGCGACGCTCCCCCCTCCCTCGCAACTCCGCGAGACGCGTTAATGCTTCGACTTGCGCTTCGTTCGGATTAACCGGATCAAGGTGGTATTCGACCCGCGCCGGACGCACCATATTGGCTGCTGCGTTTTCCAAGTAGGATTTTCGATACAAGCGGATTAATTGATCGTCCAGCTCTCGCACGTCAGCTCTGCCCCATAGACGATCGAACTGATGACGTGTTTCCTGAATTACGGCCGAGTCAATTCGGCGGACATTCCATTCGATATTGGTCGCGAGACCGCCCTTGGATAGATTAGAGGAGCCCGCCCAACATTCCGCCCCACGGTCCCCATAGAACCACCAAAACTTCGCATGTAGCCCTACGGAACCCATCTGCACTCGAGTCTCGACGCGCGGAAGTTGAAGCAACACATCCAGCGCTTCGGGCTGCGTAACGGACTGATACGTCGAGGTAAGTATGCGTATTTTCCCACCGCGCTCAGCCACCTGTCGAAGCGAATCGATCAATAGCCCCAAGCCGCTACATCTCGTAAAGGACACCACAATTCGAACGTCGTCAGCGGATTCCAGGCCACGCCGAACGACATCGAGCATTCTGGATTCATCGGGAAGATTGAGTACGGAATCGGTATGCACAATTTCTAGCGGTTCATATCAGATTTTTCGTTCAATCGATTGCAGCTTGGCTTGCCAGATGCGAATTCGATTAGCTGCTTCAATTCATATCCTGCGCCAATTCCATTCGCGGCGTTAATGTCGTGCTTCGACTGGATCGAGATCATATTTTTCTGCAAAAGCGTCGACAGCGTCTTCTGCCGTCGCCGCCTGATCACGCCAACGCCTTTCAAATTCGCATGGTGACTGACCAATATCCTCAAACGTTAGGCAATATCGAGCCATCAGGTGCCTAGCAGCCCATTTAATCCAAGTAGCTTTCATGGTTGAGGGAATAGCATTCAAAGCACTAACTCGCAAGGCAAATCCGCCTTCGGCGCAAGAGATTTTCCCCATGGGGATTGCGCCGCGCGCTCATAATTACAAGCGTAGATGTACGACCCATATGGGTTGCGCTCAATCGATCACGAAGTAATTTCATTTCTTCTCTTTCACTGTTCCTGCCCCGCATGCAATGCGGTATTGGCACCGACCCCTTCCGCCACCAACGCCTCCCCCATCGTAATCGCATGCAACTCCAGCACCTTCCCCAGCGGCTCCTGGTACCCGCCCGCCAGGTTCCACGCCACCGGCACCCCGGCTCTCGCCGCCGCCGTGAACACCATCCGGTCGCGCTCACGGTATCCCGCGGTCGTGAACACTCCACCCAGCGGATCGTCCTCATGCGAGTCCGCGCCGGCCTGGTAGATCAGCAATTCGCTGCCTGGCAGGTTCTCGGCGAGTGCGGCTTCCAGCCGCGCCAGCGCCTGGCGCTCGCTGCCGCTGCGAGCGGCCAGGCTCCAGTGCCGCACGTGGTCGTACAGGCCCAGGCGCAACAGGATGTCGTGGGTGCCGTCGCCGTAGTGGTAGTCGCAGTCGATGATCGCGAGCTGTCGCGCGCC
>DAORUQ010000014.1:0-30219 GCA_035433265.1 Pseudomonadales bacterium | reverse complement strand
GACCGACCTGGTAATCGTTGGGCACGAAACCGGCATCGACCGCGGCGCGCGAGGCGCCCACTGCCGCATTCAGCTTGTCGGCCACCGCCTCGAGCAGCTTGAAGTTCTCGCCGTTCTGCATGCCGCGGCCACCCGAGACCACCACGCGCGCGGCGGTGAGTTCCGGACGATCCGACTTGGCCAGCGACTCGCCGACAAACGAGGACAGCCCCGCGTCCTTCGCGATCGACACCGCCTCGATCGCAGCGCTGCCGCCCTCGGCGGGAGCCGCATCGAAACCGGTGGTACGCACGGTGATGACCTTGCGCGCATCGGTCGACTGCACCGTCGCGATGACGTTGCCGGCGTAGATCGGACGCTGGAATGTGTCGCCGCTGATCACGGCGGTGATCTCGGAGATCTGCGCCACGTCGAGCAGCGCGGCCACGCGCGGCATCACGTTCTTGCCGTTGCTGGTCGCGGGCGCGAGCAGGTAGTCGTAACCCGTGCCGAGTTCGGCGATCAGCGCGCTCATGTTCTCGGCAAGCTGGTGCGCATAGGCCGCGTTGTCGGCAACCAGCACCTTGGTCACGCCGGGAATGCGCGCGGCCGCCTCGGCGGCTGCCTGGCAGCCGCCACCGGCGACCAGCACATGGACTTCACCACCCAGTGCCTGCGCGGCCGTGACGGTGTGATGCGTTGCGGACTTCAGTTCGTTGTTGCTGTGCTCAGCAATTACCAGAGTGCTCATCAGATCACCTTCGCCTCGTTACGCAGTTTATCCACCAGTTCGGCAACCGAACCGACCTTGATGCCGGCCTTGCGCTCGGGCGGCGGCTCGACCTTCAATACGCGCATGCGCGGCGCGACGTCCACACCCAGATCGGCCGGCGTCAGCGTGTCCAGCTGCTTCTTCTTCGCCTTCATGATGTTCGGCAGCGACGCATAGCGCGGCTCGTTCAGGCGCAGGTCCGTAGTCACGACGGCGGGGAGCGCCAGTTCGACCGTCTGCAGGCCGCCGTCGATTTCGCGGGTTACGCGCGCCTTGCCGTTCTCGATCACCAGTTCCGAGGCGAAGGAGCCCTGCGACATGCCCGCCAGCGCCGCCAGCATCTGCCCGGTCTGGTTGTTGTCGCCATCGATCGACTGCTTGCCGACGATGACCAGGTCCACGCCCTCCCTGGCAACGATGGCCTGCAACAGCTTTGCGACAGCCAACGGCTGCAACTCCTCGGCGGTCTCGACCAGGATGCCGCGATCGGCGCCGAGCGCGAGCGCGGTGCGGATCTGTTCCTGGCAGGCCTTGTCGCCCAGCGAAACGGCGATCACCTCGGTGGCAACACCCTTCTCCCTGAGACGCACGGCTTCCTCGACCGCGATCTCGCAGAAGGGGTTTATCGACATCTTCACGTTGTTGAGATCCACGCCGGATCCGTCGCCCTTGGCGCGGACCTTGACGTTGTAATCCACTACGCGTTTTACCGCTACGAGAACTTTCATGGACTCTCCGGTTGGCTCGGGAAAGGTTGGTGGGGGACTTGGCACGCCCGGGAGCGCGGCCGGCCAGCTGCAAAGGCCGCGTATTTTCGGGACATGCAGCGGGCAGGTCAATAGCAGGAACGATACCGGGGGGCACGGCACATCCGCTCACGCCTCGCGGCAACCAGACACCGGCATCACGGCGGCGCGGCATGCTTTCCTTTTGCAATCCCCGCGCTCCTCGTGTATCGTCCCCGCGCATCTGCAAGTCTTTGTAGTCCATACGTTTTTTGGAGCAGCGCCGTGACTAGAGAATCCATGGAGTACGACGTCGTCATCGTGGGTGCAGGCCCCGCCGGCCTGGCTGCGGCCTGCCGGCTGCGCCAGCTCTCCAGCGACATCAGCGTCTGCGTGGTCGAGAAAGGATCCGAGGTCGGAGCGCACATCCTTTCCGGCGCAGTGTTCGAACCGACAGCATTGAACGAACTGTTCCCGGACTGGAAGGCGCTCGGTGCACCGCTCGACACGCCGGTAACCGAGGACGAGATCTACGTGCTGCGCAACGCGAGCGCGGGCATCAAGGTGCCGGGCATGCTGGTGCCCAAGACGATGCACAACGAGGGCAACTACATCATCAGCCTGGGCAACCTCTGCCGCTGGCTCGCCGGGCAGGCCGAAAACCTCGGTGTGGAGATCTACCCCGGCTTCGCCGCCGCGGAAATCCTGTTCCACGAAGACGGTCGCGTGAAGGGCATCGCCACCGGCGACGCCGGCATTTCGGCCTCGGGCGAGCACAAGGACAGCTACACGCCCGGCATGGAACTGCATGCAAAATACACCCTGTTCGCGGAAGGCTGCCGCGGTCACCTCGGCAAGCAGGTGATCAAGCGCTTTGGCCTCGACACCGGTCGCGGCACGCAGCATTACGGCATCGGCATCAAGGAACTGTGGGAAATCGATCCCGGGAAGCACCGTCAGGGGCTGGTGGTCCACAGCGCCGGCTGGCCGCTCCAGGAGAGCGGCGCGCTCGGCGGCGGATTCCTCTATCACCTCGAGAACAACCAGGTCGCGCTCGGGTTGATCACCGATCTGTGCTACGCCAATCCCTTCGTCAGCCCGTTCGAGGAATTCCAGCGCTACAAGCAGCATCCGGTGATCCGCCAGTTCCTCGAGGGCGGCAAGCGTCTGAGCTACGGCGCGCGCGCCATCACCAAGGGCGGCCCACAGGCGCTGCCGAAGATGAGTTTCCCCGGCGGACTGCTGATCGGCTGCGATGCCGGCACGCTGAACTTCGCCAAGATCAAGGGCTCGCACACCGCGATGAAGAGCGGCATGGTCGCTGCCGAGGCAGTGCATGCCGCGCTCGCCACCCGCGGCCAGGAGGGTGAGGAAATCACCGGCTTCACCGATGCCTTCATGGACTCGTGGGCCGGCCGTGAACTGCAGTTGCAGCGCAACTTCGGTCCTGCGCAGCACAAGTTCGGCAACGTGCTCGGTTCGGCATATGCCTTCGTGGACATCAACCTCTTCAACGGCAAGCTGCCCTGGACGCTCGGCGACGACCTCGCCGACCACGAGCAGCTGAAGCCGGCCGCGCAGAGCCGTCGCATCGATTACCCGAAGCCCGACGGGGTGATCAGCTTCGACCGGCTCAGCTCGGTGTTCCTCTCGAACACGAACCACGAGGAAGACCAGCCCTGCCACCTGACGCTGCGCGATCCCGACGTGCCGATCCGCCACAACCTGGCGCTCTACGACGAGCCTGCGCAGCGCTACTGTCCTGCCGGCGTGTACGAGATCGTGGAAAGCAGCGAGGGCGGCAAGCGCCTGCAGATCAACGCGCAGAACTGCGTGCACTGCAAGACCTGCGATATCAAGGACCCGACGCAGAACATCGTCTGGGTCACACCGGAAGGCGCCGGCGGACCCAACTACCCGAATATGTGAGAACCCGCCGCGGGCCCGGCGCGCAGTACGCCGGGTCTGCGGCAAATCAGCGCTTCACTCCAGCGCGAAGAACATCCCGTCGCTGTACACCCCCGTCTTCCCGCTCTCGCTGTCGACGCCTGCCATCTCGGCCATACGGTAGAACACGTGGCGGTGCACCAGCGCCGTCATGCCGTCGCGTACCCGCTGATACGCGCGCACTTCGCCTCGTTGCCGATCCTCGCGCAGGAACAGCGGGTGCTCGCGGCACAGCAGGAACCGTTCGCCCAGGTCAGTGATCATCCAGATGCGCCGCACCCCGGCGCTATCCGGCGAGATCTCCATGTCGGTGATCAGCAAGGGCGCGTCGTCGACGTGCACGCGCACCTCCTGTTCCGGCGTGCGCAGCACGTAGTGTTCACCACGCTTGCACAGCATTCCCGCAAACAGGCGCACCATCGCCTCGCGCTCGATCACGCCGCCGCGATAGCGCCAGGTGCCGTGGCGATCGATGTGGAAATCGGGTGGCCGACTCATCGCGCCGGCGCTGCGGCCCGCACCGGCACTATCAGCAGCGCGGCGGTGCGATCAGCCGCACGTTCACGACCCCTTCGACGGCCGAGAGCTGCGCGATCACCTGCTCCGAGGGCGCACCCTCGACGTCGATGAGATTGTAGGCAATGTTGTCGCGGCTGCGATTGAGCATGTCGACGACGTTGATGCCCGCACCGGCCAGGAGCGAGAGGACATTGCCCAGCATGCCGGGAATGTTGCGGTTCGTCACCGCAAGGCGGCAACCGCCGGTGCGTTCGAGTTCGAGCCCGGGGAAGTTGACGGAATTGCGGATGTTGCCGTGCTCGAGAAACGCGCGCAGCTGGTCTGCGGCCATCATCGCGCAGTTCTCCTCGGCCTCCTCGGTGCTGGCGCCGATGTGCGGCATCAGGATCACATCCTGGCGGCCGATCAGACGCGGATGCGGGAAGTCGGTGATGTAGCGTGCCAGGCGCCCGGCATCGAGTGCCTGCAGCACCGCCTCGACGTCGACGATCTCGTCGCGCGCGAAATTCAGCAGGCAGGCGCCCTTGCGAAAACCGGCGCTGCTTTCGGCGTTGACCAGGTGGCGCGTCGACTCGAGCACCGGAAGGTGCAGGCTGATGAAATCGGCGCGCGCGAAAAGCGCACCGAGATTTTCCATCCGGCGCACTTCGCTCGGCAGTCGCCACGCGGCCTCCACCGACAGCGCCGGATCGAAACCGATCACTTCCATGCCGAGGCCGAGGCCGAGTCGCGCCACCTTGCTGCCGATGGCGCCGAGACCCACGACGCCGAGCGTCTTGCCGCGCAGTTCGTTACCCGCGAAGCGCTTCTTCTCCTTCTCTAGCAGCGCACCCATCTCGGCCACCGGCATGTCCGGCGACAGCGAGTTGACGAAGGAAATCCCCTCGACGATGCCGCGCGAGGCGAGCAACAGCGCGGCCGCCACAAGTTCCTTGACCGCATTGGCGTTGGCGCCAGGCGTATTGAACACCGGGATACCGCGCGCGGTGCAGGCATCGATCGGAATATTGTTAACCCCGGCACCGGCACGGGCGACTGCCTTGACCGACGCTCCTATCTCGGATTCGGCGAGCTTGTGGCTGCGCAGCAGAATGGCGTCTGGCGTCCCGATTTCGCTGGCCACCTCGTAGCACTCGCGACTGAAACGCTCGAGGCCCTTGACCGAAATCTGGTTGAAGGTGCGAATCCTGAACATTGCCGATCTCTCCCTGTTGATGGCTGCATCCGGCGGCCGGGCGTCCCGTCCAGCGGGGCGAAGGGCGCGTATTCTAGCGCAGCGGGTGCGCGATTCCGTGTCTCAATTGGCGGTAATCCGACTGCTGCCTTGCAGGATGCAGCCGGCGCGCGCGGCCGCCCAGGTACGGCCCGGCACGGTCGCGAAGCAGCGTGGCTGGCCGTTCGTGGCGTCGGTGTCGCTGGGGGCGCGCCGCGCCAGCGCTGCGCTATACGGGCCCTCCAGGCGGTAAGCCCAGAATGCCCAGCGCCAGGGCTCCGGCTCCAGCGCCGGCACCGCCTCGAAGCACAGGCGTGCGGCCCCGCGATCGAAACTGAACCAGAAATCGGCCAGCGACTGGCTGAGTCCGGCGCCGCAGGCCTTCACGAAGGCCTCCTTGAGCGTCCACAGATCGTAGAACTCGCCGGCGAGCTCCGCGCCGTCGAGACCGGGCAGACTCGCCGCCTCGCGCGGGGCGAAGTTGCGCGTCGCGAGGGATTGAAAGTTGCGCATCGGTCGATGGAACTCGATATCGACGCCGAGCAGCCCCGCACCGTCGCTGACCGCGAGCAGCGCCAGTGACCCGCTGTGCGAAAGATTGAAGGCGGGGGCACGCGCGCCCTGGCCAGGCGCGAGTTCGGGCTTGCCGTGCGTACCCTTCAGGAATCGCCAGCTGGCGGCCGGCCGCCCGGCGTAGAGAGAAAGCACGTAGCGCAGCAGCGCGTGGCTTACGAGGAACCGGTGACGGTCGCGCTCGAACACAAGGCGCTGAAGTCGCTGCATCTCGTCGGTATCGAGCAGCGAGAGGTAGTCTGCGAGCAGCGCGGAATCACGCAGCGCGTCGAGATCGCACAACCAGAGGTGCGTGGCGCCGGCCGCGAGAACCGGCGCCGCCTCGCCCCAGGCGCCCGGTCCAGGCCCGGGAGTCGACACCGGTTGCTACAGCAACTCGACGGACGACGACTCGCGCAGGCGCTGCTGGTAATGCGCCTGGACCTCGCGCGCACGCGAGCGCTGCAGCAGCTCGCCCAGCATCTCGCGCTGTTCCGCCGGCAGCTTCTCGAGCGCACCTTCGCGGAAATTGTCGAACCGGTAGACCAGCGCGTCACCGCCGGCGGTCACCACCGTGCCGCGACCGGAACCGTCGGCGCCGCGCGGCGTCCTGAACAGCGCTTCGCCGAGCTCGGAGGGGATCCCGGGCGCATCGCGACCGTAACGCTCGACGACTTTGAGTTCGTAGCCGGCGGCCTTCGCGATCTGCTCGATGCTGCGCCCCGCATCGAGCCCCGCCAGCAGCTGCTCGGCCTCGATACGCACCTTTTCGCGCACCATGGACTCCCTCAGCAGATCGCGGATACGTACCTCGACCTCGGCCAGTTCCTGCTGCCGTGCGGGTTTGTGCTCCTTCAACCGCAGCACCACCACGTGTTCGTCATCGAGCTCGATGCGCTCGCTGTTCTGCCGGTTCGCGAGCACGTCCTCGCCAAAGGCGGCCGCGATCACGCGAGCATCCGCGAACACCCCCTCGCCGCCGCGACGACCGAACTCAGGACTCAGCTTGCGCTCCAGCCCGAGCGCGCTGGAGGCTTCCGCCAGGTCATCGGAATTGAATGTCAGGTCGGCAAGCCGGTCGGAGCGCTCGACGAACAAGGGCTCCGCCGCGCGACGCTGCAACTCGGTCTCTATGCCCGCGCGCATCTCCTCGAAGGAGGGCGCGGTCTGCTGGCGCAGTTCGAGCAGTTTGACCAGATGCCACCCCGATTCGCTCTTGACCGGGGCCGACACTTCGCCGGGCGAGAGCGACTTCAGCGCCGTTTCGAACTCGGCGGGGAATGCATCGCCGCTGGAGAACCCAAGGTCCCCGCCGCTCGCGGTGGAACCGGCATCTTCGGAATTGTCACGTGCCAGGGTTGCGAAGTCCTCGCCGGCGAGGGCGCGTTCGCGCAGCGCGGCCAGCCTGGCCTGCGCCTCCTCATCGGGCAGCGAGGAGAGCATGATGTGCGCGGCGTGGCGCTCGTCCGCTCCCTCGAAACTCGCCGCGCGGCGTTCGTATTCCGCGCGCACCTCCGCCTCGGCAACCGGCTGGGACAGGTCGGCGAGTTTCAGCTCGAGGTACTCGACCTGCAGGGTCTCCTCGGTGAGGAATTCGGACTTGTTTTCCTCGAAGTAAGCGGCAATCCGATCCGCCGGAACCTCGACACCAGTCCCGGCACCCTCGACCGGGACGCTGAAGTACTGCACGTTCAGTGTCTGCTGGGTGAGCCGGGCGACATTGCCCAGTTCGACATCGGTGGCAAACTCGCTGACTTCGAGACCGTTCGTCACCTGCGAGATCATGATCTCCTCGCGCATCAGGTCCTTGAATTGCGCGGGACTCATGCCGTTGCTGGCGAGCAGTCCCTGGAACCTGGCCTGCGAGAACACCCCGTTCTCGTGGAAGCTCTCGTTGTCGATGATGAGCTGGTTGAGCATCGCCTCACCGACGCGAAAGCCCGAGCGCTCGGCGACCTGGCGCAGCAGCGTGCGATCGATCATCGCCTCGAGCACCGGCCCCTTCAGGCGCGCCTCGTCGAGCAGCGCGGCGTCCACGCTGTCCTGCATCTGCGACAGCAAGCGGCGGCGTTCGAGCTCGATGTTCTGCGCGAGCTCGGGCTCGGTCACCGCCTCGCCATTGACGCGCGCGACCTCGGGCACACCACCCGTGAAAAAGGCATCGATGCCGAAGGCCGCGAACGGAATCACGATCAGCGCGAGGATGATCTTGGCGAGCGTGCCCTGGGTCTTGTCCCGGATATTCTGCAGCATGGCTACGTGGGAATCCTCTGCGCGAGCGGCCTGACTACCTTAGCTGACCGCGTCCTTGAGTGCCTTGCCGGGCTTGAACGTGGCGTTGCGGCTGGCGGAGATGAGCATCGTCGCGCCGGTCTGCGGATTGCGCCCCTGACGCTCCGCGCGCTCCTTCACCGAAAACGTGCCGAAGCCCACGAGAGCAACCTGATCACCGCCGCGCAGCGCGGACACGATACCTTCCAGCGCCGCGTCCAGGGCGCGCGCCGCCGAAGCCTTGGAAATGTCCGCCTTGTCCGCAATCACGTCGATCAATTCAGCTTTGTTCACAGAAATATCCTTGATGGGTTCGTGTTCGGAACACTGGTTGTGGTGCCGCGCCCGAGTGCGCGCGAAGGGCCGGGGAGTTTACACCACCCTCGCCCTTCACGGTCAAGCCACTGCTCGATTCAGTGCGTATTGATCCGGCCCTGGTCGGCGCTGCGAGCCGCCTCGTCGGCGGCCTTCTCGCTGAGCGTCTTCCATTCCTCGTCCGAGACCGGCTCGGGCGTGCGTTCGAGCGCGATGTCCAGCACCTGGTCGATCCAGCGCACCGGGCGGATCTCGAGCGCCGACTTGATATTGTCGGGAATCTCCTTCAGGTCGCGCTCGTTCTCCTCGGGAATGATCACGGTCTTGATGCCGCCGCGATGCGCCGCGAGCAGCTTTTCCTTCAGGCCACCGATTGCCAGTACCTGGCCGCGCAGCGTGATCTCGCCGGTCATCGCGACGTCGGCGCGAACGGCGATGCCGGTCAGCACCGAAACGAGTGCGGTGCACATACCGACGCCAGCGCTGGGCCCGTCCTTGGGCGTAGCGCCTTCCGGGACGTGGATGTGCAGGTCGTATTTTTCGTGGAAATCGGGCCGGATACCGAGTGCCTTCGCGCGGCTGCGCACGACGGTTATCGCCGCCTGGATCGACTCCTGCATCACATCGCCGAGCGATCCCGTCTTCACCTGCCGGCCCTTGCCCGGCACCGCGACGGCCTCGATTGTCAGCAGTTCCCCTCCGACGGAAGTCCACGCAAGGCCGGTCACCTGTCCGACCTGATTGCTCTCGAGGGCTTCGCCATAGCGGTATTTGCGCACGCCGGAGTATTCACCGAGCGTCTCGGCTGTCACCGCCGCCACGCCCGGATTCTTGTCGAGGGAGAGCTGCTTGACCCGCTTGCGGCAGATCTTGGCAATCTGGCGCTCGAGGCTGCGCACACCCGACTCGCGCGTGTAGTAACGCACCAGGTCGCGCAACGCGCTGTCGTCGAAGGAAATTTCCGTCTCGCCGAGGCCAGCGTTCTTCATCTGCTTCGGCACCAGGTAACGGCGCGCGATATTGACCTTCTCGTCCTCGGTATAGCCCGAGATACGGATCACTTCCATGCGGTCGAGCAGGGGCACAGGGATGTTCATCGAGTTCGAGGTGCAGATGAACATCACGTCCGACAGGTCGTAGTCCACCTCGAGGTAATGGTCGTTGAAGCTGTGATTCTGCTCCGGATCCAGCACTTCGAGCAGCCCCGAGGCCGGATCGCCACGATGGTCCATGCCCATCTTGTCGACTTCGTCGAGCAGGAAGAGCGGATTTCGCACGCCCGCCTTTGTCAGCTTCTGCAGGATCTTTCCCGGCAGCGAGCCGATGTAGGTGCGGCGGTGGCCGCGGATCTCCGCCTCGTCGCGCACGCCGCCGAGCGCCATGCGCACGAAGGTACGGTTGGTCGCGCGCGCGATGCTCTCGCCCAGCGAGGTCTTCCCGACGCCCGGCGGACCGACGAAGCACAGCACCGGGCCCTTGGCCTTGCCGACGCGCTTCTGCACCGCGAGGTACTCGAGAATTCGCTCCTTGACCTCCTCGAGTCCGTAATGATCCTGCTCCAGGATCTGCTCGGCGCGCGCGAGATCGTTGCGCACCTTGCTGCGCTTCTTCCACGGCACGTTCACCATCCAGTCGAGGTAGCTGCGCACCACGGAAGCTTCCGCCGACATCGGCGACATCATCTTCAGCTTGTTGAGCTCCGCGAGCGCCTTGGCCTCCGCCTCCTTGGACATGCCTGCGCCGCGGATGCGCCGCTCGAGGCTCTCAACCTCGCTCGGCGAATCCTCGAGCTCGCCCAGCTCCTTCTGGATGGCCTTCATCTGCTCATTCAGGTAGTACTCGCGCTGGCTCTTCTCCATCTGCTTCTTGACGCGACCGCGGATGCGCTTCTCGACCTGGAACAGTTCGATCTCGCCTTCCATCAGCCCCATCAGGTGTTCTATGCGCGCGACGGTCGAATCCACCTCGAGGATCTGCTGCTTCTGCGCGAGCTCCAGCGACATGTGCGCGGCAATGGTGTCGGCGAGCCGCCCCGGCTCGTCTATCCCGCTGAGCGCGCTTAGCACCTCGGCCGGCACTTTCTTGCCGAGATTCACGTACTGCTCGAACATGCGCATGCAGGTGCGCACCAGGGCGTCCGATTCGGATGGATCGATCACCTTCTCGCCCAGCGGGCGCACCCTGGCCTCGAGGTAGCCCTCGCGCGCGTTGACGCCCTCGATCGCGGCACGCTCGCTGCCTTCGACCAGCACCTTCACGGTGCCGTCGGGCAGCCGCAAGAGCTGCAGCACGTTGGCTATCGTGCCCACACGGTAGACATCCTTCATGCCCGGGTCGTCTTCCGTGGCGCTGCGCTGCGCGACCAGCAGGATGCGCTTCTCGTCGTCCATCGCCGATTCCAGCGCCGCGATCGACTTTTCGCGGCCGACGAACAGCGGGATGACCATGTGCGGGAACACCACGACATCGCGCAGGGGCAGCAACGGCAGTACCGGCCACGCAGCAGTCTCGGATTTCATTGGGTTACTCCTCGCCCCTCACGGGCCTGGGCCGGCAACTCCGCTCACGAAACGGGAAGCCGCCGGAAGATACTACTCGAAGTGCGCGAGCCGGACTCGCGCGACGCAGGGAACTCACTCCCCGGGGGCAGCCTTGGGCTGGACGGATTCGTAGACTTTGAGCGGCGCCGAGTCGCCCTTGATGACGGACTCGTCGATCACGACCTTGGTCACGTCGCGTTCCGAGGGAATCTCGTACATCGTTTCGAGAAGCACGGATTCGAGGATCGAGCGCAGCCCGCGGGCACCGGTCTTGCGCGCCAGCGCTCGCCCGGCGATCGCGCGCAAACCGTCCTCGCGAAAGTCCAGCTCCACTCCCTCCATGTCGAACAGCTTCTTGAACTGGCGCGTGAGGGAGTTCTTCGGTTCGGTAAGGATCTGGATCAGCGCCGGTTCGTCGAGTTCCTCGAGCGTCGCGATGACCGGCAGGCGGCCCACGAACTCGGGGATCAGGCCGTAGCGCACGAGATCCTCGGGCTCCAGCTCGCGCAGCAGCTGGCTCACGTTCTTGGCCTCGTCCTTGCCCTTGACCTCGGCGGAGAAACCGATGCCGCTCTTCTCCGAACGGTCGCGGATGATCTTCTCGAGACCCGCGAATGCGCCGCCGCAGATGAAGAGGATGTTCGAGGTGTCAACCTGCAGGAACTCCTGCTGCGGGTGCTTGCGTCCGCCCTGCGGCGGCACCGATGCCACCGTGCCTTCTATGAGCTTCAACAGGGCCTGCTGCACGCCCTCGCCCGACACGTCACGCGTGATGCTCGGGTTTTCCGACTTGCGCGAGATCTTGTCGATCTCGTCGATGTAGACAATGCCCATCTGGGCCTTTTCCACATCATATTCGGCTTTCTGCAGCAGTTTCTGGATGATGTTCTCCACGTCCTCGCCGACGTAACCCGCCTCGGTGAGCGTGGTCGCGTCCGCGATCGTGAAGGGCACATCGAGCAGGCGCGCGAGCGTCTCGGCGAGAAGCGTCTTGCCGCTGCCGGTCGGGCCGACCAGCAGGATGTTGCTCTTGCCCAGCTCGACCTCGTCGCGCTGCCGGTCGCCCTCGCGCAGACGCTTGTAGTGGTTGTAAACAGCCACCGACAGCACCTTCTTCGCGTGGCGCTGGCCGATCACGTACTCATCGAGAATCTGGCAGATCTCGCGGGGCTTGGGCAACTTGTTCCTGGACGCGTCGCCCGACGTTTCCTGGACCTCCTCGCGGATGATGTCGTTGCACAGATCGACGCACTCGTCGCAGATGAACACCGACGGACCCGCTATCAGCTTGCGAACCTCGTGCTGGCTCTTGCCACAAAAAGAGCAATACAGCAGTTTGCTCTTGTCGCCGCCGCTTTCCTTCGTCATCACCACTCCGCCAGAATCAGCCCTAGTTCACCCGGGGTGCCGTGCCATGCGCGCCCGGGCCGCATGTCCGCCCCCCCCAACACTTTCGAGAGTCTAGCAGGACGGCACCAAATTGGTACCTACTTGCCCGGACGATGGCTCAGCACCTCGTCGATGATCCCGTACTCCCTGGCCTTCTCGGGATTCATGAAATTGTCCCGCTCCGTGTCGCGCGCCACGGTTTCCACCGACTGCCCCGTATGCTTGGCCAACAGGGCATTGAGCCGCTCGCGAATGATCAGGATCTCGCGCGCATGGATGTCGATGTCGGAGGCCTGGCCGTGGGCGCCGCCGCTGGGCTGGTGGATCATGATGCGCGAGTTCGGCAGCGCGTAGCGCTTGCCCGACGTTCCGCCCGCCAGGAGGAAGGCACCCATGCTCGCGGCCTGGCCGATGCACATCGTGCTGACGTCCGGCTTGATGAACTGCATCGTGTCGTAGATCGACAGCCCTGCGGTGACCGAGCCGCCCGGAGAGTTGATGTAAAGGTGAATATCCTTGTCGGGATTCTCCGACTCGAGGAACAGCATCTGGGCCACGACCAGATTGGCCATGTAGTCCTCGACCGGACCGACGATGAAGATCACGCGCTCCTTCAGCAGACGCGAGTAAATATCGTAGGAGCGCTCACCCCGCGCAGTCTGCTCCACGACCATGGGCACGAGCCCGAGACCGTTGATGGTGCTACCGCTTCGCTCGCCACGCTGATCCATGCGATGTACTCCTCGCTCAAGGCCAATAAGCGGAGGAACGCTTACGCATCCCCTCCGCGGGGTTTGTCAGGACTGCGACTCGTCGGTCGCCGGCTTCGGCGGATCGGCGCGCAGCGCCTCCTCGTAGCTGCACGGAACCTCCGTGACCGTCGCGCGCTCCAGGATGGAGTCGATCACCTGATCCTCCAGAACCACCGCCTCGACGGAGGCCAGCTGCTCGCGATTGCCATAGTACCAGTTGATCACTTCCTCCGGCTCCTCGTAGGTGGAAGCCATCTCCTCCACCACACCGCGTACGCGCGCCGGGTCTGCCTTCAGGCTCTCGCGACGGATCACTTCGCCCAGAAGCAAACCAAGCGCCACGCGACGCTCTGCCTGCGCGCGGAACATCTCGTCGGGCAGGATACTGGCATCGAATCGTGCCGCGTCGCCGCCGAACTGGCGCAGGGCCTGGCGGCGCAGCGTCTCGATTTCCTGGCGCACCAGCGCCTGCGGAATCTCGACGTCGGTGCGCTCGTGCAGCGCATTCATCACGCGCGCCTTCACCTTGTTGCGCAATGCCTGCTTGAGCTCGCGCTCCATATTGGCGCGCACTTCGGCACGGAATCCGTCGAGCCCACCTTCGGAGACACCGAAGCGCGCGAAAAATTCCTCGCCCAGCTCCGGCAACTCCTTCCCGGCAACGCTGTTCAGCGTGACGTCGAAGACCACTTCCGCACCGCGCAGATCCTCGGCGTGATATTCCTCCGGGAAGCGCAGCTTCAGCTCGCGGGTTTCACCGGCAACCATCCCCTCGATACCGGACTCGAATCCCGGGATCATACGGCCGGACCCGAGAACCAGATCGCTGCCCGTCGCCGAGCCGCCGTCGAATGCGACGCCATCACGGCGTCCGGTGTAGTCGATGTTGACCTTGTCCCCCGGCGCGGCCGCGCGCTCCACCGTGCTCCACGACGCCTGCTGGTTGCGCAATACGTCGATCATGCGGTCGATGTCGGCCTCGGTGACATCAGCCACCGGGCGCTCGACGCTGAGCCTGCTGAAATCGATCAGCTCGATTTCCGGGTAAACCTCGAATGTCGCGATGAACTCGAGGTCGCGTCCACTGGCGAGCGTACGGGGTTCGATGGTGGGCTGGCCCGCGGGCTTGAGGTCCTCCTGGCGCACGGCCTCGTAGAACGACTGGCTCATCACCTCGCCGAGCACCTCCTGGCGAACACCGGCGCCGAAGCGCTGCTGCACAACCCGCATCGGCACCTTGCCCTGACGGAAACCCTTCAGGCGCACCGTCTTCGCAGCCTTCTCGAGGCGTGCCGCCACTTCCGCCTCAACGCGCGCCGCCGGCACGCCAATGGTCAGGCGCCGGCCCAATCCCGACGTAATTTCAACGGAAACCTGCATTTTCAACCTCGCTCAAGAACTGTGACATTGATCATCGAAGGCGCGCACAACGCAGCGCCCCACATATCCGTGACGGAACTCGCCATTCCGGCCCGCCACTCGCGTGCACCGACCACCAAGGCCGGACGCATCGCCGGAGGGAATGGACAACCGGATATCGCTCGGAAACAGCCTGATCCGCTAATGCGCTCGACGCACCCGCACGCCCATTCGGCAGCGGCACGCCAACCACAAGGGCGCGCATTCTAGCATGGGTTCATGAAATCCGAGAGTCGGCAAAATCGGGAAACCGGCCAGCGCATCTGCCCGGTGCCTTCCCGTCGGCAACCCTTCCCGTTGTGGTGCGAAAGGCGGGACTCGAACCCGCACGCCTTGCGGCACTGGAACCTAAATCCAGCGCGTCTACCAGTTCCGCCACTTTCGCACAGCCGGGCCGGGCTTTGACCGCTGAATCAGGAGATCTGCGCAACTTGTTGTTATGCCGATGATTTCTTGACAAAGTCAGGGGAGTTCCAGGCGACCGCAGTTTGCCACACGGCTGCGCAGCAATTCAACTCGGCCGCAACCCTGCAGGCAGCTGCAACGGGCCCTGCGCCATTGCCGCCGCATACTCCTCTGCCACCGCGCTGTGCGGATCCTGGTGGATGATCACGTCCGCACCGGGATACGCCTCGCGCAGGCGAAATTCCACCGCGTCGGCGATGCCGTGGGCGACGAGCAGCGACGTCTCGTCCTCCAGTTCCACGTGCAACTGGATGATGTAGCGCATCCCGGAGCGCCGTGTACGCAAATCGTGCACGCCGAGCACGCCCGGACTGGACAGCGCCAGTTCGCGGATGTGCTGATCGACCTCCGGCGACAGTGCCTTGTCCATCAGCAGACCAAAAGCCTCCCACCCGATCTGCACGGCGCCGCGGGAGATGATCATGGCGATGAACAGCCCCATGACCACATCGACCAGGTAGACACCCCGCTGGGCAAACAGCAGTGAAATGATGACAGCCCCGTTCATCAGCAGGTCTGACTTGTAGTGCAGCCGATCTGCGCTGATCGCCGTCGAGCCGGTGAGGCGTATAGCGTGTGTCTGCAGCGCGAGCAGCCCGAGCGTGCACACGATCGCACAGACACTGACCGCGATACCGATCCCGGTATGCTCGAGCACGTGCTCCTCGGCTTGCAGAATACGCTCCAGGCAATACAGGAACAGCAGCACCGCGGAACCCATGATGAACGCCGACTGCGCCAGTGCCGCCAGCGATTCGGCCTTGCCGTGCCCGAAACGATGTTCCTCGTCCGCCGGCTTCAGCGAATAGCGCACCGCGGCCATCGACAGCAGCGAGGCCATGGAATCCATGAAGGAATCGATCAATGAACCGAGCAGGCTGGCGGACCCCGTATACAACCACGCCGCCGCCTTGACGACGATCAGGATCAGGGCGACCGCGACCGAACCGTAACTCGCCAGCAGCAGCCAATTCTCGGGGGAACGACGACCGGTCACGCAGCCGCGGCCCCGGACTCCGGGATCGCGATTCCCCCCTGCCTCTGCCCCGGCATCAAACCCGCTCCAGCACCGTCGCGATCCCCTGGCCCATGCCGATGCACATGGTCGCCAGTCCCAGCGTGAGGTCGCGCTGCTCCATCACGTTGATGAGGGTCCCGGTAATCCGCGCGCCCGAGCAACCGAAGGGATGCCCCAGCGCGATCGCGCCTCCGTGCAGATTGACCCTGGTGTCCATGTCGTCGAGCAGCCCGAGGTCCTTGAGCACAGGCAGGGCCTGCGCGGCGAAGGCCTCGTTGAGTTCCACCGCCTCGATGTCCTTCATCGCCAGGCCGCAGCGCGCCAGCGCCTTGTGTGTCGCCGGAACCGGACCGTAACCCATGATCGAAGGGTCCACCCCCGCAACTGCCATCGCCCGGATCTTCGCGCGCGGCTGCACGCCACAGGCCCGCGCCTTGCGTCCGGACATCACGATCATCGCCGCCGCACCGTCGGCGATCTGCGACGAGGTTCCGGCGGTGACCGTGCCGTTGCGCGGGTCGAAAGCCGGCGCCAAGGCACCCAGCCCCTCGAGCGTGGTGTCACGGCGCACCGTGGTGTCCTCGGTGATCAGCTTGCTGAAGCCATCCTCGTCATGACCGCGCACCGGGATGATCTCGCGCGCCCAGCGCCCTTCGTCCTGCGCTCGGGCCGCCAGGCGGTGCGAGCGCACGCCGAAGGCATCCTGCTGCTCGCGCGTGATGCCGTGCAGCATGGCCAGTCCCTCGGCGGTGATGCCCATCATCCCGGCGGCCTTGGCGACGTGCTTGCTCATGCGGGGGTTGGGATCGATGCCCTTGTCCATCGGCAGGTGTCCCATGTGCTCCACGCCGCCGACCAGGAACACATCGCCATAGCCGGTCATGACCGACTGCGCGGCGATGTGCAGCGCCGACATCGAGGAGCCGCAGAGCCGCGATATGGTCTGCGCACCGGCCGAATGCGGTACCACGGTGAGCAGCGAGAACATGCGTGCCACGTTCCAGCCCTGCTCCTCGGTCTGGTTCACGCAGCCCCAGATCACGTCTTCCACCGCGGCAGGATCCACGTTCGGATTGCGCGCGAACAACGCGTTCACGAGATCCGCGGACAAGTCTTCCGCGCGCACATTGCGGAATACGCCGTTCTTCGAACGCCCCATCGGGGTCCGTGCGCAGTCGATAATCACCACATCGTCGTCTTTGAAACTCACGCCGTTCCTCCCCTGCAGACGCAGGCACCGGTGTATCAGGAATAGAAACGCCTGCCGTCACGCGCACGGGCGCGCAACGACTCCGGCACGCCGTAGACTGCCGCGATCCCCGCATGGCGGTCCGCGGCGGCACAGAACTCCGCCAGGCCCATGTGATCCATGTAGCGCAGCGCACCGCCGCGGAACACGGGGAAGCCGATGCCCATGACCAGCGCCATGTCGGCCTCGCCCGCCGAATCCACGATGTCCTCATCGAGGCAGCGCACGAGTTCGTTGCACATGGGCACCATCATGCGTTCGACGATCTGCTGCTCCTCGAACTCGCGCGGCGCGGCGCTGATGCCGGCGATCATCGCCTGCGCTTCGGGGTCGGGCGTCTTGACCGGCTTGCCACGCTTGTCCTGTTCGTAACGATAGAAACCCGCCCCGGTCTTCTGCCCGAAGCGCCCCGCCTCGAACATCAGTTCCACCGCGGTGCGGAACCCGATCTGCATGCGTTCGGGGAAGCCCTCGGCCATCACGCCGGCGGCGTGATGCGCCACGTCGATGCCGACCACGTCCAGCAGGTGCGCCGGCCCCATGGGCCAGCCGAATTTCTGCATCACGCGATCGACCTGGCGAAAGTCCGCGCCATCGCGCAACAAGGCGTTGAACGCGCCGAAATACGGGAACAGCACACGGTTGACCAGGAAGCCCGGGCAATCGCGCACCACGATCGGCGTCTTCTTGAGCTGTCGCGCGTAAGCCACCGTGGTGGCGATGGCGGCGTCGGAACTGTGCTCGCCGCGGATCACCTCGACCAGGGGCATGCGGTGCACCGGGTTGAAGAAGTGCATGCCGCAGAAATTCGCCGGGCGCGCCAGGGCCTGTGCAAGGCGCGTGATCGAGATCGTCGAGGTGTTGCTCGCGAGCACGGCATCGCTGCCCAGCACCGCTTCACACTCGGCGAGCACGCGCTTCTTGACGTTCTCGTTCTCGACGACCGCCTCGACCACGAAATCCACTGCACCGAAACCGCTGTAATCGAGCGCGGGACGGATGGTGCGCAGCACGCCGGCCATGGCTTCTGGCGTCATGCGCCCGCGGCTGACCTGGCCCGAGAGCAATTTGCCGGCCTCACGCATGCCGATCTCCAGTCCCTTCTCGGCGATGTCCTTCATCACGATCGGCACGCCGCAGCTCGCCGACTGGTAGGCCACACCGCCACCCATGGTGCCTGCTCCGAGAACCGCCGCGTGCGTCACCTTGCGTCCGGCCGACTCCCACTCCCGCGCCTTCTTCGAAACCGCCTGCTCGTTCAGGAACAGCCCGATCAGGCTGTCCGCCTCGTTGGTGAGCGCGAGCCGCGCGAAGAACTTCGCCTCCACCTCGAGCGCCTCGTCGCGCGACAGGCCCACGGATTTCTCCATCGACTTGGCGGCCGTCACCGGCGCCGGCATGTTCGGCCCCGCCTGCGCGGCCACCACGCTCTTGCCCGTCATGAAGGCCATCATGCGTTCGATGTCATTGAGTTGCACCGGTTGCGTCTTCTCGCGACGCCGTGCCGCGTAATCCAGCGTGCCATCCATGCACTGGCGCAGCAGGTCCAGCGCGGCCTCTCGCAGGCGCGCCGGCTCGACCACCGCATCGACCGCACCCACCTTCAGCGCGACCTCGGCCTTGTACTCGCTGCCGCCGCAGATCCACTCGACCGCGTTGTCGACGCCGATCACGCGCGGCAGGCGCACCGTGCCGCCGAAGCCGGGATTGATCCCGAGCTTGACCTCGGGCAGACCGACACGGGCGCCGCGCGACATCACGCGCGCATCCGCGGCCAGGCAGAGCTCCAGCCCGCCGCCCAGCGCGGTACCGTTGATGGCGCAGACGCTCGGTACCGCAAGATCTTCCAGTGCGTTGAATATGGCGTTCGCCCGGGCCAGGTTCTCGAGCAGGGCGGCCTCGCCCTGGCGGAACAGCGCGCCGAACTCGCCGATATCGGCGCCGACGATGAAGTACTCGGGCTTGGCGCTGGTGATCAGCACGCCCCGCACGCCACTGTCCGCGGCGATCTGCCCCAGCGCCTCGCCGAGCTCGCCGAGAGTCAGCTGGTCGAACTTGTTGACGGCATCCGCGTCGCGGTCGAAGCACAGCTCGACGATACCGGATTCCAGCGCTCGCAGCGTGATCGCCTTGCCCTGGTGATGCATGGAATGTCCCCGTCGGTCAGTAATTGGATGGCGGCGATTATAGGAGCGCGCCGGCTTCGCCGGCCACTACCTGCTGCGTAAGACAGCGTCGGCGCTCAATCGGTGAGGCAGGCCGGATCGAAGGCGTAGCCGCCGTGGAGCCAGTCGCGGACTTCCTCCGCCAGCGGCGAGTGAAATTCGGCATAGCGCGCGCGCATCTGCGCGAGACGCGCCCCGGACAGCGCACTCAGCCCCTCGCGCTGCAGCGCATCGAGATCCGCGGCGAGTTGCGCGGCCAGCGCCTCCTCGCACTGCGCGCGCAGGCAATACGCGAAAGCGGCGTCTGCATCGTAGGCGGGCCCCTGCTGGTAGAGCAGCGCCAGCGACTGCAAGGCGATCCGCGACAGCCAGCACTGGTTCATCGGGTTCACGAAATGCGCCTGCGTGAGCCCGGCGAGCTCGCTCCCGCGGCCGCGGAAAGCGTCAATGCGCAGGAAGTTCGATCCCCTGGCGCCGTCGTTGACGGGGTAGTTGTCCCACAGCACGGGCTTGCGCGCGAAACGCGCCGCGATCTCGCCGAGACCTGCCGCATCGTGGGATTCGGCGCAAACCCTGTCGCCGGTCCAGAATATACCCATCTCGCGAGGCAGCCCGGCGCCGAGCTCTTCCCAGTAATCGGCGGGCATCGCACCGAACACGCGTTCCAGCACCGGGTCGGTCGAGTAATAGCTGGGGCAGACGAGCGCATGCCCGGCCTCGCTGACGGACATCACCTCGGCGACGATATCCAGTTGCGAGGCGGCCAGCGCATGGACGTGGCGCGGCATGTCATCGAAGAGGATGCACTGGATGCGTGCGCCGAAGCTCTCCAGGTAACGCACCTTGTCGCGCAGGCGCCGCAGGTTCACGGGCGAGGGATCCTCGACCAGCCCGAGCGGACTCAGCCCGAACCCCCAGTCGAGTCCGGATTCGGCGCAACAGTCGGCGATCGCGCGCATGCGTCGCTCCTCCGCGGCGTCCCAGCGCTCGGGCCAGCGGCGTCGCAGTACGGCATCGCCCTTGGGTGCATAAAGGTAGTAGCGATAGCCGGTGCCCGCGATGAAGCGCAGGCAGGCGATGCGGTCCTCGTCGCGCCATTGCCGGCCGTAGAAGCCTTCCACCAGCCCCAACCCGAACGGCAACTGCCTCACGGCGCGCCCTCAGGCCACGACCGCGCGCGGGAACAACCGGTAGAAATTCGCCGTGGTCGCCGCAGCCACTTCCTCGAGCGGAATCTCCTTGATCGCCGCCACCGCTTCGGCGACGTGCAGCACGTGGCGCGGCTCGTTGGTGCGCCCGCGATGCGGCACCGGCGCGAGGTAGGGCGAGTCGGTTTCCACCAGCATGCGATCGAGCGGTACGGCGCGAACGACCTCGCGCAACGCCGCGGCGCTGCGGAAGGTGATGATCCCGGAGAACGAGATCATGAAGTTCATCTCCATCGCCGCGCGGGCCATCTCCAGGCTTTCCGTGAAGCAATGCATCACGCCGGCGTGCACCGGATCGGCATGTGCGGCGAGCAACCGCAGCGTGTCCTCGCGCGCATCGCGCGTATGCACGATGACCGGGAGCCCCGCCCGCGACGCCGCCTGCAGATGCGTGACGAAGCTCTGCTGCTGGCGCTCGGCGTGCTCCGCGCCATGGTAGTAATCGAGCCCGGTTTCGCCGATCGCGACCACCTTGGGCTGCGCGGCGAGCGCGAGCAGCTCGGCGACGCTGACCGGCTCCGCGGCACAGGACGAGGGATGAATGCCGACCGATGCAAAGACCTGCTCGTGCGCCTGCGCGTGGGCGAGCACGCGCAACTGGTTCTCGCGGTCGACCGCCACCGTGAGCATGCGCCCTACCCCGGCGGCCGCGGCAGTTTGCAGGATGGCGTGGATGTCCATGCCCACGTCGGGCGACGTGAGGTAGTCCAGATGACAATGGCTGTCTATGAGCATGCGCCGACGGCCCGCAGGCCGCTTCTCACATCGTGTGCGTGGGACGTTCGGATTCCAGGGCGCCCGCAAGGTAGGTTTCGATCTTGCGGCTTGCCGTGTCGTCCTGACCGTTGAACTGCACGCCAATGCCCGAGGCGCGGTTGCCCTGTGCGCGCTTGGGCGTGACCCAAACCACCTTGCCGGCCACCGGAATCTTCTCCTGCTCGTCCATCAGGTTCAGCAGCATGAATACTTCGTCGCCGATGCGGTAGGGCTTGTTGGTCGGGATGAACAGGCCACCGTTCTGCAGGAAGGGCATGTACGCCGCATACAGCACCGCCTTGTCCTTGATGGTCAGGGACAGGATGCCGTTGCGGGTTCCTTGCGGCGCGGTCATGGGCTGGGGGAATCACTCCGGTGGTACTTGCAGAAGAGTAGCGACTCAACCCGGATTTTGCCAGCCTCAACAGCCTCGCTGCCAATCGATGAGCAAGGCCTCGAGCAGCAGCTGGCGGTTCGGATTGGCCGTCGACGCCGCATCGCGACGCGCCGCCAGGGTGCGCTGCAGCATCCGCGCGGCGTGCACGGCGCCGACACGGGGCATCAGCTCGTCGATGGCCGCGGCAGCCCGCTGGATGCGAGCCCCCGAGGCTGAGCCGTGCGCCAGCGCGCGACTCAGATCGGCCAGGAACAGGAACACCCAGCCGAGCAGCTCGCGCAACTCCAGGTCGGCGCATCCGCTCACCAGCTCAGGAATCCAGGCTCCGGGTGATGCCGCGCGGCGCATCATGTCGGCCGCGCGGTCGAAGCCCCCGATGGCATCCGCCTCGCGAATGCGCAGCGCGCCCAGCGGACAACCCGCTGCGATACCGAGCAGGTCCGCGGCATCGGCGCCGCCACCGGCCGACTGCAACCACTGCAGCGCCTGCTCGGGCGCCGGCGGCATGAGCCTGAGCTGCTGGCAGCGTGAGCGGATCGTGGGCAGCAGGCGCGCCGGGGCATCGCTCAGCAGCAGCATGTGCGTGCGCGGCGCCGGCTCCTCCAGGCTCTTCAGCAGGCAGTTGGCGGTGTGCGTGTTCATGGCATCCGCCGGATCGATCACGATCGCCTTGGCGTGGGCCACGCTCGGCGTGCGCATCACGAAGTCGGTGAACTCGCCCCGTATCTGTTCGATGCGGATCTGCTTGCCCGGCTCCTCGGGCGCGATCCGCAGCAGATCCGGGTGCGAGCCCGCCGTGACCAGCAGGCAGTCGCGACACGCTCCGCAAGCCTGCCCGCGGTCCGGGTTGCGGCACAGGATCGAGCGCGCCAGCAGCTCTCCCAGCAGGCGCTTGCCGATACCCGCCGGCCCGCTGAGCAGCACGGCGTGATGCAGGCGTTGATCGACGATGCGCGCGCGCAGTCGCTCCCAGTCGTTGCGCTGCCAGGGCAGAGGGGCTGGCGCGGAACCGGTCACGGCGTCGCGTCCTGCGCGAGGAAGCCCTCGAGGGCCTGCGCGACGGCGGCCTGGACGTCCGGCAGCGGCCCGGCGGCGTCGATCACCCGAAACCGCGCGGGCTCCGCCGCGGCCAGTTGCAGGTAGGCGGCGCGCACGCGGTCGAAGAATTCCCGGCCTTCCATCTCGAAGCGGTCCGGCGCACCGCGACCCGCAAGGCGTTGCATGCCGCTGTCCACCGGCACGTCCAGCAGCAACGTGAGGTCCGGCGCGAAATCACCCAGCAACAGCCGGCGCAGGGCCTGGATCCGCTCCACTCCCATGCGCCGCCCCGCCCCCTGGTAGGCGATGGTCGCATCCGTGAAGCGATCGCTGATCACCCAGTCGCCGCGCGCCAGCGCCGGCTTGATCACGCGCTCCACGTGCTGCATCCGCGCGGCGAACACCAGCAGCAACTCGGTGTCCTCGCACACCCCTTCCTCGCGCGGCGCCAGCAATAGCTGGCGGATCTCTTCAGCGAGCGGCGTGCCGCCGGGCTCGCGCGTCACTACCACGCGCAGCCCCGCCGCGTGCAGCCGCGCGCGGACCCCCTCGATGTTGGTGCTCTTGCCCGCGCCTTCGCCGCCTTCGACGCTGATGAACCGGCCTCTAGCCATGTCGAGGATCTTTCTCCATTGAGGCTCGCGGCCGTTCTCAGTCCTGGGGTCGCGAGCGGTATGGCGTGCCACGGCGCTGCAACTGGAACTTGCGCACGGCCCGGTTGTGTTCCTCGAGGCTTGCCGAGAACTCGTGCGAACCGTCGCCGCGCGCGACGAAAAACAGCGCCGATCCGGGCGCCGGATGCAGTGCCGCGTGGATGGCCGCGCGTCCGGGCAGCGCGATCGGCGACGGTGGCAAGCCGGCATTCAGGTACGTATTGTAGGGGCCCGGCGCGCGCAGGTGCTCGCGCGTCAGGTTGCCGTCGAAACTCTCGCCAAGGCCGTAGATCACGGCCGGATCCGTCTGCAGCAGCATGCCTTTCTGCAGACGGCGAACGAACACGCCCGCTATCTCCTGCCGCTCCTCGGCCACACCGGTTTCCTTCTCTACCAGCGAGGCCATGATCAATGCCTCGTAGGGGCTCCGGTACGGCAGGCCCGCGTCGCGACCAGCCCATTCCTCGGCGAGCACCTCATGCAGCGCCCGGTGCGAGGCGAGCAGGATATCCGCATCGCTCATGCCGCGGCTGTACTGGTAGGTATCGGGAAAGAACGCGCCCTCCGCGCTAGACCAGCCGGCATCGACACCGAGCTTGCCGAACAGGGAGTCTGCCGTCGCGCCACGCAGCGCGGTCTCGAGCTTCGGCTGCTCCTGTAGCCGGGCGAGCACCTGCGCCACGGTCATGCCCTCGACCAGCGTGACGGCGTAGACGACCACGCGCCCCGCCACCAGCATCTCCAGCAGCAGGCGCGGCGTGATCCCGGGCTCCAGGCGGTACTCCCCGGCGCGGACCTTGTCGGCGACACCGTCGATGCGCGCCTGTGCCCGCAGCCAGCGCGGGTGATCCAGCAGACCGCTTTCGTGCAGATCGTCGAGGAAATGCGTCAGGTTGCCGCCCTGCGGGAGCTCCACCACCACGGGCGCGTCCAGCGCGAGCGGTTGGTCCAGCCAGCGAGTGAACGTGCCCCAGGCCACCAGGACGATCAGCAGGCAAGCCGCGAGGCCCAGTTCGACCGCGCGCAGCACGCGCTCAGGACGCAAGGAACTGCGCCACATGCGCCTGCACCCTGCGTGTCACCGGCCCCAGCGGCCAGCGCTTGGTCCCGAGCTGGCGCACCGGCCAGACGCCGATTACCGCGTTGCACAGGAACACTTCCTGCGCCGCGCCCAGCAGTGCGCGCTCGCAATGGACCTGCTCGGTATGCAGCGCGAGTTCGGGTGCCACGACGTCGAGGATGAAACCCCGCATCACCCCGGCAACACCGCAGTTATCGATCACCGGCGTCAGCAGCCGCCCGCCGCTGACGAGGAACAGGTTGGTGGAGACGCCCTCGACGATGCGCCCCTTCTGGTCGCACATCAGTCCCTCGGCGATCTGCGCATCGTCCCACTCCAGGCGGGCGAGCACCTGCTCCAGGCGATTCAGATGCTTCATGCCGGCCAGCGCCGGGTTGCTCCCGAGCCGCGTGTCGCAATGACGGATGCTGACGCCCTCCGACCACCATTGCGCGGGATGCCGGGCCAACGGGCGCTGCATCAGGATGCGACGTGACTCGTTGCCAGCATCGACGCGATAGCCTCGCCCCCCGTCGCCGCGCGTCACGATCAGCTTGAGGATTCCCTCATCGGTGCCGGACGAGGACAGGAAACGGGATATCTCCGCGCGCAATTCGTCGATGTCCAGCGCGATGCGCAGGCGCAGCGCTCCGTGCTGCAGCCGCTGCAGGTGTCGCTCCAGCAGCGGCACGCGCGCGCCATGCAGGCGCATCGTCTCGAACAGGCCGTCGCCAAAGGCCAGGCCGCGGTCCTCGGCCGGGACCAGGTTCGTTTCCGTCGCGTTGACCCAGACCCGCGGCAGCGGCACGAGCTGATTCATGATGCAGCGATCATATCCTGCGAAAGACCAGGGAGCCGTTGGTCCCGCCGAAACCGAAGGAGTTCGACAGCGCGATGTCTATTTTCCGCTGCTGGGCGACGTGGGGCACGTAGTTGAGCGTGCAGCCCTCCTCGGGATTGTCGAGGTTGATCGTCGGCGGCGCCACCCCGTCGCGGATCGCCAGGATGCTGAACACCGCCTCCACCGCGCCAGCAGCGCCGAGCAGGTGACCGATCATGGACTTGGTCGAACTGATCGCGACGCGGTCCGCCGCGTCGCCCAGCACGCGCTGCACCGCACGACTCTCGGCGAGATCGCCCGCGGGCGTCGAGGTGCCGTGGGCATTGATGTAATCGATTTCCTGCGGCGTCACCCCGGCATCGCGGATGGCGTTGTGCATGGCCGCCGCAGCGCCGCGCCCGTCTTCCGGAGGCAAGGTCATGTGGTAGGCGTCGCCGCTCATGCCGAAGCCGATGAGCTCGGCGTAGATGCGCGCACCGCGACGGCGCGCGAACTCGAGCTCCTCCAGCACCAGCACGCCGGCGCCGTCGCTCAGCACGAAACCGTCGCGATCACGATCCCACGGCCGGCTCGCCGCTTCGGGCGCATCGTTGCGAGTCGACAGGGCGCGCGAGGCCGAGAAGCCGCCGAGTCCCACCGGCGTGGTGGCCATCTCGGAGCCGCCGACGATCATCGCATCGACCTCGCCCCACGCGATCAGCCGCGCCCCCAGCCCGATGTTGTGGGTGCCGGTGGTGCAGGCCGTGGTGATCGCGAGGTTCGGCCCCGAGAACCCGTAGCGGATCGACAGGTAGCCGGCGATCATGTTGGTGATCGAGCCCGGGACGAAGAATGGCGATACGCGCCGCGGACCCGAATCGAGCACGATCTGGTGGCTCTTCTCGATCGAGGCGATGCCGCCGATGCCCGAACCGATGGCGGCCCCGACGCGGGGCGCGAAGGATTCCTCGACCACGAGACCGGCATCCTCCATGGCCTGCACGGCCGCGCCGAGTCCATAAAGGATGAAATCGTCGAACTTGCGGACTTCCTTAGGCGGCAGGAAGGCGTTGGCGTCGAAGCCCCGGATCGAGCCGCCGAAGCGCGTGCCGTAAGCGGATACGTCGAATTGCTCGATAGGCCGGATCCCGCTGCGCCCGTTGACGATGCCGTCCCAGGTTTCGGATACCGTGTTGCCGAGCGGGGTAACGACCCCCATGCCAGTAACGACCACCCGTCGTTTCATCGCCGAGGACTCCGTCTGCGAGATGCCTTGTAGGATCGGGATGCCCGCGACGAAACGCAGTCAGCGCCGCGGCGTCCAAAGTCTATCACGACCCCTCTACGGCGGGCCTGCGCGGCTGCCGCTCGCCGATGGGTCAGCTTGCCTGGCAAGCACTGTGGGAGGACGCGGGCCGCAACGCAGCCATCGCGACCTCCCGGCGGGACCGAATCAGAGGTGTGATTCGACGTAATCGATGGCGTGCTGCACCGTGGTGATGTTCTCCGCATCCTCGTCGGGAATTTCGGTTTCGAATTCCTCTTCGAGCGCCATCACCAGTTCGACGGTGTCCAGAGAATCGGCGCCGAGATCTTCCACGAAGGAAGCAGAATTCTGGATGTCCTCTTCCTTGACTCCGAGCTGCTCCGCGACGATTTTCTTGACGCGTTCTTCGATGCTGCTCATTTTGATCTGTTGCTCCTGTGAGTGGTTGAGTGTGCCGTTGGCCACGGAAATCCCCATTCCCGCAATGGCTCGTTGACGCGGCGCGATTCTACCCCGAATCGCGCCGTTACATGCAATATTGACAAAAGGGGAAATGTTTCAGCGCATGTACATGCCGCCATTCACGTGAATCGTCTCGCCGGTGATATAGGCCGCCGCATCCGAGACCAGGAAGGCCACCACGGCGGCGATCTCGCTGGCCTCGCCCAAGCGCCCGGCCGGGATCTGCTCGAGCAGCTTCTGTCGCTGCGCCTCGGGCAGCTCGCGCGTCATGTCGGTGTCGATGAAGCCGGGGGCGACGCAGTTCACGGTGATCGCACGCGAACCGATCTCGCGCGCCAGTGCGCGCGCGAAGCCTTCCATCCCGGCCTTGCTGGCCGCGTAGTTCGCCTGTCCGGCGTTACCCATCGAGCCGACCACCGAACTGATGTTCACGATGCGCCCCCAGCGCGCCTTGGTCATCCCGCGCAGCACCGCCTTGCTCAGGCGGAAGATCGAGTTGAGGTTGGTGTCGATGACCCGGGCCCATTCCTCGTCCTTCATCCGCAGCACGATGTTGTCCTGCGTGATGCCCGCGTTGTTGACCAGCACCAGCGGGGCGCCGAACTGCTCCGTCACGCGAGCGATGAGTTCATCGACCGCGGTTGCGGAGCCGACGTCGAGCGCCATGCCGGTGCCGACGATGCCATTGGCCGCAAAGCGCGCGGAGATCGCGGCAGCACCCGCTTCCGTGGTCGCCGTGCCCACCACGGTGGCGCCGGCCGCTCCCAGCGCATCGGCGATCGCCGCCCCGATGCCGCGGCTCGCGCCGGTAACCAGACAGACTCGTTGCATGTCATTCACTCCCGATATCAGTTGGGGGCGCCGGCCGCCGCCAGCGCCTTGTCGAGATCCTGCGGCTCCTCGCTGTAGAAGCATTCCAGCGCGGCGTCGATCCGCTTGCACAGGCCGCCGAGCACCTTGCCGGGGCCGACCTCCACAACATGCTGCACGCCGGCATCGGCCATGAAGCGCACCGAAGCCACCCACTGCACGGGACTGGCGATCTGCTGCACCAGCAGGGCGCGAATCTTCCCGGCATCGCTCTCCGGACGCGCGTGCACGTTGTGGATCACCGGCACGGCCGGAATGGCGAGGGATATCGTCGCCATGTCCTGCGCCAGGCGATCGCCTGCGGGCTTCATCAGGGTCGTATGGAAAGGCGCGCTCACCGGCAGCGGCATCGCGCGCTTGGCGCCCAGGCTCTTGCAGGCCGCGATCGCGCGTTCGACGGCACCGGCGTGACCGGCGATCACGACCTGGCCCGGGGAATTGAAGTTGACCGCCGCGACGACTTCGGTCCCCGCCGCCTCGAGGCAGGCTTGCTCGATGAGCGCGTCATCGAGACCCAGCACCGCCGCCATCGCGCCCTGCCCCACGGGCACGGCTTCCTGCATGTAGGCACCGCGGTTGCGCACCAGCCGCACCGCGTCGGCGAAGCCGAGTGCGCCGGCGCATACCAGCGCGCTGAACTCGCCCAGGCTGTGCCCGGCCATGTACGCGGGCATCGCGCCACCGCGGCCGCGCCACACGCGCCACAGCGCCACGCTGGCGCAAAGGATCAGCGGCTGGGTGCGCTCGGTGAGATTGAGGGCTTCCTGCGGTCCGGACTGCGCCAGGTTCCACAGGTCATAGCCGAGGACCTCGGAGGCCTCGGCAAAGGTTTCACGGACAAGCGGCTCCGCTTCGGCAATCGCCGACAGCATGCCGACGCGCTGGGACCCCTGCCCCGGAAAGACACAAGCGAACAACCCCGCCATCGCAGCCTCCATTCATGCGGTTGCACAAAAGAAAACGGCGAGCACCGTGGCCGGTCGCTCGCCGTCGATCGAGGTGCAGGCTGCGCCTCAGTCGTCCTTGCTCTCCACCACTTTCTTGCCCCGGTAGAAACCGTCCGGGGTCACGTGGTGGCGACGATGCACTTCACCGGAAGTGGCATCGGTCGACAATGCCGCGCCGCGCAGCGCATCGTGGGCGCGACGCATGCCGCGACGGGAACGGGTGGTTCTTGCCTGACCAACTGCCATGACTGACTCCTCACTACTTTGAACACGCACCCACCGGGTGCTTCACTGAAATCGAATGCCCGCCCCGCGCCCGTCGGGCCTCAGGATGAACTCCCCTTGATCTTCGCGAGCACGGCGAACGGGTTTTCCCGCTCGTCGTCGTCCGCGACTTCGTCGCTCTCGACCGTTTGACGCAACGCGCATTCCCCTTCGGGGTGGCGCGGCGCCAGCGGAATCGCCAGCAGCAACTCTTCTTCCACCAGTTCGTAGAGGTCGCTCAGGCCTTCCCCTACCACGATTCCCTCGAAGCGCTGCGGCAACGACGGAATCTCTTCTTCACTCCAGACCATCGCCAGGTGCACCTGGGCGTCCACCGGCAGCGTCATCGGACCCAGGCAACGCTGACACTGCAGGCTCAGGCTCGCCTGCACCCGCCCTTCGATGACCTTGTAACGCTCGTCGTCGATGCGAAACTGCAATTGCAGTGTTGCCTCCGCGCCCGAGCCCGACTCCATCGATTCGGCCCTGATGCGCGGCAAATCGTCGAGCGCGATCGTACCCTCGATCTGGCCGCCAAATACCGCCAGCTTGCGGAAATCAGCCTGTCTGGGAACCCGGGGTGTCGGCATAGGCGCGCAATCATAGGGCCGGCATCCGGCACTGTCAAAAAATAAATGCTTGAAAATACCGTATTTTTCTGCAAAGTTCGGGCCACACCAACACTTGCCCCGCGCCATCATGCAACGCATCGTCCTCGGCTCCGGTTCCCCCTATCGCAAGCGCCTGCTGCAGCGGCTCGGGCTCGAGTTCGAGTGCCTCTCCCCCGACATCGACGAGACCCCGGCCAGCGGCGAGCCACCCGAGACCCTGGTGCTGCGCCTGAGCGAGGCGAAGGCGCGCGCCGTGGCGCTGCGCGCTCCGGATGCACTCGTCATTGCCTCGGACCAGGTCGGCGCGACCGACGGCAGGCTGCTCGGCAAGCCCGGCACGGTGGAGCGTGCGCAGCAGCAGCTGCGCGGCATCTCGGGGCGGGAAGTGCGTTTTCTGACCGGGCTGTGCGTGCTCGACGCGCCATCGGGACGCCTGCTGAGCGGCGTCGAGACCTGCACCGTGCGCCTGCGCGAGCTGAGCGATGTGGCAATCCGCGATTACGTGCGGCGCGAACAACCCCTGGACTGCGCCGGGAGTTTCAAGGTCGAAGGGCTCGGCATCGCGCTGTTCCGTTC
>DAORUQ010000013.1:0-30948 GCA_035433265.1 Pseudomonadales bacterium | reverse complement strand
GCACCATCTGCCAGCGCGTGGCCCCCAGCGCGTAGGCGCCCTCGCGGATGCTCGATGGAATCGAGCGTATCGCCTCGCGCGTCGCCACGATGATGATCGGCAGGATCAGCAGCGCCAGCGTAAGGCCGGCCGAGAGGATGCTCTGGCCGAAATCGAGCGCGTAGACGAACAGCCCCAGCGCGAGCAGGCCGTAGATGATCGAGGGCACGCCCGCGAGGTTGTTCACGTTGATCTCGATGATCTCCGTCACCCAGTTGCGCCGCGCGTACTCCTCGAGATAGACGCCCGCCGCGACGCCCAGCGGGATCGCGGTAATCGCGGTCAGCAGCATCACCAGGCTGGACCCCACGATGGCACTGAGGATGCCGGCATTCTCGGCGCGCCGCGAGGGGAAGCTGGTGAAGAAGTCCCAGTTCAGTCGGCCCGCCCCGTCCTGGACGAGCCCGGCGAGCAGCACCGCCAGCGTCAGCACGCCTATCATCAGGCATATCAGCCCGATGATCACGAACACCTTGTCCCACTGCTTGCCGCGCGCAACCAGGCGGCGGATCTGCTGCATGTCCTGTGTCATCAGTAGGCCTCGCGAAAGCGCTTGCGTGCCAGGTGGCCGAGCACGTTGAAGAACAGCGTCATCAGCACCAGCACCAGGCCGACGGCGAAGATGCTCTGGTACTCGATGCTGCCGTGCGGCAGGTCACCCAGCGCCACCTGCACGATGAACGCGGTGATCGTGGCGCCGGGTTCGCGCGGATCCCAGGTGAAGTTGGGCTGCTGCCCGGCCGCCACCGCGACCACCATCGTTTCGCCGATGGCGCGCGATATGCCGAGGATGTAGGCCGCGACGATGCCCGAGGTCGCCGCGGGCACCACCACGCGCAGCGCCGTCTGCAGCCGCGTTGCGCCCATCGCGTAGGAACCCTCGCGCATGTGCAGCGGCACCGCGCGCATCGCGTCCTCGGCCACGGAGCTGATGTAGGGAATGATCATGATGCCGATCACCAGGCCCGGCCCGAGCATGTTGAAGCCGGGCAGGTCCGGCATGAAGTACTGCAGCGCGGGCGTGACCATGACCAGCGCGAAGTAGCCGTAGACCACGGTCGGGATGCCGGCCAGCAGCTCCAGCACGGGTTTCACGATCTCGCGCGTGCGCGGCCCGGCGAACTCGCTGAGGTAGATCGCGGTGATCGTGCCCACCGGCACGGCCAGCAGCAGCCCGACCGTGGTGGTCACCAGCGTGCCCGCGAGCAACGGCGCCACGCCGTAGTGCTTCTCGCTGAACATGATGGTCCACTGCGTGTCGGTGAGGAAATCGATGAGCGGAACGTGCTCGAAGAAGGCCGCGGACTCGGCCACGAGGATGAATACGATGGCTACCGTGACCGCCACAGCGCTGAAGGCGGCGAGAAACAACACGCCCTCGATCAGCCGCTCGCTGACATGCCGGAGCGGGCGGTGCGCGAAGCGGTTGCCAGGGTATGTCTCTGCCGCTGCTGGCTTGGCGCTGTTAGGAGTCATGGCATGGATCCGTCGGAAATGGATAGCGGAGAATGCCCGGAAAAAAACGGGGTGGTGGCGGCTGAGCGCCACGCACCACCCCTAACTTCCTCAGGGGAACCGATCAGAGCTTGCCTTCGCGGGCCAGCAGCTCCTCGACCTTCAGGCCGACTTCCGACTTGCCGCCGAAGCCGCTGCCGAGCTTGCCTTCGTTGAAGTTCTTGAGGGCCAACTCATAGGCCGCCGCGGGCAGGTCGACGAAGCCCACTTCACGCGTCAGCGCACCGCCTTCCTTCAAGTAGAACTCCACGAACTTGCGCACTTCCGGACGCTGCACCGACTTCTCCTTCACGTAAATGAAGATCGGGCGCGACAGCGGAGTGTAGGTGCCGTCGTTCACGGTGGCGATCGAGGGCACCACGCCGGTCGAACCGCCGGGAGCCACGATCGGCACCGCGCGCAGCGTGTCCTTGTTCTCCTCGTAGTACGCCAGGCCGAAATAGCCGAGCGCGCCCTTGTCGCGCGAGACGAACTGCACGGTGACGTTGTCGTCCTCGCTGGCCTGGTAATCGCCGCGCGAAGACTTGGCAACACCCACGACCGCCTCGGTGAAGTAGTCGAAGGTGCCCGAGTCGGCACCGGCGCCGGCGAGCTTCAGGGGCACGTCGGGGAAACTGTCACGGACCTGCTTCCAGCTGGTGATCTTGCCCGCCGCGGCCGGCTCCCACATCTTCTTCAATTCCTCGACCGTCAGGTGGTCGACGAAATCGTTGTCCTTGCTGACCACGACCGTGATGGCGTCATAGGCCACCGGCAGCTCGAAATACTTGATGCCGGCCTGCGCGCAGAGCACCATCTCTTCCTTCAGGATCGGGCGCGAGGCGTCCGAGATG
Organism: Pseudomonadales bacterium; assembly: GCA_035433265.1. Taxonomy (GTDB): domain Bacteria; phylum Pseudomonadota; class Gammaproteobacteria; order Pseudomonadales; family UBA5518; genus UBA5518. The sequence goes on along the minus strand of DAORUQ010000013.1, from coordinate 28,561 downwards.
TCGGTCTCGCCGCGGCAGAAGCGCTTGAAGCCGCCGCCCGTGCCGGAGATGCCGACCGTCACGCGCGCACCGCCCGCAGCCTGGTATTCCTCGGCCACCGCCTCGGTGATCGGGTAGACGGTGCTGGAGCCGTCGATCTCGATCACGCTGGCCGCGCCGGCCTGCTGCGACAGGAAACCGCCGCACAGCGCCGCGACGCCGATGGCCGCCTTCAAGGATCCGGAAATCTTCTTCATCACATGTACTCCACTGGTATTTGGAACGTGCAGTCGCGAATCCGGCGCCGCCCGCTCGCGCGGACGGCGCCGGGCGCATCAGAACTTGGCTTCGAGATCGACGTGCAGGGTGTCCGCGTCCACGCCCTTCAGCTTCCGGCTGCTCACGGCGTCGGATTCGGCCATGAAATAGGTCGCGCCGATCGAGAAGTTTTTCATGAAGTCGTACTTCAACTTCAGCTTGTGACCGCTGGAGTTCGTGTAACCCACGGCGAAATCGGAATCCGTGAAGCCACCCACGACGCCATTGGCATCCACGTCACGGTAGTTGTAGTCGAACGCCACGCCCGCGATGTTGGTGCGCAGGCCGAACAGGTACGCCGTGTCCTCGTCGCTGTCGTCGATCGTGGTCGCGGCCATGTCGCGCGCCTCGTAGTTCTGCACGTACTGGCCGTACAGTGACAGCGGCAGCGGCAGTCCGATCACGTCGAGCTGGGTGAAGATTTCGCCCAGGCCGAACTTGTCGGTGGTGTTGCCGTTGGCACGGAACGAGGAGGTCGAGCCGTACTTGTCGTTGTTGAAGTCGTAGACGCTGGCGCCGAGGGTCCAGCGCGCCGAATCGCTCACGTCGAACGCAACGCCGCCCTGCAACTGGTACAGCGCGAGGTCGTTCTCGATCTCGAAGCCTTCGCTGTCCACGGCATCCTTCAGCACGTAGTAGCCGCCGCTGCCGAAGAACGTAGTGGTGCCGTTCTTCTTCGTGTAGCCCGCCGCCACGCCCTCGGGGTTGATGTCACCGTCCCAGATCACGTCGCCCATCGACATCCACGGCTGCTTCATCTTGCCCGCGAAGGTCTTCAGGCCGGGCACTGCCACGGGGTTGTAGTTGATGTAGGCCAGGTCCAGCCACACCGCCTTCTTGTCGAAGTAATTGTCCATGTTCTCGTTGGTCGAGCGACGGTCGGCGCCGTTGCCGCTCGCGACCTGGATGCCGGTTTCCACTTCGGGATTGATCTTGGTGAACGCACCGAGACGGGCACGGATGCGCTGGCGGTCCTTGTTGCGGCTGCCGGTGAAGTCGGGCTCGCCGTCGACATCGATCGTTTCCTGGCGCACGCGCATATCACCCGTGAGCTTCGTGCTCTCGGCCCAGCCGGCTGCCTGACGGAATGCGACGAAATCCTTCTCCTTGACCACTTCCTTGGCCGCGCGCTTCTCCTCGCGTGTCTCGCGCACCAGGTCAGCGCTCAACTCGGCGTGCTGTGCCGCCGTGATGGAACCATTTGCCTTCAGCATGTCGAGCAGCTTCGCATCGACCGAGCCGGCATTGGCCTGGGTGGCCCCCGCGAGAATCAAACCTCCGCATACAACTGCTTTCGATAAACGCATTCTCTGTCTCCTTGCTGTGATGGACTGGGCTCCCCTGTGTGCGAGGGAGTGAGCTTTGATGCCCAGGGCGAGGCTGCCGGCGATGGCTGCCACGACGGGGGCATTCTCGGGTTGGCATGTGACAGAATCGTGACATCGGCACGGCGAGGCAACCGCAACTGCCCCGGTGCGTGTAACGCAACTGACACAATCACGACGGCGCAGCCCTCGCGGGAATCGCCAGGGGCGCAATGGACAGTGCTGCGGGGAGTGGCTCGGGCGCGCCGACGCGCCAACGGCGCGAAAGCGGGTTCAGACGACCAGGGTGACGGGATCCACGCCGAAGGAGCCCGGCTCCAGGCTGGTGGCGATCTCGAGCGGCTTGCCGTCCTGGTCGTGCGTGACCGCGAGCAGGTCGAGCGGGCGCGGCGAGGCGTAGGGTTTCTTGTCGCGATCCAGCACCAGCAGCAGCTGCGGGCGCAGGCGGCGCGTGCGGTAACCCGCCGTCGCCACGCCCACCTCGCCGTTGCTGAGCTCGACCAGCGTGCCTGCCGGGTAGATGCCGATGGCCTGGATGAACTCCTCGACCAGCTCGGCGTCGAAATCGATGTCGCGCCAGGCGTAGAGCTGTTTCACCGCGTGGCTCGGCGACATCGGTGGTGCGTAGGGACGGCGGCTGGTGATGGCGTCGTAGCAGTCGACGATCGCGGCGATGCGCCCGAAGACCGGGATGTCGTTGCCGGCGATGCCGCGCGGATAACCGTGTCCCCCGTGCCGTTCGTGGTGGAACTCCAGCATGTCGGTGACACTGCGGCTGAGGATCCCGGTTCCCTCCAGCATCTGCAGCCCGAACTCCACGTGCGACTTGATCAGCTGGAACTCACCCGGCGTCAGGCGCTCGCGCTTGAGCAGCAGCGCCTCGGGAACCTTCAGCTTGCCCACGTCCAGCAGCAGCGCGCCCATGGCGAGGCGCTGCAGGTCCACGCGCGGCAGCCCGAGCTGGCGCCCCAGCGCCACGGCCCACACCGAGGCGCCGGCGGAATGGCCCCAGGTGTAGCTCTGCTCGTCCTTGCTGCACGCCAGCCAGACACAGGCGTCGGGATTGCGGATCACGCTCTCGACCATCGGGTTGACGACCTCGCGCACGCCCGAGACGTCGAGCCTGCCCCCGGCGCGGTACGCCTCCATCATCTGCCGGTACGCGCGCAGCACCTCGGCATACACCGGCCTGGCCACCGCCAGCTCCCCGCCAAAGGTGCTGCTGTCCTCGAAGGGCTTCAGCTTGCGGTGCGGGAACATCTCGGCGATGGCGGTGGCGCTGCGCTGGCGGAACTTGATCGTCTCGAGCGCCGGCTCCTGCGGCAGCGGTATCGTCGCCCCCTTTTGACCGGCCGCACCCACCACGCGGCTGTTGCGCCGGCCCGCCCCGAGCCGGCAGCGATAGACATCGACATAGACGAACTTGCAATGCTTCTCGACTTCGTCGATGTCCGCCTGGCTGGTGACGTAGAAGCCTTCGACCAGGAACGGGGTCTCGATCCACGGACGATCGAGCGCGGTGACGAACATGCCGATCTCGAGATCGGTGACAGCGGTGGGAACGGCGTGCAACTGTGACATCTGGCGGTCCGACGGTCGTTGCCGACCCCTCCCGCACCACAGGCGATGCGAGCCGGCCCGGCGGCGGCTTTGACCCCCGTCAGTCTAGTCGACGGTTTGGCGGTTCGCCTCGTCGTGCCCGCGGCGGTTGTACCTCTCCTCGAGGAATTCCAGGCGCAGCGTCAGCAGCCAGAGGGAGCTGCGCGACTCCTCCACCGACTCGCGCCGCCAGGCGTAGGAGGGCTCGATCTCGAAGAAGATCCAGGGCCGCAGGAAGTTGCGCCGGTACCGCACGCCGAGGGCGTAGCTCTGGGTCAGGTTCTCGGGATCGGTTTCCCCGGCGACCGCGCCGAAGTAGCTCAAGGCGTCCTTCTCGCTGAGACGCAACTGGTAGCTGAGCCGCGTGCCCCACTCCGCGCCGTTGGTCTCCTCGCCGTACTCCACCTGGTTGGTCCAGCGCACGATGCGATCGCGGGATATCAGGTAGTCGAGATCGCCACGCGTGGTGGTGCCAAAACCGTCACCCTCCTTGAAGTGGAACCGCTGCGTGTACTGCACGCGCCAGTCGTCTCCGATGGGCTGGATGTAGCGGTAGCGCACGCTCGACTTGAAATCGAGCGAGGAATTGGTGCCGACCGTGAACCACAGACGCGATCTGCTCCGCTCGCGCACCCGGAACTGCAGGCCGACGTCGTCGTCGTTGCCGGCCGAATTCGGAATCACTTCCTCGCGTTCCTCGCCCTCTTCGGAGAAGACCAGGCTGAGGCGCTCGTCAAGGCGCGGCAGATCGACCTTGCCGCGCAGACGCACCTTGTAGTCCTCGCCGTCCTCCTCGTTCCACTCGTACTCGGTGCGCAAGCGCAACACCGAGTCGGCGGACTCCATGTCCGAGGTCACCGTGCCGAAGAAGGAATCCAGCCACACCGCCAGCGAATCGGTGCGCGAGGTCACGTAGGCGTACGAGGTGTCGACCCAGTGCTGCGCCGGCGCTTGCGCCTCGGCAGTTTCGCAACCCTGCGAAGGCTGGCAGCGCGGAGCGCCGACCTGGATTTCCCCTTCGGCTCGCGTCGCTTCGGGCGCTACGCACCACAGCAGCATGAGCAGGCGCAACACCGTCTGCCGCCGCATGGCGCCGGGCGCTGGCATGTGGGCGGGCCATGCCGTCGGCACGCCCCTCAGCTCCCGGCGTGCGCCGCGTAGAAGGAGCAGAACACGTCGATGAAGCGTGCGAGATCCTCGCGCGCCAGCCGGTTGATCCCCGCGGCCGCCTTGCGCCCGCCGCCGGTGGCGAACTGCCGGCACACCTCGTCGGCGCCGGTGCGGTTGGCGAGCGGCGCGCGCACGCTCACCAGCAGATCGCCGCCGCCGATCTCGGTGAGCACCGCGTGCGCGCGCGCCGGATGCAGGTTCACCAGGTCATTGCTGTAGACGCCGCTCACGCGCCGCGCCCAGGGCTCGTCGGGCAGCAGGAACACCGCCGCGCTCGCGGACTCGTGCATCGGTTTCAGGGCCGCCGCCATGCCCATATCGCCGTGAAAGCCCTCCTCGAGCCTGCCGAAGGTCTCGCGGTCCCCGGCGATGAAGGCGAGCGGATCCGCGTAGGGGCGCAGGCGCCGGAACAGCTCGGCCGGCGCGAAGTGCAGATCCTCGATGCTCGGGCCGTAACCGTTGTAGTTGATGTAGTTGCCGAGGTTCTCGGCCGCCGCGAGCGCCTCGCCGTCCAGCCCGATCTGGGTCGCCAGGCGCCGCGCGCTCTCGCCCAGGTTGTCGCCGAAAGCGCCGACCACCGCCCAGCGCGCGTGTGCGCCCTTCAGGTGGCCATTCACCAGCAGGCTGGTGCAGACCTCCGGCGCGGTGTTGATGATGGCCTGCAATCCCGCGTGTTCGGGGATCTCGCCCGGGATGTGATGGTCCACGTAGAACACGCTGGCGCCCGCCGCGAGCAGGCGGTCGAGATCGGCGCGGTTCTTCTCCATGGCGACGTCGAGCACCGTGATCCGGTCGCCCGCGCCGGCCCGCACCTGGCGCAGCAGGTCGATGTCGCGCTTGACCCCGGTGACCAGCTCGCTGTCGCGCGGGCTGCTCAGCTGCAGCTGCAGCAGCGCGCAGATGCCGTCGGCATCGCCATTGAACACATCCACGTATCGCATCGGGAATCCTTCCTCCAGGCAGCAGCAATTTCTTTGGCCGGCGCGCCAGCGCGCGCGAGGGCAAGCTCCCTCAGCCGGACTTCACCGGCGCCAGCATCTTCAGGCGCGGACGCTGTCCGGCCGCGCGCTCGTTCAGCCGCTCGCCCAGCGCATCGGCGCACGGGTAGCGGTCGTCGAAACCGCGCACCACGCGCGCGAAGATGTCGCGCACCCGCTTGCAATCATAGTCGACGCAGGCCTCGCTCAGCTCCTCGAGCACGCGCTCGAGCTCGGCCCACGGCAGGCATTCCTCGACCGCGCGCAGGATCATCGGATGCCCGGTGGCGCCGACGCTGCCCTCGGACAGCAGTTCCTCGCGCAGTTTCTCGCCGGGACGCAGCCCGGTGATGCGGATCTCGATGTCCCCGCCCGGATTGGCCTCGTCGCGCACTTCCTTGCCGGCCAGGTGGATCATGCGCCGGGCGAGGTCGTGGATGCGCACCCGCGCGCCCATGTCCAGCACGAACACATCGCCCCCGCTGCCCATCGCGCTCGCCTGCAGCACCAGCTGCGCGGCTTCCGGAATGGTCATGAAATAGCGCTCGGCCTCGGCGTGCGTGACCGTGACCGGTCCGCCCGCGGCGATCTGCTCCTGGAACAGCGGCACCACCGAGCCGGAACTGCCGATCACGTTGCCGAAACGCACGATGACGTAGCGCGTGCCGCCGGCGTTCGCGGCGGCCAGCGACTGCATCACCATCTCGGCAAGGCGCTTGCTGGCGCCCATGACGTTGGTCGGCCGCACGGCCTTGTCGGTGGAGACCAGCACGAAGGTGCGCACCTTGGCCTCGGCCGCCGCGCGCGCCACCGTGAGCGTGCCCATCACGTTGTTGCGCACGCCCTCGATGACGTTGTGCTCGACCAGCGGCACGTGCTTGTACGCCGCCGCGTGATAGACGGTCTGGACCTGGAAACCCTCGAGCAGCAGGCGCATGCGCGCGTGGTCCTGCACCGAACCGAGCAGCGCGACGATGCGCGTGGCAAGCCCCCCGCGCGCGGCCACATCGAGCAGCTCGCGCTCGATGTTGTAGAGCGCGAACTCGCTGGCGTCGACGAGCAGCAGCTCAGCGGGCGATTCGGCGAGGATCTGGCGGCACAGCTCGGAACCGATCGAGCCGCCGGCGCCGGTGACCATCACCCGTTTGCCGGCGATGCAGACGGCCAGCAGGTCGGGGCGCGGCGGCACCGGCTCGCGACCGAGCAGGTCCTCTAGCGTGATCTCCTGCACCTCGCTGATGTCCGCGCGCCCGCGCACGAGATCCTCGAAACGCGGGATCGTGCGCACGTGCACGGCGAGCTCGGTGAGTGCCTGGGTGATCTCGCGCCTGCGATCGGCGCCGATCGATGCCATGGCGAGGAATATCTCGGCGATCCCGGAGTGCCGGATCTTCGCGGGCAGCTGGTCGAGCCCGATCACCGGCACGTCGTTGATCACCCGGCCACGCAGCGCAGGGTTGTCGTCGATGAACAGCACCGGGTCGAACTGCTCGCCGTGCAGCAGCGCGGTCAGCAGCTGACGGCCCGCCGAACCGGCACCATAGATGGCAATGCGACGCGCGCTGCGCTCGCGGCGATGCCGGTACCAGGAACGCAGCACCAGGCGCGAGCCGCCCACGCAGATAAGCATGAGGCACCAGTAGATCATCGGCAGCGAGCGCGGCACCTCGGCGCGCGTCAGCAGCGTGAACAGCGCCAGCAACAGTGCCGAGATGGTGACGCCCTTGACGATGGCGACGATGGCCTCGTGGCCCATGAACCGCACGATCGCGCGGTAGAGTCCCAGGCGCAGGAACACCACCGCGGAGACCAGCACCGTGGCGGCACAGACCAGGAGTTCACTGGAGCCGATCTCCACTTGCAGCGTGCCGTAGCGCAGCGTGGTCGCGATGAACAGGGCCACCGGGATGGACACCAGGTCGACCAGCAGCAGCAGTGCCTGCTTCACGTTGTGCGGGAGCACGACGAAGCGTTCATACAGCAGCGTGATGAACGCGCTGCTGGCCCGAGCGGCTTCGCGCAACATGCGGAACAACAGATTCATCGCGCTTCTCTCGCCACGCCCCACCCGTGCCTCTTGTTCTCGACGGCACCGGGAATGCTAACGCAAATGGGCACCGGCATGGCGCGAAGCGACGCCCTCAATCGTGCCCACTATTTCACTGGACGTCCGGACGATGCCGCGGGGGACTCGCGCCCATCGCGCAGCAGCACCGCAAGCACGCCCAGGCAGACCGGAACGTAGGCGATCAGCACGCAAACCAGGCCCAAACGGGGCATCCGGTGCGCAAGCCATGCCAGCGGCAGCAGCCAGCACAGGTTCAGCGCGATGCAGCCCAGCGTCACCGGGCGGTGCGCGCCGCGGCGCCGCGCCAGCCGCTGGTAGGCGTGATCGCGGTGCGCCTGCAGCAGCGGTTGGCGCCGCCATGCCCGGTGCAGCAGGGTCAGCGTGGCGTCGGCGAGGAAGGCGGCCCACAGGATTGCCCACACGGCCAGCGAGAGCTCGCCGCGCGCCACCGTCACCGCCGCGGCGCCACCGAGCAGCAGGCCCAGCGGCTGGCTGCCGGTGTCGCCCATGAAGATGCGCGCCGGCGGCCAGTTCAACGCCAGGAAGCCCGATGCCGCCCCGGCGATGCCGCCGAGCAGCAGCACCGAGTCGTCCGCACCGGCGCCGAACGCGACCAGCCACGCCGCCGCCCCGGCCATGAACACGGCCTGGGACGCGGCGAGACCGTCGATCCCGTCCATGAAATTGAAGGCGTTGTTCAGCCAGACCAGCGCGAGCAGCCCCGGCGGCAGGAGCAGCAACCCCGCGCCCCCGGGCCCGATGCCGGCCACCGCCAGCGCGCAGGCCATCACGGCCGCGGCCGCGCCGAACTGCCCCAGCAGCCGCGGGAGCACCGGCAGGGCCCGCCGGTCATCGGCGTATCCCAGCGCCGCCATGAGCAGCGCAAGGCAAAGCACCAGCAACCAGTCCGCGTGCACCGCGCCACCGGCCATGGTCGCGACGAGCGCCGCGGCGCAGCCAGCCACGATGCCCGCGCCGCCGCCGGTCGGCGTGGCAAGGGCATGCGAACTGCGCGCGCCCGGCACGTCGAGATGTCCGGCACGCAGCGCCCAGCGGCAATAGCACCAGGTCACGCACCACCCCACCGTGAAGGCGGTGGCAACCACGGCAAGAGCGCGCATCAGTGCTCGCCCCTCATGCGCGCTCCCCATCCGGCATGGCCGGTGCAAGCGCGGTTTCCAGGGTGAGCGCGGGAGCCCAGCCGAGCGCGCGCAGGCGCTGATCGGGATCCACCGTCCAGTCGGCCAGGCCGCGTGGCAGGGCCAGTCGAGATCCGAGCACGGGCAGGCGCCCGAGCCGCGCCGCCGCGGCCAGCGCCAGCGCGAACGGGCCCGCCGGGATGCGCCACGCGCCGCTGCCCCGACCCGCGAGCCGGTGCATCGCGTGCGCGATGCGATCCAGCGGGTAGCGCTCGCCGTCGCTCACCGTGAACATGTTGCCGCTGATGCTCGGATGCGCGCCCAACAGCGCGAGCGCGTGCACGAGGTCGGGCAGCGCGATCATCGGCGTGTTGCCCACGGGCGGCAGATCGGGCAGCCAGCCCTTCAGCGCGAGCGCGCGCAGCGTGGCGAGGCGCCCCTTCATCGCGCCACCGTAGACCAGCGCCGGGCGCACGATCGTCACGCGCATGCGCCAGTTGGGCTCGGCGCCGAGCAGGCCCAGCTCGGCCAGCCGCTTCGAGCGCGCGTAGGCGTCGCCGCGCGCGCCAGGCGCCCCCGGATCGCAGGCGCCCGCGTACAGGCTGCTGAGATAGACGAAATGCGCGACTCCGGCCGCTTCTGCCGCGCGCGCGAGCGCCAGCGTGGCATCGCAGTTGATGCGCTCGAGCGCGAGCGCATCGGCGCCGCGGTGCGCGATGCCGGCCAGGTGGAATACCACCTCGGCATCCCGACACACCTGCGGATCCACGTGCCCGGCCGCGGCATCCTCGAGTTCCAGCGCGATGCACGGTGTCGCCGTCACGATGGCCGGATCGCGCGCCGTGGCAAGCACGCGCCAGCCCCGCCCCTGCAGTGCGCGACACAACGCCGAACCGATGTAGCCGCCGCCCCCGGTGACGAGCGCGATACGGCTCATTGGCGGCGGCCTGCCGGCAGGCGCACCGGGCACGATGCGCGTGAACAAAAAGGAAGGGGCGCCCGCGGGCGCCCCCGGCGATGCCCTGGCGAGCGCTCAGAGCGACACTTGCGAGCGCAACTGCTCCAGCATCTTGTCACCGATACCCTTGACATTGACCAGCTCATCCACGGACTTGAACGGACCGTGCTCGCTGCGATACGCCACGATCGCCTCGGCCTTCTTGATACCCACGCCGCGCAGCGACCCGGCGAGCGTGGCGACATCCGCGGTGTTGATGTTGACCTGCTGGCTGGCCTGCTGCACCGGCGCGCCGCCCGCACTGGCCTGCTCCGCGGCGGCGTGAGCCGCCGGCAGCACGAGCAGCGAGAGCCCCAGTACCGATGCCTTCAGAACGTCTGCGAGTTTCATTGGAATCCTCCTTGATTGTCGGGACATGACACGGTGCATCCGTTGCACCGTGAACAAACGCTAGCATGCCCATTCAGGAGAATCTGTAGGAAATGTCGGACAGAATCGCCTCCAGCGCCGCGCCCGGATCGGCGGCAGCGGTGATCGGGCGCCCCACCACCAGGTAATCGCTGCCCGCGGCCAGAGCCTCGGCCGGCGTCAGCGTGCGGCGCTGGTCGTCGGGGGCGGCGCTGGCCGGCCGGATGCCGGGCGTGACCAGCACCGGCGCGGCACCGAAATGGCTGCGCAGCAGCGGCGCCTCGCGCGCCGAGCAGACCACGCCATCGAGCCCGCACTCGAGCGCGAGCCCCGCCAGACGCAGCACCTGCTGCTCCAGCCCGCCGCTCACACCGGTTTCCGCGAGCTCGTCGGCTTCCATGCTGGTGAGCACGGTGACGGCGATCAGCAGCGGCCGCGGCCCGGGCAGCGAAGCGAGCGCGGCGCGCGCGCCCTGCATCATGCGCCGGCCGCCGCCGGCGTGGACGTTCACCATCCACACGCCCAGCTCCGCGGCCGCGCGCACCGCGCCGGCAACCGTGTTGGGTATGTCATGGAACTTGAGATCCAGGAACACCTCGAAGCCGCGCGCGACCAGGCTGCGCACCAGCTCCGGGCCTGCGGCCGTGAACAGCTCCTTGCCGACCTTGAGCCGGCAACGGCGCGGGTCGAGCCGCCCGGCCATCGCCAGCGCCGCCGCCGCGGTGGCGTAGTCCAGTGCCACGACGATGCGCGGGCCGGCGTCGGCGCAGCGATCAGGGGAGCCGGATGGAGATTGCATGCGAGACCTCGGAAACGCCGCCCGCGTCGCCGCGCCAGCGCCGGTGATGGATGGAGACGCCGTGCTCAGCGCGTTGCCGCAGTTGTGCCCGCGGGTGGCGCCACGACCGCCGGCGCCGCGGGTACGCGCCGCGAGCGCGGGAGGGCACGCTGCGCACGCCAGATCGCCACGCTGCCCGCGAACAGCCCGCACAAGCCGCCCCCGACGAAAGCCGCGATCAGCCACACGGAGAGCGCTGCCGGCTCCAGGCGGGCGAACACCAGGTCCAGCGTCACCGGCTCGCTGTTGGCGAGGGAAAACAGGAAGGCCCACAGCCCGACGCCCAGCACCAGTGCCAGCAGCAGCAAACGCTTGAGACGTTTCATCACCGGCGTCTCAGCCGCTGATTTCCTGGTCGGCATTGAGATTCACGCGCTCGCGCATCTCCTTGCCCGGCTTGAAGTAGGGAACGTACTTGCCCAGCAGGTCGACCGCATCGCCGGTCTTGGGGTTGCGCCCGCGCCGGGGCTCGCGATAGTGGAGCGAGAAACTGCCGAAGCCGCGGATCTCGATACGATCCCCCGTCGACAGGCTCTGCGCCATGTACTCGATGATCATCTTGACGGCGAGTTCGACGTCCTTCGGCGACAGCTGCTTCTGCTGCGTCGCGATGCGTTCGATGAGCTCCGACTTCGTCATGTTCAACCCGCTGTTTTTATTGCAAAAAGCAGACAGCCAGAATAATAGGCCAGATCGGGACTCGCGTCTAACGCACGGGGCTGGCCGCACCCGCGGCAGGCCGGAAACGAAAGCGGGGCCCTGGGGCCCCGCTTCGTGCGGCGTGTTACTTGCGTTCCATCTGGGCCTTGATCAGGTCCCCGATGGTGGTGGCAGGCGCCGCCTCGGACTCTTCCTTGAGTGCCTTGATGGCCTCCTTCTCGTCCTGCACGTCCTTCGACTTGACCGAAAGCCCGATCACGCGGTTCTTGCGATCCACGTTGATGATCTTCGCTTCCACCGAGTCGCCGATCTTCAGCACGTTGCGCGCATCCTCGATCTTGTCGCGGCTGATCTCGGAGGCCTTCAGCGTGCCCTGCACGTCCTCGGCCAGCTCGATCACGGCGCCCTTGGCATCGACGTCGACGACCTTTCCGGTCACGATCGAGCCCTTGTCGTTGATGGCGACGAAATTGTTGAAGGGATCGTCCTCGAGCTGCTTGATGCCGAGCGAAATACGCTCGCGCTCGGGGTCGATCGACAGGATGACGGTGTTGACGTCATCGCCCTTCTTGTACGCGCGTACCGCTTCCTCGCCGGTTTCGTGCCAGGAGATGTCCGACAGGTGCACCAGGCCGTCGATGTTGCCGTCGAGGCCGATGAACAGGCCGAAGTCGGTGATCGACTTGATCTTGCCGCTGATGCGCTCGCCCTTGGTGTGGGTCGAGGCAAACGCGTCCCACGGGTTCTCGGAGCACTGCTTCATGCCGAGCGAGATGCGGCGACGTTCCTCGTCGATGTCGAGGATCATCACGTCCACCTCGTCGCCGACCTGCACCACTTTCGAGGGATGGATGTTCTTGTTGGTCCAGTCCATCTCCGAGACGTGCACCAGGCCTTCCACGCCCTGCTCGAGCTCCGCGAAGCAGCCGTAATCGGTGAGGTTGGTGACGCGCGCCTTGACGCGGGCGTTCTCGGGGTAGCGGGCCTTGATGTTGACCCACGGATCGGAGCCCAGCTGCTTCAGGCCGAGCGAGACGCGGTTCGTCTCGCGGTCGAACTTCAGGACCTTCACGTCGATCTCGTCGCCCACCTTCACCACTTCGCTCGGGTGCTTGATGCGACGCCATGCCATGTCGGTGATGTGCAGCAGGCCGTCCACGCCGCCGAGATCCACGAAGGCGCCGTAGTCGGTGAGGTTCTTGACCACGCCCTTCAACGTTGCGCCTTCCTGCAGGTTTGCCAGCAGCGATTCGCGCTCGGCGCTGTTCGCCTGCTCGAGCACGGCGCGGCGCGAAACCACGATGTTGTTGCGCTTCTGGTCGAGCTTGATGACCTTGAAATCCAGCGTCTGGCCTTCGAGATGCGCGGTGTCGCGCACCGGGCGCACGTCGACCAGCGAACCCGGCAGGAACGCGCGGATGCCCTGGATGTCGACCGTGAAGCCGCCCTTGACCTTGCCGTTGATCGCGCCGCGCACCACTTCGCTGTTCTCGAAGGAGCCCTCGAGGGCCTTCCAGGTCTCGGCACGGCGAGCCTTTTCGCGCGACAGGCGGGTTTCGCCGTTGCCGTCCTCGATGGCCTCGAGCGCGACGTACACTTCGTCGCCGATCTCGAGGTGGAACTCGCCGTTGTCGTCGAGGAACTGCACGCGCGGGATCACGCCCTCGGACTTCAGTCCGGCGTGCACGGTGACCCACTCGTTGTCGATGTCGATGACCACGCCGGTGATGATGGAGCCGACGTCCATCTCAACGGTCTTCAGGCTCTCTTCGAAAAGCTGCGCAAAATTCTCGGTCATTGGAATATCCTGCAGCGGACTTGCCGCTCGTATGGTCTTGCCCTCGCCCCAGCCGGCTCAGGGTCAAAATAAAAAAACCAGCGGCCGGGATGCTGGACAGAAATCCCCGGCAACTGGAGCCGTGCGTGGCGCCACAGGGTATGACGCCGCCGCATCCGGGGCTTCAGAGCATGCCCCGTTCCTTCACTTCGGCCATCAGGAGATCGAAGACTTCCTGGATGCCCATCCCCGTGGTATCGACCGTCACCGCATCGGGCGCCGCCCTGAGCGGCGCCACGGAACGCTCGGTATCGCGCCGGTCGCGCGCTTCGATGTCTGCCACGAGGCGCGGCAGGCTAACAGCTTCTCCCTTATCTTTCAACTGCTTATACCGGCGCCGGGCGCGCTCGTCGGCGCTCGCGGTCAGGAACACCTTGAACTGCGCCTCCGGGAACACCACGGTGCCCATGTCGCGCCCGTCCGCCACCAGCCCGGGACGGATCTTGAACGCGCGCTGGCGCCGCAGCAGCGAAGCGCGCACCGCGGGCACCGCGGCAACCTCGGAGGCGAGCGCGCCCACCTCCTCGGTGCGCAGCAGCTGGCTCACGTCCTCGCCCTCCAGGATCACGCGCGCCTCGGCGGTGTCCTCGCCGGGGCGGAACTGCACATCGAGGTGCCCGGCCAGCACGTCGAGCGCGGCGTGGTTGTCCAGCCGCACGCCGTGGTTGCGCGCGGCCAGCCCGACCAGGCGGTACATGGCACCGCTGTCGAGCAGGTTCCAGCCCAGCTCGCGGGCCAGCAACCGGCAGACGGTGCCCTTGCCCGAGCCGCTCGGCCCGTCGACGGCGATGACCGGAATGTCTTCTTCGGTAATCATTTCTATCCTTGGTCTGCGGCGCGCGGACGCTCAGGCGCCCGTCGCTTTATGAGTGACGGTCAGTCCGGCCGCCGCCGCGAGTTCGCGAAAGCCCGGAAACGAGGTGGCGACGTTGGCGCAGTCGAGGATCTCGATCGGGGCGCTGGCGCGCAGCGAGGCAACCGCGAAGGCCATCGCGATGCGGTGGTCGCCGCGGCTGTCGATGGTGCCGCCGCCGATCGCCCCGCCACGGATGCGGATGCCGTCGGGCAGCGTTTCGTGCCGCACACCCAGCGCCTCGAACCCGCGCGCCATCGCATCGATGCGGTCGCTTTCCTTGACCCGCAGTTCCTCGGCGCCGCGCAGCACCGTCTCGCCCTCGGCGCAGGCCGCGGCGATGAACAGCGCCGGGAATTCGTCGATCGCCAGCGGCACCTGCTCCAGCGGGATCTCGATGCCGCGCAGCGGCGCGGCGCGCACGCGCAGATCCGCGACCGGCTCGCCGCCGGACTCGCGCGGATCGAGGAGCTCGATGCTCGCGCCCATCGCCCGCAGGATGTTGATCACGCCGGTGCGCGTCGGGTTGACGCCCACGTTCTTCAGCAGCAGTTCCGAACCCGGCGTGATGGCCGCCGCGACCAGGAAAAAAGCCGCCGAGGAGATGTCCGCGGGCACATCGACGCGCGTCGCGCGCAGGCTCTGCCCGCCGACCAGTTCCACGCGCGCGCCGTCGCGCAGCACCGGGTAGCCGAAGCCGCTCAGCATGCGCTCGGTATGGTCGCGGGTCGGCGCCGGCTCGATCACGCGCGTGGTGCCCGCGGCATAGAGCCCCGCCAGCAGCACCGCGGACTTGACCTGCGCGCTGGCCACCGGCATGTGGTACTCGATGCCGTGCAGCGCGTGGCCGCCACGCAGCCACAGCGGCGGGCGTCCGTTGGCGGCGGTCTCGATCTGCGCACCCATTTGGCGCAGCGGATCCGCCACGCGCGCCATCGGGCGGCGCGTCAGCGATTCGTCGCCGCTCAGGCAGACGTCGAAGCGCTGCGCCGACAACAGGCCGGCCAGCAGCCGCATCGAGGTGCCGGAATTGCCGAGGTAGAGCGCAGCCGCGGGCGCGCGCAGGCCGTGCATGCCCACGCCCTCGATGCGCACGCGCCCCTGCTCGGGCCCCTCGATGCGCACGCCCATGGCGCGGAAGGCCGCCAGCGTCGCCAGGCTGTCCTCGCCTTCGAGGAATCCGCTCACCTCGGTGGTGCCCTCGGCCAGCGAGCCCAGCATGATCGAGCGGTGCGAGATCGACTTGTCGCCGGGCACGCGCAGCTCGCCGCGCAGCACGGCGCCGCCGCTCGCGATGTAATCGATTCGCCCGTCGTGTGTCACTTTGCCCCCGTCATTGTCCAGCAAGAATTCAGCGCGATTCGCCCCGTTCGAGCCAGCGCAGGTAGCGCTCGCGCGCCGCGCGCGCACGCCCGAACACCTGTTCCAGCTCCTCGCCGTCGCCGCTCGCCACCGCCGCGCGCACGGCGTCCAGCGTGTGCGTGAAGCCATCCAGCGCCCCGAGCAACGCATCGCGGTTGGCCAGCGCGATGTCGCGCCACATCACCACGTCGCTGGAGGCGATGCGCGTGAAGTCGCGGAAACCCCCGGCCGCGCAGCGGAATATCTCCTCGCTCGCCGGCTGCCTGGCCAGGCTGTCGACCAGGGCGAAGGCGAGCAGGTGCGGCAGGTGGCTGGTCATGGCGAGCACGCGGTCGTGCGCGGCCACGTCCATGCGCACCACCTCGGCGCCGGTCAGCCGCCACATGGCGTCGATCGTCGCGAGCGCCTCGGGATCCGACTCCGGGAGCGGCGTCAGGATCACGCGATGGCGCACGAAGAGATCCGCGCGCGCCGCCTCGACGCCGGATTTCTCCGCGCCGGCGATCGGGTGCCCCGGGATGAGCCGCGGCGGCACCGCGCCGAAGGCCTCGCGCGCGGCCGCCACCACGCTGCCCTTGACGCTGGCCACGTCGGTGATCAGCACATCCGGGCGCGCGTGCGCGCGGATCGCCGCGAAGATCCGGCCCACGCTCAGCGTGGGCACGCCGACCACGATGAGGTCGGCTTCGGCAATGGCCTCCTCGAGGCTCGCCGGCGCGGCATCGATGAGACCGGCGCCGAGCGCGAAATCGAGCGTGGCGCGATTGCGGTTGAACGCCGTCATGCGGGCGGCGAAGCCGGTGCCGCGCAGCGCAGCGGCCAGCGAGCCGCCGATCAGGCCCAGGCCGACGAAGAGCAGCGTGCCCACGCGCGCGCTCATGGCCTCAGATCACTGCCTGGGGATAGGAGCCGAGGATCTTCAGCATCACCGTCTGCTCCTCCAGCTCGGCCAGCACGGCCGCCACCTTCGGATCATCCTGGTGCCCCTCGAATTCGATGAAGAAGAGGTAGGTCCAGGGCTGGGAACGAGAGGGCCGCGTATCGATGCGCGTCAGCATCAGCTGCTCGCGCTGGAACGGTTCGAGCAGCTTGAACAGCGCGCCGGGCTTGTTGTGCGTGGAGACGATGATCGAGGTCTTGTCGCTGCCGCTCGGCTTGACCATCTCGCGCCCGACCACGAGGAAGCGCGTGGTGTTGTCGGCGTAGTCCTGGATGCCTGCCGCCAGCGTCACCAGGCCGTAGGTCTCGCGCGCCATGTCGCCGGCAATCGCGGCGACCGTGGCATCGGCCGCCGCCAGGCGCGCCGCCTCGGCGTTGCTCGACGTCGCCTGCTGCTCGATGCGCGGCCAGTTCTTCTCCAGCCAGGCGCGGCACTGGGCAAGCGCCTGCTGGTGGGCGCAGATGCGCGTGACGTTTTCCAGCCGGCAGCCGGGCGCGCCCAGCAGGTGATGCCGGATTGGCAGCTCGACTTCGCCGCAGATCTTCAGCGTCGAGCGCACGAAGTTGTCCAGCGTGTGCGTGACCATGCCCTCGGTGGAATTCTCCACCGGCACCACGCCGTAGTCCGACTCGCCCGACTCGACTTCCTCGAACACCGCGCCGATCGTCGCCAGCGGACGGCTCAGCACCGCGTAACCGAAATGCTTCACCGCCGCGGCCTGGGTGAACGTGCCCTCGGGGCCCAGGAACGCGATGGTCATCGGCTTCTCGAGCGCGAGGCAGGCCGACATGATCTCGCGGAAGATGTGCGCGACCTCGGTCGCCGGCAGCGGCCCGTCGTTGCGCGCCATCACGCGGCGCAGCACTTGCGCCTCGCGCTCGGGGCGGTAGAAGTTCACCTGCCCCGGCTCCACGTGGCCATGTGCCGCCAGCAGCTCGGCCTTCTTCACCTCGGCGACCTGCTGCGCGCACGCGGCACGGCGGTTCAGCAGCGCCTGCAGCTGCAGGTCGATGCCGTCGATCTCGGCGCGGATGCGATCGAGCGCGCTGGCGGAATCCGTCATCTCGGGCATGCCGTGCTCAGCCCTTGCGGGCCGCGAAATCCTTCATGAAGTCGATCAGCGCGGTCACCGCGTCCATGCCGACCGCGTTGTAGATGCTCGCGCGCATGCCGCCGACCGAGCGGTGGCCCTCGAGGTACAGCAGGCCCGCTTTTTCCGCCTCGGCGACGAAGGGCTTCTCGAGCGCGGCGTCGGCCACCGTGAACGGCACGTTCATCCACGAGCGCGAGGCTTTCTCGACCGGGTTGGCATAGAAGCCGCTGCCGTCGATATAGCCGTACAGCGCCTCGGCCTTGCGCCGGTTGACCTCGCCCATCGCGGCGAGCCCGCCCTGGTCCTTCAGCCACTGGAACACCAGCCCGGCGAGGTAGATGGAATAGGTGGGCGGCGTGTTGTACATCGAGGCGTTCTTCGCCTGCAGCGTCCAGTCGAGCACGGCGGGCGTGCGCGGGTCGGGCCGCCCGAGCAGGTCACGGCGCACGATCACGAGCACCAGCCCCGCCGGACCGATGTTCTTCTGCGCGCCGGCATAGATCACGCCGAAGCGGTTCACGTCGATCGGGCGCGACAGGATGGTCGAGGACATATCGGCGACCAGCGGCGTGGCGCCCACCTCCGGCACCCAGCCGTACTCGACGCCGCCGATGGTCTCGTTGGGCGTGTAGTGCAGGTAGGCGGCCGCCGGCGAGCGCTGCCATACCGACTGCGCCGGCACGCCGGTGAAGCGCGTGGCTTCCGAGCTCGCCGCCACGTTGACCTCGCAGTACTTCTGCGCCTCGGCGATGGCCTTGACCGACCACTGTCCGGTGTTCACGTAATCGGCCTTGCCGGCCGCGCCGAGCAGGTTCAGCGGCACCGCGGCGAACTGCGCCGTCGCGCCGCCCTGCAGGAACAGCACCGCGTAGTCGTCGCTGATGCCTAGCAGCTCGCGCAGGTCCGCCTCGGCCTTCTCCGCGATGGCGACCATGTCCTTGCCGCGGTGGCTCATTTCCATCACCGAGAGGCCGCGTCCGTGCCAGTCGAGCAGCTCGTCGCGCGCGCGCGCCAGCACCGCCTCGGGCAGCGCGGCCGGTCCCGCGCAGAAATTGAATACTCGTGTCATGGCTCCGCCTTCCTCGTTGCGTGCGAAAGAAAAAATGCGCCTCAGCCGTCCGCGGGATCCGCGGCGCTGGCGCCGTCCTCGTCCTCGTGCGCCGCCACCGGGCCCTCGGCCTCGGCAATGCGGGCCATGCCGACCAGCGTCTCGCCGTCACGGACGTTCATGACCTTCACGCCCTGGGTGTTGCGGCTCAGCAGCGAGATCTGGTCCACCACCGTGCGCAGCAGCGTGCCCTGGTCGCTGATCAGCATCATCTCGTCGCTCGGCAGCACGCGGATCGCGCCCACCAGCGCGCCATTGCGCTCGCTCGCCTGCATCGCGATCACGCCCTGGCCGCCGCGGGAATGGCGCGGGAACTCGGCGGTGACGGTGCGCTTGCCGTAACCGTTGGCGCTCAGCGTCAGCACGTGCGAGGCGCTGTCGTCGGGCACGATCAGGGACACCACGCGCTGCCCGGCCGGCAGGCGCATGCCGCGCACGCCGTGCGCGTTGCGCCCCATGGCGCGCACCTCGGATTCCCTGAAACGCACCGCCTTGCCGCCGCTGCTGAACAGCAGCACGTCGCTGTTGCCGTCGGTGATCGCGGTGCCGACCAGGTGGTCGTCCTCGCCGAGGTCGATGGCGATCAGCCCGTTGCCGCGCGGACGCGAGAAGGCGTCGAGCGGCGTCTTCTTCACGGTGCCGTCCGAGGTCGCCATGAACACGAAGCGCTCGGCGTCGAAGGAGCCGACCGGCAACAGCGAGGTGATGCGCTCGTCGCCTTCCAGCTTCAGCAGGTTCACCAGCGGCCGCCCCTTGGCACCGCGCGAGGCGACCGGGATCTCGTAGACCTTGAGCCAGAACACGCGCCCGCGATCGGAGAAGCACAGGATCGTGTGGTGCGAATTGGCCACCAGCAGGTGCTCGATCGAGTCCTCCTCGCGCACCGGAGCCCCCGAGCGGCCGACACCGCCGCGGCGCTGCGACTGGTAGGCATCGAGCGGCTGCGACTTGGCGTAACCGCTGAACGACACCGTCACCACGCGCTCTTCCTGGGGGATCAGGTCCTCGCGCGTGAGATCGAGCCGGCTGGAGACGATCTCGGTGAGGCGCTTGTCGCCGTAGTCGGCAACGACCTTCTCGAGCTCCTCGCGGATCACGCGCATCAGGCGCCCCGGGTCGCCGAGGATCTCGAGATAGTCGGCGATCTCGGCGAGCTTCTGCTGGTATTCCTCGAGCAGCTTCTCGTGCTCCAGGCCGGTCAGGCGGTGCAGGCGCAGGTCAAGGATCGCCTGTGCCTGCTCGGGCGAGAGGTGGTAGCCGCCCTCGCGCAGCCCGAATTCGCGCGGCAGGTCCTCGGGGCGGCAGGCATCGGGGCCGGCCTTGTCGAGCATCACCAGCACCGAGCCCGGCTCCCAGGCGCGCGCCACCAGGCGTTCGCGCGCCTCGCCGGGGTTGGACGAATTGCGGATCAGCTCGATCACCGCGTCGATGTTGGCCAGCGCGATCGCGAGACCTTCCAGCACGTGGCCGCGCTCGCGCGCCTTGCGCAGCAGGTACACGGTGCGCCGCGTCACCACCTCGCGGCGGTGGCGCAGGAAGGCCTCCAGCAGCTCCTTGAGGTTCAGCGTGCGCGGCTGGCCGTCGACCAGCGCCACCACGTTGATGCCGAACACGCTCTCGAGCTGGGTCTGGGCATAGAGGTTGTTCAGCACCACCTCGCCCGACTCGCCGCGGCGCAACTCGATCACCACGCGCAGGCCGTCCTTGTCGGACTCGTCGCGCAGCTCCGAGATGCCCTCGATACGCTTTTCCTTGACCAGCTCGGCGATCTTCTCGATCAGCCGCGCCTTGTTCAGCTGGTAGGGAATCTCGGTGATGATGATCGTGTCGCGACCGCTGCTGTCGTCGGTGATCACCTCGGCGCGCGCGCGCACGTAGATGCGCCCGCGCCCGGTGCGGTAGGCCTCGACGATGCCCTGGCGGCCGTTGATGATGCCGCCGGTCGGGAAGTCCGGCCCCGGGATGATCTCGATCAGGTCATCGATCTCGAGCTCCGGGTTGTCGATCAACGCCAGGCAGGCGCGTACCACTTCACCGAGGTTGTGCGGCGGGATATTGGTCGCCATGCCGACCGCGATGCCCGAGGAGCCGTTGACCAGCAGGTTCGGGATGCGCGTGGGGAACACGGCGGGGATCATCTCGGTGCCGTCGTAGTTCGGCACGAAATCCACGGTTTCCTTGTCGAGGTCGGCGATCAGCTCGTGCGCGATCTTGCGCATGCGGATCTCGGTGTAGCGCATCGCCGCCGCCGAGTCGCCGTCGACCGAGCCGAAGTTGCCCTGTCCGTCGACCAGCACGTAGCGCATCGAGAAGGGCTGCGCCATGCGCACGATGGTGTCGTAGACCGCCGAGTCACCGTGCGGGTGGTACTTGCCGATCACGTCGCCCACGATGCGGGCCGACTTCTTGTAGGCCTTGTTCCAGTCGTTGCCCAGTTCGCTCATCGCGAACAGCACGCGCCGGTGCACCGGCTTCAGGCCGTCGCGCACGTCCGGCAGCGCCCGCCCCACGATCACGCTCATGGCGTAATCGAGGTAGGACTGGCGCAACTCACCTTCAATGCTGACCGGTACGATTTCTTTTGCTAATTCGCCCATAACAACCTGAAAA
Organism: Pseudomonadales bacterium; assembly: GCA_035433265.1. Taxonomy (GTDB): domain Bacteria; phylum Pseudomonadota; class Gammaproteobacteria; order Pseudomonadales; family UBA5518; genus UBA5518. Next base: position 7,319 of record DAORUQ010000013.1, on the reverse strand, counting down.
GTCTATGGATTCGGCCAATACCGGAGCTGCGGCAGCAGGCTGTCGCGCGCGGATTTCGGCGGCTTCAAAGGGGCGGCATCATAGCACAGCCCCCCGCCGCGGGGCTAACCGGCGTCACCCCCGCCGCGCACGCCTCCGGGGCGCAGGGCTTGCGGTTATACTTGCCGCCGCCTTGGGCACCCGAACCACCCGGGAGGGGTATTGGAGAACGTCGACCAGATCATCCGCGCGCGCTGGATCCTGCCGGTGAACCCGCGCGACACCGTGCTGGAGCACCATGCCGTCGCGCTGCGCGACGGGCGCATCGTGGCCATCGTGCCCGGCGATTGCCTCGCCGGGGCATTCCATGCCCCGCTCGAGACCGCCCTGGACGACCACCTGCTGATGCCCGGCCTGGTGAACACCCACGGCCACGCGGCGATGACGCTGCTGCGCGGGCTCGCCGACGACCACACGCTGATGGACTGGCTGCAGGACCATATCTGGCCGGCCGAGGCGCGCTGGATGGGCGAGGACTTCGTGCGCACCGGCACCCGGCTCGCGATCGCCGAGATGCTCGCCAGCGGCACCACCTGCGCCAGCGACATGTATTTCTTCCCCGACGTGGCCGCCGCGGCCGTGGTGGAAGCGGGTTTCCGTGCCCAGATCGCCTTCCCGATCCTCGAGCACGCCAGCGCCTGGGGCGCGAACGCCGACGAGTACCTGGCCAGGGGGCTGCAGGTGCGCGACGACTATCGCAGCTGCCCGCGGCTCTCCTTCGCTTTCGGCCCCCATGCGCCCTACACCACCAGCGACCAGACCCTGGCGCGCGTGGCGATGCTCGCCGCGGAGCTCGACAGCCCGGTGCAGATGCACGTTCACGAGACGGCCGGGGAAGTGCACGAGGCGATCGCGCACCACGGCTGCCGCCCGCTGGCGCGCCTCGAGGGACTCGGCCTGCTGTCGCCGCGTTTCCAGGCCGTGCACATGACCCAGGTCGCCCCCGAGGACCTCGAACTGCTGGTGCGCAACCAGGTCCAGGTGCTGCACTGCCCCAGCTCGAACCTGAAGCTCGCCGCGGGCTTCTGCCCGGTGCGCACGCTGGGCGCCGCCGGCATCAATGTCGCGCTCGGCACGGACGGGGCCGCCAGCAACAACGCGCTCGACCTGTTCGCCGAGATGCGCCTGGCGGCACTGCTGGCCAAGGGCAGCAGCGGCGACCCGACGGCGCTGTCGGCGCACGCGGCCGTGCGCATGGCCACGCTGGGTGGCGCCGAGGCACTCGGCCTGGCCGAGCGCATCGGCAGCCTCGAGCCCGGCAAGGACGCCGACATGATCGCCGTCGACATGCGCCGGATCGCCTGCGCGCCCGTATATGACGCGCATTCGGCGCTCGTCTACACCGGCAGCGGCGCCGCCGTCACCCACGCCTGGGTCGAGGGCCGCGCCGTGCTGTCCGGACGCCGGCTGTGCACGCTGGCACCCGACGAACTGCACGCCGAGGCGCTCGCCTGGCAGCACCGCATCGCTGGCCGCTGAACTCGCGGCCCGCTCAATCGCAACACAGGTCCAGTTGAATGAAGACAGATACGACACCCAACGTCGATGCGGCGGAAATCGCCAAGTTCGAGGCGCTGGCGAGCCGCTGGTGGGATCGCGCCGGCGACTTCCGTCCGCTGCACCAGATGAACCCGCTGCGCGCGAACTACATCGATGCGCGCTCCCCGGTCGCGGGCCGGCGCGTGCTCGACGTGGGCTGCGGCGGCGGCATCCTCAGCGAGGCGCTGGCGCAGCGCGGCGCCACGGTCACCGGCATCGACATGGGCGAGGCGCCGCTCGCTGTGGCGCGGCTGCACCTGCTGGAATCGGGCCTGGAGATCGACTACCGCCACGCCAACGCCGAGGCGCTGGCCGAGGAATGCCCGGGAGGCTTCGACATCGTGACCTGCCTCGAGGTGCTCGAGCACGTGCCCGACCCCGGCTCGCTGGTCGCCGCCTGCGCGCGGCTGGTGCGCCCCGGCGGCGACGTCTATTTCGCGACCATCAATCGCAACCCGAAGAGCTACGCCTTCGCGATCCTCGGCGCCGAGCACATATTGAAGCTGCTGCCCAAGGGCACGCACGACTACGCGCGCTTCATCCGCCCCTCGGAGCTCGCGGCCTGGACGCGCCAGGCCGGGCTGCAGACCGAGGACATCTCGGGCATGCTCTACAACCCGCTCACGCAGGCGTTCAGCATCGGGCGCGACGTCGACGTGAACTACCTCGTGCACGCGCGCAAGCCCGGCTGATGGAGCGCTCCGCCCGCCCCCGCCTGCGCGCGGTGCTGTTCGACCTCGACGGCACCCTGCTCGACACCGCCCCGGATTTCGTGACCGCCGTGAACCTGCTGCGCGCCGAGCACGGCCGCGAGCCGCTGCCCGGCGAGCCGATCCGCCGCACCGTCTCGCACGGCGCGCGCGCCCTGGTGCGCCTCGCTTTCGGCATCGGCGAGGAGGACCCGGCCTTCGAGCCGCTGCGCCAGCGCCTGCTCGCGCTCTACGAGGCGCACCTGCTGGTCGATACCGTGCCGTTTCCCGGCATCGCCGAACTGCTGCAGGCGCTCGCCGCGCGCGGGATTCGCTGGGGCGTGGTCACCAACAAGCCGAACTACCTCGCCGAACCGCTGCTCGCGCGCGCCCGCCTCGAGCCGCCGGCCGACGTGCTGGTCTGCCCGGATCACGTGAGCCGCACCAAGCCGGACCCCGAGCCGCTGCTGCTCGCCTGCGCGCGCCTGGGCTGCGCGGTGACGGAGGCGGTCTACGTCGGCGACCACGCCCGCGACATCCAGTCCGGGCGCAATGCGGGCATGCGCACCATCGCCGCCACCTACGGTTACCTGGAGCCCGACGAAGCCGTCACGCAGTGGCAGGCGGACTACCACGCGGACTCGGTGCCGGCGATCGCGCACATCCTGTTCACCCATTTCCTGTTCACCTGAGAGCGCAAACCCGCATGCAGCCCGCCCATCTCTACCAGGCACCGCCCGATCTGCTGGCCGGACGCAACATCCTCGTGACCGGGGCCGGCGACGGCATCGGCCGTGCCGCCACGCTCGCCTTCGCCGCCCACGGCGCCACCGTGGTGCTGCTCGGGCGCACGCAGGCCAAGCTCGACGCGGTGTACGACGAAATCGTTGCCAACGGCGGCGCGGAGCCCGTGATCCAGCTGCTCGACCTGAAGAGCGCCGGCGACGAGAGTTACCGCGCCCTGAACGAGGCTATCGTGGATACCCTGGGCTGCCTGCACGGGGTACTGCACAACGCCGCGCTGCTCGGACCGCGCACGCCGCTGGAGCAGTACCCGACCGCGAAATGGCTCGAGGTGATGGCGGTCAACCTGAGCGCGCCGTTTGCGCTCACCAAGGCATTGATGCCGGCGCTGCGCCTGGCCCCCGAGGCCTCGATCGTGTTCTCCAGCTCCAGCGTCGGGCGGCGCGGGCGCGCGTACTGGGGCGCCTACGCGGTGTCGAAGTTCGGCATCGAGGGCCTGAGCCAGGTACTCGCCGACGAACTGGTCAACACCTCGGCGATCCGCGTCAACTGCATCAACCCGGGCGCGACCAACACCGCGATGCGGCGCGAGGCTTATCCGGCCGAGGCCCCGGCGAGCAACCCGCAGCCGGCGCAGATCATGGCCGCCTATCTCTACCTGATGGGGCCGGCCAGCAGCGGCGTCACCGGCTGTTCCCTGGACGCGCAGGGCGGCTGAGAGCCTGCCACCGCGGCGACCGCGGCAGCCAGCTACCGGGATCTGCGTCAATTAATTGTCGGGCCTCTCCGCTGTCCGGCGCGGGGAAATGCCGCGGCAGCCGAACTTTTATCAATGTTTTCCGTCTGTTGCGCGCGACACTTCAGCCAGTGGCATGAATATCGCTTCGTCGCTCCTGCGACCCCAGCAACAGGCGGACGACGACAATGGCCGGAGCAGACATCCTGCAGTTCCCGCACCCGATCGCGCAGCCGGCACAACCGCTGGCGGGCGCGCCGGCCCAGCGTGCGCTGGGCCTGGCGGAACTCGAGCTGAGCAACCGCCTGCACCGGCAGCTGGACCTGCGCAAGCTGCTGGAGCTCTTCCTCGAGGAGCTGCGCCTCACGCTGCCGGTCGAGGGCCTGTGCTATTCGCCGCCCGACTCGGCCGAGTGCTTCGTCGCCGGGCGCGGGACCACCAGGACATTGCGTTCGCGGCTGCACCTGGCCGGCGAATACCTCGGCCAGGTCGAGGCCCAGGTGCGCGGCGAGCTGCACTCGCCGCTGGCCGCGTTGCTCGCGCCGCTGGCCGCACCGCTCAGCAACGCGCTGCAGCACCATCGCCTGAAGCTGCTGGCGCGCAAGGATCCGCTGACCGGCCTCGGCAACCGCATGGCGCTCGACGCCGCGCTGGCCACCGAGGTGGCGCGTGCGCAGCGCTTCGGGCAGCCGTTCGCGATGCTGATTGCCGACATCGACCATTTCAAGCGCATCAACGACTCTCTCGGCCACAGCGCCGGCGACCAGGTGATCCGCGCCGTGGCGACACAGGCGCGCGATTGCCTGCGCCCCTACGACCAGGCCTTCCGTTTCGGCGGCGAGGAGTTCGTGGTGATCCTGAGCCAGACCTCGCTCGCCAAGGGCATGCAGATCGCCGAGCGCATCCGCAAGCGCATCGCGCAGCGCTGCAGCCTGGACGCCGCGACCACGGGCAAGATCACGGTCAGCATCGGCGCCGCCGAGATCCGCGACGCCGAAACCGTCGACGGCCTGTTCGATCGCGCCGATCGCGCGCTCTACCGCGCCAAGAGCGAAGGGCGCAACCGCAGCATCGCCGCCGACTGAGGATTCCTAACGCCGGCGCGGGGGACGCTTGGCGGCGGTCTCTTCGGGCCGGCGCGGGGGACGTTTGGCCGTGGCGGCCCCTTCCGGCCGGCGCGCCGGACGTGGCGTCGCGGCGCGCTCGTCATGGCGGCGCGCAGCGCGATTGGCCGGCGAGCCGTCGACGTTGCGACGCACGGGACGCTCCGCCTCGGCAGGCGCGTCACGACCCCGCCCCTCGCCTCTCACTGCCGCGCCCTGCCCGCGTCCGCGCTGATCGCGTCCGGCCGGCGCGCGTGGCTCGGGCGAACGCTTCGCCGCAGCGCCCGCCTCGCGCCGACGCGCGCCCGGGCGCTCGCCGGCACCGGCGCGCGCCGGCGGGATCAGCCCCACCGAGGCGCACAGCGCGCGCACCTCGGTTTCGTCCAGTTCGCGGCAGGTGCCGCGGCGCTCGCGTGGACCCAGCGCCACCGTGCCGAAACGCACGCGTTTAAGGCGGCTGACCTTGCAGCCCTGCGACTCCCACAGCCGGCGCACCTCGCGATTGCGCCCCTCGCGCAGCACCACCGTGAACCAGCGGTTGCTGCCCTCGCCCTCGAGCTCGCGGATGCCGTCGAAGGCCGCCATGCCGTCGTCGAGCGGCACGCCGGCACGCAGGCGCGCCAGCAGCGCGGCATCCACCTCACCCAGCACCCGCACCAGGTACTCGCGCTCGATGGACGAGCCCGGATGCATGAGGCGGTTCGCCAGCTCGCCCGAATCAGTGGCGAGCAGCAGGCCCGTGGTGTTGAGGTCGAGGCGGCCCACGATGATCCAGCGCCCGTCGCGCAGGCGCGGCAACGCGGCAAAGACGGTCGGGCGGCCTTCCGGGTCGCGGCGGCTGCAGATCTCGCCCTCGGGCTTGTTGTAGACGATGACGCGTATCGGCGCGGGCTCCGCGTCGGGCAGGCGCACCGGCTTGCCGTCGACGGCGACCCGGTCGCCGCGCGCGATCCGCTGGCCCAGCACCGCGCGCCGTCCGTTCACCGTGACGCGGCCGGCCTCGATCCAGCCCTCGATCTCGCGCCGCGAACCCAGGCCGAGATCCGCCAGCGCCTTGTGCAGTCGTGCGCCCTCATTCATTGGCGCGGCTCCTCGTCGTCATCGGCATCTCCGGTAGCGACGGCCTCGTCAGCAGCCTCGGCCGGCGGCTCGATCGCGAGCGTCATTTCCGGGTTCACCTGCTCGAAATCCTTGATCTCTGCCAGCGTCGGCAGGTCGTCCAGCCCCTTCAGGCTGAAATAGTCGAGGAACTGGCGCGTAGTGGCGAGAAGCTCGGGCCGCCCCGGCACGTCGCGCTGTCCCACGACGCGCACCCAGTCGCGCTCCTGCAGGGTGCGGATGATGTTGGGATTGACCGCCACGCCGCGCACCTCCTCGATGTCGCCGCGCGTGATCGGCTGGCGGTAGGCGATGATCGCCAGGGTCTCGAGCAGCGCGCGCGAGTAGCGTGCCGGCTTCTCTTCCCACAGCCGCGAGATCCACGGCCCCAGCTCCTGGCGCACCTGCAGGCGGTAGCCGCTGGCGACCTGGCGCACCTCGAATCCGCGGCCCTCGCAGTCGGCGCACAGCTCCTGCAGCGCCGCGGCCAGCTCCTCGGCGCCGGGGCGGTCGGTGAGGTCGAACAGGTCGGCGAGCTCGTCCAGCGTGAGCGGACGGCCGGCCGCGAGCAGCGCGCCCTCAATGATCGACTTCAACTGCATCCTGCCCCCGGGATTTGACGTGAATGGGTCCGAACGGCTCCGACTGCACCATCTCGATCAGCGATTCCTTGATCAGCTCCATGATGGCGAGGAAGGTCACCACCACGCCCATGCGCCCTTCCTCGACGCGGAACAGGCTGACGAAGGGCACGAAATGCGGCGTATGCAGCCGCGCGAGGATCTCGACCATGCGTTCGCGCGTCGACAGCCGCTCCATCTGCACGTGGTGGCTGACGTTCATCGAGGCGCGCCGCGCCACCTCGCCGAAGGCGAGCAGCAACTCGCGCAGCTCCACCTGGGGCTGCGGCTTGCTGCGGCGCAGTTCCGGCGGCTCGGCAGCGGCCTGGAACACGTCGCGCTCCAGGCGCGGCAGCCCGTCCAAATCCTCGGCCGCCTGCTTGAACTGCTCGTACTCCTGCAGGCGCCGGATCAGGTCGGCGCGCGGGTCGGTCTCCTCCTCGGCGGCGCTCTGCTGGCGCGGCAGCAGCATGCGCGACTTGATCTCGGCCAGCATCGCCGACATCACCAGGTATTCGGCGGCGAGCTCGAACTGCATCGCGTCCATCAGCTCGACGTACTGCATGTACTGCTCGGTGATCTGCGCGACGTTGATCTCGAGGATGTCGAGGTTCTGGCGCCGGATCAGGTAGAGCAGCAGGTCCAGCGGGCCCTCGAAGGCCTCGAGGAACACTTCCAGCGCATCCGGCGGGATGTACAGGTCCTGTGGCATGGCGAACAGCGGCTCGCCGTACAGGCGGGCCACGGCCAC
>DAORUQ010000012.1:22850-31246 GCA_035433265.1 Pseudomonadales bacterium | reverse complement strand
CCACCTTCTTGAGCAGCGTCTGCGAAATGACGCCCATCAGCGACTCCGAGAGCATCGAGCGGACCATCGATTTCTCCTGCGCCGGAAACACGTCGACGATACGGTCGATGGTCTTCGCCGCCGAGGTCGTGTGCAGGGTGCCGAAAACGAGGTGCCCGGTCTCGGCGGCCGTGAGCGCCAGGCGTATGGTCTCGAGGTCGCGCATCTCGCCGACCAGGATGATGTCGGGGTCCTGGCGCAGCGCCGAGCGCAGCGCCTCAGCGAAGCCGTGCGTGTCGCGGTGCACCTCGCGCTGGTTCACCAGGCATTTCTTGGACTCGTGGACGAACTCGATCGGGTCCTCGATGGTCAGGATGTGGTGGTACTTGTTGTCGTTGATGTAGTCGATCATCGCCGCCAGCGTGGTGCTCTTGCCCGAACCGGTCGGCCCGGTCACCACCACGAGCCCGCGCGGCTCCATCGAGATCTCGCGAAACACCTGCCCCATCCCGAGATCCTCCATGGTCAGCACCTTGGAGGGGATGGTGCGGAACACGGCGCCCGAGCCGCGGTTCTGGTTGAACGCGTTGACGCGAAAGCGCGCCACCCCGGGCACCTCGAAGGAGAAGTCCGTTTCCAGGAACTCCTCGTAGTCGCGACGCTGCTTGTCGTTCATGATCTCGTAGATGAGGTCATGCACCTGCCGGTGATCCATCGGAGGCAGGTTGATGCGCCTGACGTCGCCGTCGACCCGGATCATCGGCGGCAGGCCGGCCGACAAGTGCAGGTCGGAGGCCCGCTGCTTGGCGGCGAAGGCGAGAAGTTCGGTGATATCCATGGGCTTTCCCGACGGTGAAGCGATGCGCGACATCCCGCAGGTCATGTCACGCCCCTTCGGTATAATAGACCACGCAACCGGGCGGTAAAGGAAACGGGCCGGCCGGCTCCGCCAGCGTAGCCGCGCCGCACGCGAGGGACTGCATGGACACGATCGCCGAACGAACCCGGGCCCTGCTCGGGCAGATCGCCCGCCTCGAGGCGCGCCACGGGCGCGCGCCCGGCTCGGTCGCGCTGGTGGGCATCAGCAAGACGCACGGCCCGGAGCGCGTGCGCGAGGCCCATCGCGCCGGGCTGGCGCAATTCGGTGAAAGTTACGTTCAGGAAGCGCTGCCCAAGATCGAGGCGCTGGCGGATCTTCCGTTAACATGGCACTTCGTGGGCCGCATCCAGGGCAACAAGACCGCGGCCATCGCCGCCAGCTTCGCCTGGGTGCACGGCATCGACCGGCTGCGCATCGCCCAGCGCCTGGACGAGCAGCGCCCGGCGCACCTGCCGCCGCTCGATTGCTGCATCGAGGTGAACCTGTGCGGCGAAGCGAGCAAGGGCGGCGCCGCCCCGCACGAGCTAGCGGCGCTGGCGCGGGCGATTGCCGCGCTGCCACGCCTCAGGTTGCGTGGCCTGATGACGCTGCCGGCCCCGTCGGATGGGATCGACGCGCAGCGCCTGCCCTTCGCGCGGCTCGCGCGCTGCCTGGCAGAGCTGCAGCGCGACATCCCCGGGCTGGACACGCTGTCCATGGGGATGAGCGACGACATGGAGGCGGCGATCGCCGAGGGCGCGACGCTGGTGCGTATCGGTACCGCGCTGTTCGGGCCGCGCGGGACATGAGCCCGGAGATTCAACGCATGACAGGGAGACGCGGATGACCCGCAGCAACATCGCCTTCATCGGCGGCGGCAACATGTCCGGCAGCATGGTCGGGGGCATCATCGCGCGCGGCTGGGATCCGCGCGCGATTCGCGTCAGCGACCCCGACGCGGGCTGCCGCGAGCGCCTCGGCGCGCTCGGGGTGCTCACCAGCGCCGACAACCACGAAGCCGCCGCCAGCGCCGACATCGTGGTGCTGGCCGTGAAGCCCCAGCAACTGCGCAGCGCCTGCCGCGACATCGCCGCGGCCGTGGCCGAACGCGGCTCGCTGGTCATCTCGATCGCCGCGGGCATCGGCACTGCCTCGCTGCAGTCCTGGCTGGGAGCCGACGTCGCCATCGTGCGCTGCATGCCCAACACGCCGGCGCTGCTGCAGGCGAGCGCCACCGCCCTCTACGCCACGCCCGCCGTAACCGCGGAGCAGCGCGCCGCCGCGCACGAGATCCTGTCGAGCGTCGGCTTCGTGGCCTGGGTGGAGGACGAGGACGCCATGCACGCGGTAACCGCGGTCTCGGGCAGCGGGCCGGCCTACTTCTTCCTGGTCATGGAGGCGATGCAGCTCGCCGCCGAGAACCTCGGGCTCGACCCGGCGCTCGCGCGCCAGCTGACCGCGCAAACCGCGCTGGGCGCGGCGCGCATGGCGCTGGAAACCGACGTCGACGTGGTGGAGTTGCGCCGCCGCGTGACCTCGCCCGGCGGCACCACCGAGCGCGCGCTGCGGGTGCTGGAGGAGCGCGGCCTGCGCCGCGTCTTCGAATCCGCGCTCGAGGCGGCCAGCAACCGCTCGCGCGAGCTCGCCGACGAGCTTGGGCAGCCCTGAGCCGGGAACCACGACGCACATGGGAACCTTCGCGGAGATCTCTCGCTACCTGGTCCAGACCGCCTTTGGCGTGCTGCTGTTCGCGGTGCTGCTGCGCCTGCTGCTGCAACTGGCGCGCGCGGACTTCTACAACCCGATCTCGCAGTTCATCGTGAAGGTCACGAGCCCGCTGCTGCGGCCGCTGCGGCGCATTATCCCGCCACTCGGGCGCCTGGACAGCGCGAGCCTGGTGCTGGCGCTCGCGATCCAGTGCATCGCGACACTGGTGGTGCTCGCGCTGCTCGGCTTTTCGATCGGCAACCCGCTGCTGCTGCTCGCGTGGTCGCTGCTCGGCATCCTGTCGCTGCTGCTGAACATCTATTTCTTCGGGATCCTGCTGTTGATCGTTTTCAGCTGGATCGCGCCGCAGAGCCATCATCCGGGGATCGCGCTGCTGTACCAGCTCACCGAGCCGGTGATGGCGCCGGTGCGCCGGCTGCTGCCGCCGCTCGGCGGCCTGGACCTGTCACCGATCCTGGTGTTCGTCATCATCAACGTGCTCGAGATCCTGCTGCGCGGCCTGGCACAGGGCGTCGGGCTTCCGCGCGGCGTGGTGCTGGGCTTCTGATGGCGGAAACCGGGCCGTTCTGGCGCTGGCAGGGCGAGGTGCTGTCGTTGCGCTGCCAGGTGCAGCCGCGCGCCTCGGCCGACCGGATCATCGGCGAGCACGGCGGAAGGTTGCGCATCCGTATCAGCGCCGTGCCCAGCGAGGGTGCGGCAAACGAGCGGCTGTGCCGCTTCCTCGCCAGCGAGTTCGGCGTCGCGCCCGGCGCGGTGGAAATCGGCACCGGGCACGGCAGCCGCTTCAAGACCGCCCTGGTCCGCGCTCCTGCGCGCATCCCGCCGGATCTGGGCATCGCGCCGGCCCGCGCTTGAACAGGAAAGCACACAGTTGCAAGATTGCCCGCCCCACAACGGACCCCGGACCATGGAACCGCGAGCAGCGGCCGGCAGTGTCGGCATCGTGACGCCCCGCACGCAGCGCTTCGAGCAGCCGCTCGAGCTCGCCTGCGGGCGCACGCTGCCTGGCTACGACATCGTCTACGAGACCTACGGCACGCTGAACGCGGATCGCTCCAACGCCGTGCTGATCTGCCACGCGCTCAGCGGCAACGCCCACGCCGCGGGTTACCACTCGCCCGCGGACCGCAAGCCCGGCTGGTGGGACAACTGCATCGGACCCGGCAAGCCGATCGACACCTCGCGTTTCTTCGTGGTCAGCCTGAACAACATCGGCGGCTGCGCCGGCAGCACCGGGCCGCACAGCGTCAATCCCGCGACCGGCCGGATCTGGGGACCGGACTTCCCGGTGGTGCGCGTGCGCGACTGGGTCGCCACACAGCGCCGGCTGGCCGACCTGCTCCACATCGAGCGCTGGGCCGCCGTGGTCGGCGGCAGTCTCGGCGGCATGCAGGCCATGCGCTGGACCATCGACCATGCCGAGCGGGTGCGCCACTGCGTGGTGATCGCCGCCGCGCTGAAGCTCTCGGCGCAGAACCTCGCGTTCAACGAGATCGCGCGCAAGGCCATCATGGCCGATCCGCAATTCCACGAAGGCTGGTTCCTCGAGCACGGCACGCTGCCGCGCCAGGGCCTGGCGATCGCGCGCATGATCGGCCACGTGACCTATCTGTCCGACGAGCTGATGGGCGACAAGTTCGGGCGCGAGCTGCGCAGCGGCTCCTTCGCGCCGGGATCCGAGGCCGACGCCGAGTTCCAGGTGCAGAGCTACCTGCGCTACCAGGGCGACCAGTTCGCCGACAATTTCGACGCCAACACCTACCTGTTGATGACGCGCGCACTGGACTACTTCGATCTCGCGCGCGACTTCGGCGACGATCCGGTCGAGGCTTTTCGCCGCGCGCGCGCGCGCTTCCTGGTGGTCTCGTTCTCCAGCGACTGGCGCTTCTCGCCGCGGCGCTCGCGCGAGATCGTCGACGCGCTGCTCGCGGCGCACCGCGACGTGAGCTACGTGGAGATAGAGGCCAACGAGGGCCACGACGCCTTCCTGCTGCCGATCCCGCGCTACCACGACGCACTGCAGCGCTACATGGAGCAGGTGCACGCGGGCCTTGCCCCACGGAGCGTCGCCGATGCGCGTTGATTTCGACATCATCCAGCAGTGGGTGAAGCCCGGCGCGCGCGTGCTCGACCTCGGCTGCGGCGACGGCAAGCTGCTCGCGGACCTGACGCAGGACCGGCAGGTGCGCGGCTACGGGCTGGAGATCGACCCGATCAAGATCTCGCTGTGCCTGGAGCGTGGCGTCAACGTGATCGAGCAGGATCTCGACCGCGGGCTCGGCAATTTCCGCAGCGACAGCTTCGATACCGTGGTGATGTCGCAGACCCTGCAGGCGGTGCGCTATCCGCACATCATCCTCGACGAGATGCTGCGCATCGGGCGCGAATGCATCATCACCTTTCCGAACTTCGGCAACTGGCGCTGCCGCCTGCAGATCGCGGGCAAGGGCCGCATGCCGGTCTCGCGCTTCATGCCCTACACCTGGTACGACACGCCGAACATTCACTTCTGCACCGTGCTGGATTTCGAGGCGCTGTGCCGGGAAAAGAACATCCACGTCATCAACCGGGTCGTCGTTGACGCGAACCAGCGCGCCACGCCGGCCGCGCGCCTGCTACCCAATCTCTGCGGCGTCACCGCCATCTACCATGTGACCAAATGAAACACTCATCGCGCCGATCACCCGTTGCCACCCTGGCTGTCTCCCTGCTGCTCGCGCTGCTCGCGCTGCTCGCGACGCCAACTCGCGCCGAGATGCGCCAGTACGGCAGCTTCGAGGTGCATTACAGCGTGTTCGCCAGCAGCTTCCTGCAGCCCGACATCGCCGCGGCCTACGGCATCGTGCGGGCGAAGGACCGCGCGCTGCTCAACATCGCGGTACGCCGCGGCACGCGGGACGCGGCCACCGTGAGCGCGGTGCTGAGCGGCACGCGCGGGGACCTGATCCGCAAGACGCCGCTCGAGTTTCGCGAGATCCGCGAGGATCAGGCCGTCTACTACATCGCCGAGTTCGGCTTCGTCTCCGGCGAAACGCAGTACTTCGACATCGCGATCCAGCCCGCGGGCGAGGCGCGTCCGCTCGTGCTGCAGTTCAACCACGTGCTCTATGCCGACTGAGGGAGCAACGATGCGGCTGAGCGAACTCGTGATCGCCACCGGCAACCGCGGCAAGCTCGCGGAACTGCACGCGCTGCTCGCCGACAGCGGCATCGAGGTGCGCTCGCAGGAGGATTTCGCGGTGCCCGGGATCGCCGAGACCGGGCTCAGCTTCGTCGAGAACGCGATCATCAAGGCACGCCACGCGAGCGCCCACACCGGCCTGCCGGCACTGGCGGACGATTCCGGCCTCGAGGTCGATGCGCTGGCCGGCCAGCCCGGCGTGCACTCGGCGCGCTACGCGGGGGAGCCCTGCGATGATGCGGCCAACAACCGCAAGCTGCTCGAGGCGCTCGCCGACGTGCCCGCGGCGCGGCGCACCGCGCGCTTTCACTGCGTGCTCGCGCTGCTGCGCCACCCCGCCGACCCGGTGCCGCTGATCTGCGCCGGACGCTGGGAGGGGCGGATACTGCAGGCGCCGGCGGGCGAAAACGGCTTCGGCTACGACCCGCTGTTCCTGGTCGAGACCGAGGGCTGCTCGTCGGCGCAACTGCCGCGCGAGCTCAAGAACCGCTTGAGCCATCGCGCGCAGGCGCTCGGGCAACTGCTGCTCGCCCTCGGCAAACCGTGCTGACGCTGCCGCCGCTCGCGCTCTACATCCACCTGCCGTGGTGCGAGCGCAAATGCCCCTATTGCGACTTCAATTCCTACCAGCGCGAGGCGCAACCGCCGTTCGCGGCCTACGCGGCGCGCCTGCTGGAAGACCTCGGGCAGGATCGCGGCTTCGCGGCCGGGCGCGAGGCCGGCTCGATCTTCATCGGCGGCGGCACGCCCAGCCTGTGCCCCGCCGAGGTGGTGGATTTGCTGCTCGCCGGGGTGCGCGAACGGCTCGCGCTGGCGCCGGATGCGGAGGTCACGCTGGAGGCGAATCCCGGCAGCGCCGAGGCCGCGCGCTTTCGCGGCTATCGCGCCGCCGGCGTGAACCGCCTCTCGATCGGGGTGCAAAGCTTCGCGGATGGCTGCCTGCGCGCCCTGGGGCGGGTGCACGACGCACGCCAGGCGCACGCGGCGATCGCAGCCGCGCGCGACGCCGGCTTTGCGAGCTTCAACATCGACCTGATGCACGGACTACCGCACCAGTCGCCCGCGATGGCTCTGGCCGACCTCGAGCAGGCAATCGCGCACGAGGCCCCCCACCTGTCCTGGTACCAGCTCACGGTGGAACCGAACACGGCCTTCCACAGCGCGCCGCCGCCGCTGCCTGCCGAGGACGAGCTGGCCGAGATCCAGGACCGGGGCGAGGAACTGCTGGCACGCCACGGCTACGAGCAGTACGAGGTCTCCGCCTGGGCGCGGCCCGGCCACCAATGCCGGCACAACCTGAACTACTGGCACTTCGGGGACTACATCGGCATCGGCGCCGGCGCACACGGCAAGCTCACGCTGCCGGCGCAGGGCCGCGTGCTGCGCACGCGCAAGACGCGCGTGCCCAAGGACTACCTCGCGGGAGCGGCGACGTCGATACGCACCGACACCGCCGTGGCACCTGACGAGCTCGCGCTCGAGTTCCTGATGAATGCGCTGCGCCTGCGCGAAGGCGCGAGCGTCGCGCAGTTCGAAGCGCGCACCGGGCTCGCCGCGGCGACGATCGGCGCCCAACTCGGCGCGCTGCGCGCGCACGGCCTGATGGAAACTGACCCGGCGCGCCTGTGTACCACGGCCCGGGGCTTTCGCTACCTGAACGCGGTGCTCGCGGAGTTCGCCTGATCTTCGCCCTTGCGCAACAGCAGGTCCCACACCCCGTGCCCCAGGCGCATGCCACGCTGCTCGAAGCGCGTCAGCGGACGCGATTCGGGCCGCGGCGAGAAGCATCCCGCGCCGGCGAGGTTGAGCCAGCCGGGCACGGACTCGACGACCTCGAGCATCTGCCGCGCATAGTCCTCCCAGTCGGTCGCAAGGTGGAACAGGCCGCCCGGTTTCAGTTTGCGCTGCACCAGCGCAACGAACGGCGGCTGCACCAGCCGCCGTTTGTGGTGGCGTTTCTTGTGCCAGGGGTCCGGGAAGAACAGCAGCAGCCCGTCGAGCGAGGCGTCGGGGATCGCACGGTTCAGCACCTCCACCGCGTCGTGGCAGAAAACGCGGATGTTCTGCAGGCCACGCTCCTCGGCCATCGCGAGCAACTTGCCGACGCCAGGTCGGTGCACCTCGATGCCCACGAAGCCGGTCTGCGGCGAGCGGCTGGCGAGCTCCACCAGCGTGTGGCCCATGCCGAAGCCGATCTCGACGACGAATGCCGTGCAACCGGGGAACAGCAACGGCAGGTCGAGGAGGGTATCGCCGGGCTCCAGCCCGCGCCCTGCCCACAGCGAGTCGAAGGCATCGCGCTGTGCCGGCGTGAAGCGGCCCTGGCGGCGGACGAAACTGCGGATGGGGCGTTCGCGCAGCTCTTGTTCGTCAGTGCTCACTGCGCCACGCTCCTGCAGCAACGGCAACCCAGCCCAGCAGGAACAGCACGCCGCCGAGCGGCGTGATCATGCCGAGGGCGCGGATGCCGCTCAGCGCGAGCAGGTACAGGCTGCCCGAGAACAGCACGATGCCAACCGCGAAGCAGGCGACTGCGACGCGGCGCCAGCGCGGTGCCAGCGCGGCAGGGCGCGCGAGGCCCAGCGCCAGCAGGGCGAGCGAGTGGTACATCTGGTAGTCGGCGGCGGTAGCCCACACGGCAAGCGCCGC
>DAORUQ010000012.1:0-22750 GCA_035433265.1 Pseudomonadales bacterium | reverse complement strand
GACACACCGTAGCGGGCCGCGAGTTCGTGCAGCGTGGCCTTGTCCTCGTTCAGCCAGCGGCTCTGCACGATATGCCGGCTGCGCTCGTCGAGGCCCTCCAGCGCATGCTCCAGCCGCTCCTGGCTGGACGCTTCCCAGTCGCTGTCCTCGAGCTCGCGCGCGGGATCGAAGCGGCGGTCCTCGAGATAGTGCACCGGCGCGAACTGCGCCGCATCGTCGTCATCGTCGGTGCCGGCATCGAAGGCGACATCGGCCGAGGCCAGCCGGCCTTCCATGCGCCGGACCTCGTCGATGCCCACGCCGAGATCGCGCGCCATCGCCGCGGCTTCGTCGTTGGTCAGCCAACCCAGGCTCTTCTTCACGCTACGCAGGTTGAAGAACAGCTTGCGCTGGGCTTTGGTGGTGGCGATCTTCACGATGCGCCAGTTGCGCAGGATGTACTCGTGCATCTCGGCCTTGATCCAGTGCACGGCGAACGACACCAAGCGCACGCCCTTCTGCGGATCGAAGCGACGCACGGCCTTCATCAACCCGACGTTGCCTTCCTGCACCAGATCGGCCAGCGGCAGGCCATAGCCCGAATACGAGCGGGCGATATGCACCACGAAACGCAAGTGAGCGAGCACCAACTCACGCGCTGCGGCCAGATCATCGCGAAAATACAGCGCCTCCCCCAGCGCCTGCTCCCGTTCCGGCGTCAGCACCGGAAACGCGTTGACAGCCTGGATGTACGCATTGATGTTGCCACCGGGCGTCAGTGCCATCAGCGGCTGCAATTCCTTGCTCATATATCTACCTCCTGTCATGGCCACGCATTTTAGCACTCGAGCGGTTAGAGTGCTAAGCGGGCAAAAGTTCCACTGCCCGCCCGCCCTCAGGGGCGCGCGGAATCGTCGAACAGGGCCGCCACGAACTCCTGCGCCTCAAACTCGCGCAGGTCCTCGGCGCTCTCGCCGACGCCTATGTAGCGGATGGGCAAGCCGAGTTCGCGCGCCACGGCGAACACGATGCCGCCCTTGGCGGTACCGTCGAGCTTCGTCAGCGCGATCCCGCTAACGCCAACGGCCTCGCGGAAATGGCGCGCCTGCGCCAGGCCGTTCTGCCCGGTACCGGCGTCCAGCACCAGCATCACCTCGTGCGGTGCGCCCGGATCGACTTTCTGCATCACGCGCACGATCTTGCGCAGTTCTTCCATGAGGTTGCCCTTCACGTGCAGGCGACCCGCGGTATCGGCAATCAACACATCGCAACCGCGCGCTTGCGCGGACTGCAACGCGTCGAAGATCACCGAGGCGCTGTCGGAACCGGTCGGCTGCGCCACCACGGGTACGCCGTGGCGCTCGCCCCAGATCTGCAGTTGCTCCACCGCCGCGGCACGGAAGGTGTCGCCTGCGGCCAGCATCACGCTCCTGCCCTCGGCCTGGTAGCGCCGCGCCAGCTTGCCGATCGTGGTGGTCTTGCCGGCTCCGTTGACGCCAACCATCAGGATGACGAAAGGCTTGCGCGCGGTGTCGATCGCGAGCGGCACACTGGCCGGCGCCAGCACCGCGACCAGTTGCTCCTGCAGCGCCCGGTACAGCGCCTGGGGGTCGTCGAGCTCCTTGCGCTTGATGCGCTGCACCATGCCATCGATGATCAGGCGCACCGTGGGCATGCCCACGTCGGCGAGCAGCAGCCGCGTCTCGAGCTCCTCCAGCAGGTCCTCATCGAGGGTCTTGCGGCCCAGGAACAAGGTGCCGAGCCCCTCGGAAAATGCATTCCGGGTCTTGCCCAGCCCGGCCCGCAGGCGCGAGAACCAACCCGGGCGCGCCGCGTCACCGGTCTGCGCCGGGGGTGCATCGTGCGAGGCCTGGAGCATCGGCGCCGCTGCAGGGGGCTCGGTCTCGGTCTCGGGCTCGGGCTCGGGAACCGGTACCGGAACAACGACGGGCGCGGCTGCCGCGTCCGGCGCCGCGGCGTCGGGTTTCTTGCGTGAAAAGAATCTGAGCACCACGGTTCGGGGCCACCATCCGGAAAGGGGCGCGATTATACGGTATCCTTCGGCCCGTCTTTTCACTTCCCCCCGCTCACCGTATGGCAGCACGCAAACCGGCCCCCGCCGCTGGACACGCCTCGCGCAGCCAGGTGCGCATCATCGGCGGCAGCTGGCGCGGCCGGCGCATCGAGTTCCAGGCCGAGCCGGGACTGCGACCGACCCCGGACCGGGTGCGCGAAACCCTGTTCAACTGGCTGCAACCGCAGCTGCCTGGCAGCCGCTGCCTGGACCTGTTCTGCGGCAGCGGGGCGCTGGCGATCGAAGCGCTGTCGCGTGGCGCAGCGGGCGCGACGCTGGTCGACCTTTCCGCGAGGGTACTGCGCGAAGTCCGCCACAACCTGGAACGGCTTGGCACGAGCGCTGCCGAGCTGGTGGCAGCCGATGCCGTGGCGTGGATCGAAACGGTGCGCGATCGCCGCTACGACATCGTTTTCATCGATCCGCCGTTCGGCAGCGGCACGGCACAGCGCTGCCTGCGGTTGCTGGCGGGCTCGGCGCTGCTGGCGCCAGGCGCGCGGGTGTACCTCGAATGCGGCGTCGCTGAAGCCGCGCCCGAACTGCCCCCGGGCTGGCTGTTGCACCGCGAGAAATGCGCCGGGCAGGTGGCCTACCGTCTTTACCTGGCCCCGGGCTGAGCGCCGCTCGCCGGCAGGGGGGAACTTTGCCGGGCAATATTTGTCGCGCCGCGGGTATTTGGCTACCATGCGGCCCCCGCCCCTGATTGCGCACGGTCTGCACATGCGAACGATCGTCTACCCTGGCACCTTCGACCCGATCACCATCGGTCATGTCGACCTGGTGGAGCGGGCCTGCCGCCTGTTCGACCACGTGGTGGTGGCGATCGCGAGCAGCGAGCGCAAGCGCCCGCTGTTCTCGCTCGACGAGAGGATCGGCCTGTGCCAGGCCGCGCTCGGACACCTGCAGAATGTCGAGATCGTCGGCTTCGACATCCTGGTGGTGAAGTTCCTGCGCGAGCGCAAGGGCTGCGCGGTACTGCGCGGGCTGCGCGCGGTGTCTGACTTCGAATACGAATTCCAGCTGGCCAACATGAACCGCGCGATGGACCCGGACTTCGAGACCGTGTTCCTCACGCCGGCAGACCACCTTTCTTTTATCTCCTCGACGCTGGTGCGCGAGATCGCCTCGCTACAGGGCGACGTCACCAAGTTCGTGCATCCGCGCGTTCGCGCCGCCCTGCTCGAGAAATTTGCCGATCCGGCCTGAAGGGCGGGCGCCATGGCCCTGTTGATCACGACGCAGTGCATCAACTGCGACGTATGCGAACCCGTTTGCCCCAACGAGGCGATCTACCCGGGCGAGGAAATCTACGAGATCGACCCCGCGCGCTGCACCGAGTGCGTGGGGCATTTCGACGAGCCGCAGTGTCGCAAGGTGTGTCCCGTGGACTGCATCCCGCTGGATCCGGCCCATCCGGAGAGCCGCCAGGAATTGCTGCTGAAGTTCGAGCGCCTGTGCGGCTCGCACTGACCCGGTTTCAGTCGGAGACCGCCTGTCGCCGGCCGCTGCTCCTGCAACCCAGGCAGCGTACAAAGGCTGCTTGCGCGGGACCTGCCATCAGCGTGTCGGCTGCCTGGTCCATGTTGCCGCCGGTCGCGGTGAACGGCAGCGACACGAGGAATGCCGCCGCGCCGGCCGCCGTGGCAACGACGAGCAGCGGGCGGGCAATGACCAGGTCACCAATCATCGCGAGCGCGCTCGGATTCTCGTCAACGGGCTGCGCGTTGGCGAACCACGGCGTCATCAACACCAGTCCCAGGGTTGCGACCGCCAGCCGGGAAGCCTTGGAATGTTTCATCTCCGTCTCCGTTGCAGGAACTTGTGCCACATGGACGCGCGCCATGGCGCACGGTGCCGCTAAGAATAGACGTTTTTGCATACGCCGTGCTCAGCGCTGGCAGCGGGGGCAATAGAATGTGCTGCGCTGCGCATTGCGCGCCTGGCGTATCGCCTCGCCACAGCCCGGGCAGGGCCGGCCCGTACGCCCGTAAACGCTCAGGCTGAGCGCGAAATAGCCGGGCACGCCATTGCCGTTGACATAGTCGCGCAGCGTCGTCCCTCCCTGCGCAATCGCACCCTCGAGCACCCGGCGCACCGCATCGGCCAGCCGCGCGTAGCGCGCGGCCGCGATGCGGCCCGCCTGTCGCCGCGGATGGATGCCGGCCAGGTACAGGGCTTCGTTGGCGTAGATGTTGCCGACCCCCACCACCACGTGGCCATCCATCAGGAACTGCTTCACGCTGGTGCGGCGCCCGCGCGACAGGCGGAACAGGTAGTCGCCGTCGAATCCGGCGCCGAGCGGCTCGGGCCCCAGCCCGGCCAGCAGCGGATGCGCGGCCGGGTCGCCCTCCAGCCACAGGAAGGCACCGAAACGGCGCGGATCGTGATAGCGCAGCAACTGGCCGTCCTCCAGCAGGAGGTCGATATGATCATGCTTACGGGGAGCGGCTGCGGGCGCAGTAAGGACTCGCAAACTGCCCGACATGCCAAGATGGATCAGCAGGGTCCCCTTGCCGAGCCGGACCAGTAGGTACTTGCCGCGGCGCTCGACCGTGTCGATCTCCTCACCGCGCAGGATCGCATCGAGATCGGAGGGCACGGGCCAACGCAGTCGCGGCTCGCGGACCTCGAGCGCGCGGATTCGCCGTCCGCTCAGGCAGGGCAGGATGCCGCGCCGGGTGGTTTCGACTTCGGGCAGTTCGGGCATGGATCCACGCAGCCTCGCGGGCGGGGTGCGGCCGCCGGCCGGACCCAAACAAAAAACCCGGCCGCAGCCGGGTTTGTGTCAGTGCCGGGCGGCACTCACTTGATCTTGGCTTCCTTGTACGCCACGTGCTTGCGCACGACGGGGTCGTACTTCTTGAACTCGAGCTTGTCGGGGGTCGTGCGCTTGTTCTTGTCGGTCGTGTAGAAATGACCGGTACCGGCGCTCGAAACCAGTTTGATCTTGTCACGCATGGCTGCTTACTCCTTGGTTTCCTTCAGACCCGCTCGCCGCGAGCGCGCATGTCCGCGATCACGCTGTCGATGCCCAGCTTGTCGATGATGCGCATGGCCTTGGCGGATACGCGCAGCGTCACGAAACGCTTCTCGGCCTCGACCCAGAACCGGTGCTTGTGCAGGTTGGGCTCGAAGCGGCGCTTCGTCTTGTTGTTGGCATGGGATACGTTGTTCCCTACTACCGGGCGCTTGCCGGTTACCTGACACACCTTGGACATGGAATGGGCCTCTCGAAAACTATGGCTCGATGCACGCGGCCGAGACGGACGCCTGCCGAAAAGAGCGCGCCTTTATATCAGAAGGCCTCGGGGCGTACAAGGCGACAGCCGCGATCGGGTATTTTTTACTCACAGCAGACCGCGCTCGGCAAAGGACAGCGCCTCAGACTCGCCCACCACGAAGTGGTCCAGCACCCGGATGTCGACGGTGCCGAGCGCGCTCTTCAGGCGCTGGGTGAGCCGCTGGTCGGCCTGCGAAGGCTCCGCGACGCCGGAAGGGTGGTTGTGCGCGAAAATCACCGCGGCCGCATTCAGCGCCAGCGAGCGCTTCACGATCTCGCGCGGATACACGCTGGCGCCGTCGATGGTGCCCCGAAAGAGCTCCTCGTAGCTGATGACGGTGTGCTGGTTGTCGAGAAACAGGCAGGCGAACACCTCGTGCGGCAGGCAGCGCATCTTCAGCTGCAGGAATTGCCTCACTTCCTGCGGCGAGCCCAATGCCTGCCCGCGACTGATCCGGCTCAGCAGGTAACGGCGGGAGAGCTCCAGCGCTGCCTGCAGGTGGGCGTAAGTCGCCTCCCCGAGCCCGTGCGTGGCGCAGAACGCGGCAGGCTCGGCGTCGAGCAGCTGGCGCAGATCGCCGAAGGCGCCCAGCAACTCACGCGCCCGATCGACCGCGGTGCCGCCCGGCAGCCCGGTGCGCAGCAGTATCGCGAGCAGTTCGGCATCGCTGAGGGTGCTTGCTCCGCGCCCGAGCAGACGCTCGCGCGGGCGCTCGGCGGCGGGCCAACTCTTGATGGTCATCGCGAACCTCCCTGTCCACGCGTCGCATGAGTCTCATCTGACTATAATAGAATGCCGCGGAAAGCTGAACCGCCCGCGGCAACGCGGCACGCCCTCATCCTGATAAATCCGGCCCATGGCGACACTGAACAACAGGCAGATACTCCTCGGCGTGACCGGCGGCATAGCCGCCTACAAGTCCGCGGAGCTGGTCCGGCGCCTGCGCGACGCCGGCGCCGTGGTGCGCGTGGTGATGACGCGCGCCGCCTGCGAATTCATCACCCCGCTGACGATGCAGGCCCTGTCGGGCAACCCGGTGCATCGCGAACTGCTCGACGAGACAGCCGAGGCCGCGATGGGGCATATCGAGCTGGCGCGCTGGGCCGACCTGGTGGTCGTGGCCCCGGCCAGCGCGGATTTCATCGCACGACTCGCGCACGGGCTGGCCGACGACCTGCTCGCCACGCTGTGCCTGGCGACCGACGCCCCGGTCCTGGTGGCGCCGGCCATGAACCAGGCCATGTGGCGCAACCCGGCCACCCGGCACAACTGCGGCGTGCTCACGCAACGCGGCGTGGACCTGCTCGGCCCGGGCAGCGGCTCGCAGGCCTGCGGCGACACCGGCCCGGGGCGCATGCTCGAACCCGCGGAGCTTCTCGCCGCACTGGCAAGCCGCTTCGCGCCACGCGATCTCGACGGTGTGCGCGTGATGATCACGGCGGGCCCCACGCGCGAGGCCCTCGACCCGGTGCGCTACATCAGCAACCACAGTTCCGGCAAGATGGGTTTCGCGATCGCCGCGGCCGCCGCCGAGGCCGGCGCCGGCGTGACCCTGGTCAGCGGCCCCGTGCACCTCGACACCCCGGCGCGCGTGGCGCGCATCGACGTTTCCAGCGCCATGGAGATGCACGAGGCCGTGATGAGCCGCGCGGCGCAATGCGACATCTTCATCGCCTGCGCGGCCGTCGCCGACTACCGCCCCGAGCACTGCGCCGGGCAGAAGATCAAGAAGTCCACCGAGCGCATGGAGGTGCGGCTGGTGCGCAACCCGGACATCGTCGCCGATGTCGCGGCGCTGGAGTCACGCCCGTTCACCGTCGGATTCGCCGCCGAGACCACCGACGTCGTCGCCTACGCGCGCGGCAAGCTCGCCGCGAAGCGCCTGGACCTGATCGTCGCCAACGACGTCGCGCGCGGCGACATCGGCTTCAACAGCGAGTTCAACGAGGTCTGCCTGATCTCGGCCACCGACACCACCGAGCTGGCGCGTGGAACCAAGGCCCAGATCGCGCGCGCGCTGGTCGCCGCAATAGGCGCCCGCTTCCGCGAAGGCAATCCGGCCGCGGGCGAGGCTTCGTGACTTCCGCCGTCCCGAGCACCGGACTCGCGCCCGCCCGGCGGCTTGTCGTACGCGCGATCGGGATCGTCTCGGTACTGCTGCTGGCGGCTGCCGTCGCTTACAGCTGGACCACGGAACTGCTCGCCCACCGCGAACGGGCCCAGGCCACGGCGCGCCAGGCGGCGCTGTCGATTTCAACCTACGGACACCTGCTGGCGGCGCACGCGCAGGCACTGGCGCACGACGCCACCGGCGCACCGGAGCGCGCGCCGCGAAGCGCGTTCCCGGGCGTGCAATCCGTGCAGTTCATCCCGCTCGGCCCGCTGGGGATCGCCGACCCCGCCTTTCGCAAGGAGGTCTTGCGCAACAACATCGAGATCCGCCTCGCCGGTCGCGCCTTCAATGGCGAGAATCCTGCCACGGAAGCCTATCGCGACAATGGCGGCTGGATCCTGGTCGCGGCAGCGGCTGTGCCGGGGTCCGCAGACCACGCCGGCGGCGTGGTGCTGGCGCGCGCCGACCTCGCCACGGTGGTGCGCGATCACCTGCCGCTGGCGCACGAATCGGGCGAGTTCTCGGTGTGGTCGCAGGGCACGGACGGGAACTACCTGCCCATGGTGCGAACGGGCAGGGCAGACGGCTACACCGAGCCGTCCTACCGCGCGGCAACCGGCATTCGCCCGCTGTACGCGGCCTTCGAACCGGCGTCGCGGGTGCCGCTGCGACTGTCGCTCGGCATCACGGCGCTGGCCCTGGGCGCCGGCGCCGCGGCCTTGCTGCTGATCGCGCTGGTACGCAGGACCTTCCGCGCCCTCGCGGCCGGACTGCACGATGACGCGGCGAAACTGACGGATCTCGCCCTGCGCCAGCGCAATACCACCGCGACGCTGCCGGCACTGTCCTGGCACGAACTCGCGGGACTCGGCGAAGCGCTGGTGCAGTTGCGCCGCGACCAGCAGCCCGGCACCGCGGAACCCGCCCCCCTTGCTGCACGCCCCGCGCGCCCGGCGCCGGATCCGCTGGAGATCGTCGAGCAGCTGGCCGAGACCGGGGAGGAGGAGGCGCCGCCGGACATTCCCGCGGAGATATTCCGCGACTACGACATCCGCGGGCACTCAGCGCAGATCACGTCGCAACTGGCGCATGCGATCGGCCAGGCCATCGGCTCGGAAGCGCTGGACCGGCAATGCACGTCGATCATGGTCGGTGCCGACGGGCGCGACAGCAGCCCGCGGCTGCGCGAACATCTCGTCAACGGCCTGCTGTCCACCGGCATCGATGTGATCGACACCGGCACGGTCGCCACGCCGATGCTCTATTTTGCCTGCCATCATCTGCGCACGATGAGCGGCGTGATGATCACCGGCAGCCACAATCCGGCCGAGCACAACGGCTTCAAGATCATGATCGGCGGCGAAACCCAGCGCGGGGCGGGCATCCTGCGCCTGCGCGAACGAATCGAGCACGCCTTGTTCCACGAGGGGCAGGGCAGCTACCGCGTCACCGAGATCGACGCCGACTACATCAAGGCGGTCGCCGACGACGTGCTCGTCGATGGCAGGCACAAGGTGGTGATCGACTGCGGCAACGGTGCTGCCTCGGTGATTGCCGAGGACCTGTTCCGCGAGCTCGGCTGCGATGTCGTGCCGCTGTTCTGCGAACTCGACAGCCGGTTCCCCAACCACCATCCGGATCCCGCGGTGCCGGAAAACCTGCAGGCCCTGATCGCGAAGGTGGCCGAAACCGGTGCGGCGCTGGGTATCGCCTTCGACGGCGATGCGGACCGCATCGGCGTGGTCAGTGCGAGCGGCACCATCGTCACCGCCGACCGCCTCATGATGCTGCTCGTGCGCGACGTGCTCGCGAGCCATCCGGGCGCGGACGTGGTGTTCGATGTCAAGTGCAGCCGTGACCTCGCGGCGGTGGTGCGCGAGAACGGCGGCAGGCCGATCATGTGCCGCAGCGGCCACTCCTGGATCAAGGAAAAGATGAAGGAGAGCGGAGCGCTGCTCGGCGGCGAGTTCACCGGCCACATCTGCTTTCGCGACCGCTGGTTCGGTTTCGACGACGCCCTTTACTGCGCGGCGCGCCTGCTCGAACTGCTCGGCGCCGGGAGCAGCACGCTCGACGAGTTGCTGGCGCAACTGCCGCACAGCGTGGCGACGCCCGAGATCCGCATCGAGATGCCGGAGGAGCAGAAGTTCGCGGCCATGGAAGCGATCTCCCGCGGCTTCTCGCTCGAGCTCGAAAATGCCCGCCTCAGCCGCATCGACGGCGTGCGCGCCGAATTCGCCGACGGCTGGGGGCTGGTGCGCGCCTCGAACACCTCGGCGGCGCTGATCTGCCGCTTCGAGGGGCGCGACGAGGCCACGCTGGCGCGCATCCAGGCCGCCTTTCTCGCGGAGATCCGGCGTCTTTTGCCCGGAACGAATGTGAGTTTTTAGCACGACGGTCCCGCGGTGCGCGCCCGCGCCCGTGGCTGCGTTTAAGATGCCGCACCACATCCGTAGCGCAAGGATCCCGCCGATGTCCCTGAACCGCGAAGCCGCAGTGAACATAGCCCGCGTGCTCACCGAGAGCCTGCCCTATATCCAGCGCTTCATCGGCAAGACCATCGTCATCAAGTACGGCGGCAACGCGATGGTGGACCCGCAACTGAAGGAAAGCTTCGCGCGCGATGTCGTGCTGATGAAACTGGTCGGCATGAACCCGGTGGTCGTCCATGGCGGCGGCCCGCAGATCGGCTCGCTGCTGGCCAAGCTCAACATCGAATCGCGCTTCGTCGAGGGCATGCGCGTCACCGACACCCAGACGATGGACGTGGTCGAGATGGTGCTCGGCGCGACGGTCAACAAGGAGATCGTCTCGAACATCAACCGCCACGGTGGCAACGCGATCGGCGTCACCGGCAAGGACGGCCACCTGATCGAGGCATCGCGCATGTCGGTCACCGTGCGCACGGCGGAAACCAGCGCCCCGGAAATCGTGGACATCGGTCACGTGGGTGAAGTGCGCCGCATCAACCGCGCGGTGCTCGACATGTTCCTGCACAGCGATTTCATCCCGGTCGTGGCACCTATCGGCGTCGACAAGGCGGGGCTCTCGTACAACATCAACGCCGATCTCGTCGCCGGGAAGATCGCCGAGGTTCTGCAGGCCGAGAAGCTCATGCTGCTGACCAACGTGCCGGGGCTGATGGACGCCGAGGGCAAGGTGCTCACCGGGCTCGACCGCGACGAGGTCAACCGCCTCATCGACGAAGGGGTGATCCGGGGCGGAATGCTGCCGAAGATCCGCTGCGCGCTCGATGCGGTAGCATCAGGCGTCACCAGCGCGCACATCATCGACGGCACGGTGCCGCACGCGGTACTGCTGGAGGTGTTCACCGACGAGGGCGTGGGCACGTTGATCTGCAACCGCAAGCCCCCTGTCGTTGCGGGTGCCTGAGCGAATCGCTAGCATGACGGCCCTGCGCATCCCGGGGACTACCGCGTCGACATGAATAACAAGACCTCGCGCCGCGACGCGATCCTGCAGTCGCTGGCGCACATGCTCGAAGCCACACCCGGGGGGCGCATCACCACGGCCGCGCTCGCGGCCGACGTCGGCGTATCCGAGGCCGCGCTCTACCGGCACTTCCCCAGCAAGGCGAAGATGTTCGAGGGGCTCATCGAGTTCATCGAGACCACCCTTTTCAGCCGCATTTCGCGTATCCGCGAAGAGGAGCAGGATGCCGCCGCGCAGTGCGAACAGATAGTGACCCTGCTGCTGACCTTCTGCGAGCGCAACCCGGGAATCACCCGACTGCTGACCGGCGATGCGCTCACGGGCGAGACGGACCGCCTGCGCGGCCGGGTGCAGCAGCTGTTCGACCGGCTGGAGACCGAACTGAAACAGATCCTGCGCGAGGCTGAAGTGCGGCAGGGGCTGCGCACGGCGCTGCCGGTCAACCTGGCGGCGAACCTGCTGCTTGCCACCGCGGAAGGACGCATCATCCAGTACGTGCGCTCGGAGTTCCGCCGCTCGCCCACCGATTACTGGGCCGAGCAGTGGCGCGTGCTGACCGGCTCGTTGTTCCGCCGCGCCGGGGACTGAGACCCGCTCAGCGGCTACCGGGACGAATGGCGCGGAAGCGCTCGATATCGAACTGGTAGCGCGCCTGGACCGTGCTCCGGTCCTGCTCCAGCCTGGCGATTCGCGCTTCCTCCTCCGCAATGGAGGCTCGCAGCTCTTCTATTTTCTTCTGCAGGTCCGCCGGCACCGGCGCCTCGGCGAGCTCGAGGTCCGCGGCCTTCGCGTGCTCGCTCTCGAGCTGCTGCTTGAGTGCGGCGATGGAGCCTTTCTGCAGGTTGATCCGCACCTGCACCTCGTTGACCTTGCGCCGCTGCAGATCCTCGATGTCGGCCACCGAGCTGTAGCGCGCGAGCAGCGCCTCGTCGTAGCGGCGCTGGCGCTCGGCCTCTTCCGCACGCAGCATGGCCTGCACCGCGCCGGGATTGGCCTTGCGCTCCGCCGCGGTCAGCGTGCGCGGCACGACCTCGACCACGCGCCCCGCGCGGTTGAGCACCGTGTACCCCTTGTGGGCGAGCTCCGGCGGTACGCGGTCGTCGATGACCGGGATGCCCTCGGCATTGTCGTACTTGTAGAACCGATCCTCGGCGAGCGCGGAGGCGGGGGCGCCGAGCAGGTACAGCAATGCAACCACGCCCAGCCATCGGGGTAGAGCCGGAACGTCGCGGTGGAACGGCCTGGAAGTCATGCGATCCTCGTTGCGCAGGGTGATTGCTGCAACGAGTCTAGCAGCTGCCACGATGATCGGGGCTCAGGCGCCCGCTTCACCCCATTGCCGGCGATAGGCGAGCAACTGCGGCAGGTGCTCGCCAAAGCCTTCGGACTCCTCGAGGAATCGCACGATGTCGTCCAGCCGCGCGATGCTGAAGACCGGAACGCCGAGCTCGCGCGCCAGCTCGGTGACCGCGGAATCCGCGCCCGATCCGCGCTCGGCGCGATCGAGTCCGAGCACGACGCCAGCGATGGTGGCGCCCGCAGCGGCGATCAGGTCGACCACGCCACGCACGGCGGTACCCGCCGTGATCACGTCGTCGATGATCAGCACCCTGCCCGCGAGCGGGGCGCCGATCAGCGTGCCACCTTCGCCATGGGTCTTGGCTTCCTTGCGATTGAAGGCGCAGGGCACGTCACGCCCGCTGTCGTTGCTGATCGCCACCGCGGTGGCCACCGCCAGCGGGATGCCCTTGTAGGCGGGACCGAAGAGCATGTCGTACTCGACGCCGGCCGCCGCAATGGCCGCGGCGTAGCAGCGGCCCAGCGCGGCGAGCGCGCCACCGCTGCTGAATTCGCCGGCATTGAAGAAATAGGGACTGGTGCGGCCCGATTTCAACGTGAACGAGCCGAAGCGCAGCGCGCGCTGGCGCAGCGCGAGGGCGATGAACTCGTTGCGGAAACCGGTCGCGGACATGTCGGAAAACGCACTGTTTCGGGGCACACGGAAGTATATCAGCGCCGCATCGCGCAAAGCGCGCACAAAGTCGGAAACATGCTTTTTACCCGAACCGGGACGCTCATGTATCATGCCGCGGCGTATAAAGGCAGGGAAAAACATGCGCGTCATCAGTTTCTGCGCGGATGGCATCCGCGAGGCAGCCGCGAAAGGCTTCTACGACTGGGCCGTCGACCAGGACGCGGACATCATCTGCGTGCAGGATCTGCGCGCACCCGAATCGGGCCTGGGCGCGGCGAAATACAATCCCGACGGCTACTTCAGCTATTTTTTCGACGCGATCGACGGCACCACGAACGGCGTGGCCATCTATTGCCGCAAACTGCCCAAGGCGATCATGACCGGCCTGGGTCTCGGCGAGGCCGATGGCGAGGGGCGCTTCATGCAGGCGGACTTCGAGAACATCAGCGTGGCCTGTCTGCTCGGCCCGGTGGCCAGCATGGAAGACACGGGCTCGCTGGCGCGCAAGTCGCGCTTCTACGAGCAACTGCGCACGCAACTCGACAAGGTGCGCAAGAAGCGCCGCCAGTACGTGCTGTGCGGCAACTGGAACATGGCGCACGCCGCGCGCGACGTGCAGCAGGCTGCGGTGCACGCCGACACGCCCGGCTTTCTCGCGGCCGAGCGCCAGTACCTCGACGGCCTGTACGGCGAGCTGGGTTACGTCGATGCGTTCCGCGTCGTGAACCAGGACGAAGACGAGTTCTCCTGGTGGCCGGGCGGGCGGGCCGCGGGAGATGGCTGGCGCGTCGACCTGCAGATCGTCTCGGCGGGCCTGCGCGGAACCATCGAGTACGGCGCGCTGTACAAGGTGCAGGAATTCTCCTCGCACGCGCCGCTTATCATGGACTACGACATCGAGCTCGAGAGACTCTAGCAGCCCGCTGTCCGCGCTATTTCGCGGGCAGTGGCGCGCTCAGCGCCATTTTCTGCACGCGCACCAGGTTCTCGGTGCCGCGGCGCGCGAGATCCAGCATCTGCTGCAGTTCCTCGGCCTTGAAGGGCTTGGCCTCGGCAGTGCCCTGCACCTCCACGTAATCGCCCTGCTCGGTCATGATGACGTTCATGTCCGTCTCGGCGCTCGAGTCTTCCGCGTAATCGAGGTCGAGCACGGCATGCCCGTTGTACATGCCGACCGAGACCGATGCGATCAGGTGCAGCAGCGGATCCTCGGTGATCAACTTGCGGCGCTTCGCCGCGGCGAGCGCGTCGCACAGCGCCACACAGGCGCCGGTGATGGACGCGGTGCGCGTGCCTCCGTCGGCCTGGATCACATCGCAGTCGATGACGATTGTGTTCTCGCCGAGCTTGCGCAGGTCCAGCGCCGAGCGCAGCGAGCGGCCGATCAGGCGCTGGATCTCGACCGTGCGTCCGCCCTGCTTGCCGCGCGCCGCCTCGCGGTCCATGCGCGTGTTGGTCGAGCGCGGCAGCATGCCGTACTCCGCGGTGAGCCAGCCGCGACCCTGCCCACGCATGAAGCGCGGCACGCCCTTGTCGACACTGGCGGTGCAGATGACCTTGGTGTCGCCGTACTCCACGAGCACCGACCCTTCGGCATGGCGCGTGTAGGCGCGCGTGAAACGCACGGGGCGAAGCTGGTCCGGACGGCGGCCGCTGGGTCGCTCCATAAATGATCCTCGATGGGTGTTTGCGGGTGCGCGGGGCGCCGATTATACACACGCGTGCATGGCCATGATTTATCCCCGAGGCAGGGCTACAATGGCCGCCAGTCACAGGAGTCGAGCATTGCCGTCAGTCCAGAGCATGACCGCGTTCGCCCGCCGCGAAGCGTCGTTCGCGTGGGGCACCCTCTCGTGGGAGATCCGCTCCGTCAACCATCGCTATCTCGAGGCGCAGTTGCGCCTGCCCGAGACCCTGCGCCAGGTGGAAATGCCAGCACGCGAACTGCTGCGCGAGCGGCTGGCACGCGGCAAGGTCGACTGCATCCTGCGCCTGCAGGCCGGACCGTCCGCCACGGGGCCCATCGCCATCAACGACGACCTGGTGCGAAGCCTGCACGAGGCATGCGCCCGGGTCGATGCGCTGGCCGGCGGCCTCGGGCGTCCCGGCGTGCTGGACCTGCTGCGCTGGCCGGGGGTGATCGCGGAATCGCATCCGGACGAGGACGAGATAGCGCGCAGTGCGCTCGCGGTGTTTCGCCAGGCGCTCGACGAATTGATCGCGATGCGCGCACGCGAGGGCGCGAGCCTGGCGAGCGCCATCGAGCAACGCCTCGCGGGCATCGAGACCATCGTGGCCTCGGTGCGCGCCGTGCTGCCCGGAATCCTCGCGGCACAGAAGCAGAAGCTCGTCGACCGCCTGGCGGAACTGCGCGTCGAGGTCGAGCCGGGCCGGCTGGAGCAGGAGATCGCGCTGCTGGCCGCGCGATCCGACGTCGCCGAGGAACTCGACCGTCTGCAATCCCATGTCGCCGAGGCACGCCACAGCCTGGCCGCGGGCGCGGCCTGCGGACGGCGGCTGGATTTCCTGATGCAGGAGTTCAACCGCGAGGCCAATACGCTGTCCTCCAAGTCCGCTTCCGCGGAAACGACCCGCTCGGCCGTGGAGTTGAAGGTGCTGGTAGAGCAGATGCGCGAACAGGTGCAGAACATCGAATGAACACGACCGCGCCAGGAACCCTGTACACGGTGTCGGCGCCTTCGGGCGCGGGCAAGACCAGCCTGGTCGCCGCTCTGGTGGGGCAGGATCCCGACCTGCTGGCATCCGTGTCGCACACCACGCGCGCGCGGCGCCCGGGCGAGGTGGAGGGGGTCAATTACCACTTCACGAGCCGCGAACAATTCGAGCAGATGCTCGGGCGCGGCGACTTCCTCGAGCACGCAACCGTGTTCGGCAACCTCTACGGCACCTCGCGCAGCTGGGTCATGGAGACACTGGCGGGCGGCAAGGACGTGATTCTCGAGATCGACTGGCAGGGTGCGCGCCAGGTGCGCGAGCGCATTCGCGCCGCGCAGTCGATCTACATCCTGCCGCCGTCGCGCGACACGCTGGAGTCGCGGCTGCAGGGACGCAAGCAGGACGGCGCCGAGGTGATCGGGGAGCGCATGCGCCAGGCGGTCAGCGAGATGTCGCACTGGGACGAGTCGGACTACGTCGTGGTGAACGACCGCTTCGAGGTCGCGCTGGCCGACCTGCAGGCCATACTGCGCGCCAATCGCCTGCGCCGGCCGGCCCAGGGCATGCGGCTGTCGGGGCTGATCCGCGAGCTGCTGTCGGCGACCTGAGCAACTCTGCTAGAATGCGTGCCCCGCGCGACCCCGGAGGCCGGCGGGTCGCAGCTCAAAGCCACGCAACAGGTGATATCCATGGCACGAATTACGGTAGAGGAATGTCTCGACAAGGTGGAGAACCGCTTCGAGCTGGTCATGGTCGCGGCCAAGCGCGCGCGCCAGATCGCCACCGGCGGGAAGGAGCCCCTGGTGCACGAGGAGTCCGACAAGCCGACGGTGATCGCGCTGCGCGAGATCGAGGAAGGCCTGATCGGCCCCGGTTTCTTCGACGACAACGCCGAACCGTCCTTCGAGGAACTGCTCGAAGCGCAGGCCGACGCAGCCAACCTGTGAGACTGACGGTGCGGGAGCACACCTCCCGCACCGCGCGATTGCGCAACCGCCACGCATGCAGCACCTCGGCGCACTGACGGAAAAGCTCCGGGGTTACCTGGCGCCGGAGCAGGTCAATGCGGTGCGTCGCGCCTACTACTATTCGGAGCAGGCCCACGACGGCCAGGTGCGGCGCACCGGCCAGCCCTACGTGACCCATCCGCTCGCCGTGGCCGGCATCCTGGCCGACATGCGCATGGACCACCAGAGCCTGATGGCGGCGCTGCTGCACGACGTGATCGAGGATACCGGCATCGCCAAGGAGGCGCTGGCCTCACAGTTCGGCACCAGCGTCGCCGAGCTCGTCGATGGCGTCAGCAAGCTGTCGCAGTTCGAGACCACCTCGCGTGCCGAGGCGCAGGCCGAGAATTTCCAGAAGATGGCAATGGCCATGGCGCGCGACATCCGCGTGATCCTGGTCAAACTCGCCGACCGCCTGCACAACATGCGCACGCTCGACGTGCTGAAGCCCGAGAAGCGCCAGCGCATCGCCCAGGAGACCCTGGAGATCTACGCGCCGATCGCCCAGCGCCTCGGCATGAACAACATGCGCATCGAGTTCGAGGACCTCGGCTTCACGGCACTGCACCCGATGCGCGCGCGGCGCATCCAGGCCGCCGTGCGCAAGGCCCGCGGCAACCGCAAGGAACTGGTGACGCAGATCCAGCGCAAGATTGAGACCCGCCTGCGCGAGGAACATATCCCCGCGCGCGTGCTCGGGCGCGAGAAGCACCTCTACAGCATTTACCAGAAGATGCGCGCCAAGGGCCGCTCGTTCTCGGAAATCATGGATGTGTTCGCGTTTCGCATCGTGGTCGACAGCGTCGACAGCTGCTATCGGGTGCTGGGCGCCATGCACAGCCTGTACAAGCCGGTTCCCGGCCACTTCAAGGACTACATCGCGATACCCAAGGCCAACGGCTACCAGTCCCTGCACACGGTGCTGTTCGGCATGCACGGCGTGCCGATCGAGATCCAGATCCGCACCGCGGACATGGAGGAGATGGCCAACAACGGCATCGCCGCGCACTGGCTGTACAAGAGCAGCGGATCGGAGAAGCCCGGCAGCGGCCACTCGCGCGCGCGCCAATGGGTGCAGGGCCTGCTCGAGATGCAGCAGCGCGCCGGCAACTCGCTCGAATTCATCGAGAGCATGAAGATCGACCTGTTCCCGGACGAGGTCTACGTCTTCACCCCGCGCGGCGACATCTTCGCGCTGCCCAACGGCGCGACCGCGGTGGATTTCGCCTACACGGTGCATACCGACATCGGCAACAGCTGCGTCGCCTGCCGCATCGACCGCAACCTCGCTCCGCTCAGCACGCGCCTGCAGAGCGGGCAGACCGTGGAGATCGTGACGGCCCCGCGCGCGAACCCGAATCCGACCTGGCTCAATTTCGTGGTGACGGCGAAGGCCCGCACCAACATCCGCCATTACCTCAAGGGCCAGCAGCAGTCGGAATCGATCGAGCTCGGCCGGCGCCTGCTCGACAAGGCGCTGGTGAGCCTGCAGAGCAGCATGAAGACGATCGATCCCCGGACCGTGGAGCAGTTGCTCGCCGAGACGCGCCGCGCCTCCTTCGACACCATCCTCGAGGAGATCGGCCTCGGCAACCGCGTCGCGCTGCTCACCGCGCGCCGCCTGCTCGAGAGGGGCGAGGGCATTCCCGGGGCGAGCGCCGCGGAGGCGCTGCCGCTGGCGATCCGCGGCACCGAGGGCATGGTGATCAACTTCGGCAAGTGTTGCTACCCGATACCCGGCGACACGATCGTCGGCCACATCAGCGCCGGGCGCGGCGTGGTGGTACACCGCGACAGCTGCAACAACATCGCCGAGTTCCTCGACGACCCCGAGCGCTGCACGCCGCTGCGCTGGGCCGAGGACACGCGCGGCGAATTCAGCGTCGAGCTGCTGGTGGAACTGGAGAACCAGAAAGGCGTGATCGCCGCGCTGGCGAACCGCATAAGCAGCCTGGACGTAAACATCGAGAAGATCGGCATGGAGGAGCGCGACGCGCGGCTCAGCCAGGTGCGGCTGGTTATCGCGGTCGCCAACCGCGTGAACCTGGCGCGCATCATCCGCCGCATCCGCACGGTCAGGTCCGTCATGAAAGTCACGCGGGTAAAGCGCTGATGTCCCCCCGCATTCGCATCGAGGAGCACCCATGAGCAATCGCGCAGTCATCCACGCGAGCGACGCGCCGCAGGCAATCGGCCCTTATTCGCAGGCCGTGAAGATCAACAACGTGGTCTACATGTCGGGCCAGATCCCGCTCGACCCGGCGACCATGCAGCTGGTCGCGGGCGACATCACGGAGCAGACGGTGCGCGTGTTCGAGAACCTGGCGGCCGTGGCGCGCGCCGCCGGCGGCGACCTCAACCACTGCGTGAAGGTGAACATCTACCTCACCGACCTCGCGGACTTCGCCGCGGTCAACGCGGTGATGGCCCGCTATTTCGCCGAGCCTTACCCGGCGCGTGCCTGCGTGCAGGTCGCCGCGCTGCCGCGTGGCGCCGCGGTGGAGATCGAGGCCACGATGGTGGTCAAGTCCTGAGCGGCGCGATCAACGGCGCATAGCCGGCGCGAAAATCGGGATAGCGCAACGCGTAACCGGCCTCGAGCAGGCGCCGGTTGCTGCAGCGCTTGCTGCCGGGTGCGCGCCCGCCCTGCGCGCCACCCGCCGCGTCGTCCAGCGCCACACCGAGTTCGGCGGCGATCCAGTGTCGCACCTCCCACATCGGCGCCGGCTCGCTGTCCACGCCGAGGTAGAGCGGTGCGAGCGTCTCGCCGCGCAGCAGGCGCCCGACCAGGAACTGCAGGATGCCCGCGCAGTCCTCGCGATGAATCCGGTTGGTGTAGCGCACCGGCTCGCGCGCACAGCCGATGCCGGCGGCGACCTCGCGCAGCAGCCGCTCGCGGCCCGGGCCGTAGATGCCGCCGAAGCGCAGCACCGTGGCGCGATGTGCGGCGCGCTCGCGCAGCAGCGCCTCGGCCTGCAACAGGATCCGGCCGGAAAAGCCGTGCGGCTCGGTGGGCGAATCCTCATCGACCCATTCGCCGTCGCACTGGTGGTAGACCGCGGTGCTCGATGCCAGCAGCACGTGCGGCGTGCCACGCAGCACGTCGAGCAGGTTCGCGAGCCCCTCGACGTAGACGCGACGATAGTGGTCCTCGTCGAAGCGGCCCGCGGCACTGCTGACCACGACGATGTCGAAGCGACGCTCGCCGAGGAGGGCGAGCGTGGCCGGCTCGCCCAGGTCCGCCGCCAGCGGCTCGATACCGGCGGGCAACAACCCGGCGCGACGCCGCAGGCCGGCCACGCGATGGCCCGCATCACGCAACCGCTCGGCCAGCGCGCCACCCACGTCGCCACAACCGGCTATCAATATGTCCGCCCCGTTCATCGACGCCTCCCGCAACTGCATTGGGCTATCATCGCAGTCCGCCCACGTCATCGGCCAGCCGCTTGACCCCCGATTCCGCCAGCCCGCGATCTTCGCTCGAACAACTGCCCGTCACGGCGCTGCGCGGCGTCGGGCCGCGGCTGGCCGAAAAGCTCGCCGCGCTCGAGATCCGCAGCGTCGCCGACCTGCTGTTCCACCTGCCGCTGCGCTACCAGGACCGCACCCGCGTGAGCGCGGTGCGCGAATTGCGCCCCGGCGCGGAGGCCGTGGTCGAAGGGCGCGTGCTCGCGGCGCGCGTGGAGCTCGGCCGCCGGCGCAGCCTGGCGTGCACGCTTGCCGACGCCAGCGGGACGATGACGCTGCGCTTCTTCCACTTCAGCGCGGCCCAGCAGCACAACCTCGAGCGCGCGGCGCGCCTGCGCTGTTACGGCGAGGCGCGTCTCGGGCGCAGCGGCATCGAGATGTACCACCCGGAATGCCAGGTGCTGGATGCCGACGAGCCGGCGCCGGACGCGGCGGCACTGACCCCAATCTACCCCAGCACCGAGGGCCTGCATCAAGCCAGTTGGCGCTCACTTACCGAGCAAGCTTTGCGGCATCTCGGCAGCAACACGCTACGCGAGCTGCTGCCGGCCGGGCTGCTGCGTGGCGCCGGACCGCTCGCCGAGGCGCTGCGCTACCTGCACCGGCCGCCGCCCGATGCGCCAGTCGCCGAGCTGCTGGCCGGCACCCATCCCTACCAGCAACGCCTCGCCGCCGAGGAACTGCTGGCGCACCACCTCGGGCTGCTGCTGATGCGCAAGCGCGCCCGCACGCACCGCGCCCCCGTGATGCATGACGACGGCCGACTCGGCGAGCGCCTGCTGCGCTCGCTCGCCTTCACCCCCACCGGCGCGCAGCTGCGCGTCAGCGCCGAGATCCGCCGCGACCTCGCGAGCGGAGCGCCGATGCTGCGCCTGGTGCAGGGCGACGTCGGCAGCGGCAAGACGGTGGTGGCCGCGCTCGCGAGCCTCGCGGTGATCGAGAACGGCTGGCAGGTCGCGATCATGGCACCCACGGAGCTGCTGGCCGAACAGCACTACCGCACGTTCTCGGCGTGGCTGGATCCGCTGGGTTTGCGCACGGTGCTGCTGAGCGGGCGCATGCCGGCGGCGCAACGCCGCGCCACGCTGGAGGCGCTGGCGCTGGGCGAGACACCGCTGGCCGTCGGCACGCACGCGCTGTTCCAGGAACAGGTCGGTTTCGCGCGGCTGGGGCTGGTGATCATCGACGAGCAGCACCGCTTCGGCGTGCACCAGCGCCTGGCGCTGCGCGAGAAAGGGCTGGCGGACGGTTTTGCGCCGCACCAGCTGGTGATGACGGCGACCCCGATACCGCGCACGCTGGCAATGACCGCCTACGCGGACCTCGACTATTCGCTGATCGACGAACTGCCGCCGGGGCGCACGCCGGTCGCCACCGCGGTGGTCAGCAATGCGCGCCGCGAGGAGGTGGTCGAGCGCGTGCGCGCCGCCTGCGCCGAAGGGCGGCAGGCTTACTGGGTCTGCACCCTGATCGAGGAATCCGAGACGCTGGAGGCACAGGCCGCCGAGGCGATCGCCGCGGAGCTCGCCGAGCGGCTACCGGCGCTGCGGGTGGGACTCGTCCACGGCCGCGTCCCCGGCAGACAGCGCCTCGAGATCATGAACGCCTTCAAGGCCGGCGAGATCGAACTGCTGGTGGCCACCACCGTGATCGAGGTCGGCGTGGACGTGCCGCGCGCCTCGCTGATGATCATCGAGAACGCCGAGCGGCTCGGGCTGGCGCAGCTGCACCAGCTGCGTGGACGGGTCGGTCGCGGCCGCGATGCCAGCCACTGCGTGCTGTTGTACCAGGCACCGCTGTCGCTGGCCGGGCGCGCGCGGCTCGATGCGATGCGCGACACCTGCGACGGCTTCGTGCTGGCCGAGCGCGACCTCGAGCTGCGCGGCCCCGGCGAACTGCTGGGCACGCGCCAGACCGGCCTGATGGGCCTGCGCTTCGCCGATCTCGGCCGCGACGGCGCGCTGCTGCCGGCCGTGCGCGCGGCGGCCGAAACGATGCTGCGCGAACATCCCGGGCGTATCGACGCGCTGCTCGACCGCTGGATCCCGGGGCGCACCCGCTACGCCGAGGCCTGATGCCGACTGCGTCACCGAATCGGCTGGCGCGCGTGTGGGCCCCGGCACGCTCTACTACAATTCCCTCAGCGTGACAGCAGGGCATCCGCCCCGGCGCGGAGGACCATGACGATGCAATTACCCGAAGCCGTGAGCAACGTGCTGGATGCCGGCGGTATTCCGTGGTCACCGGCGGAGCTTGCCGCGGGCCCGGCGCAGGCAGTGGTACGGCCCGTGATGCTGCAGGATGCCGCCGGCCGCGTGCTCGTGCTGGTCGCGGCGGACTCGTTGCTGGACCTGGACGCACTGAACCGCTGCACCGCGCGCGAGCTGATCGCCACGCCCGCGGAGGCCCTGGCGCCGCTGTGTGCCGCGCGGGGCCTGCACTCCCTGCCGGCGGTGCCCGGCGTGCTCGAGTTGCCCGTGATTGCCGACCAGCGCCTGCTCGCGAGCAGCGAACTCGGTCTCGACGCCGGTGCCGGCGGGGCACAGCTGCAGATGTCCGGGGCGGCGTTCCGCGCCCTGCTGGAGTCGCGTGGCGGCGCGACAGCGGATTTCTGTGTCGCGCTCGATGACATCCCGCCCGCGGCCGCCGCGAGCGCCGACGTCGCGGAAATCGGCAACGCGGTCGCGCGCTTCACCGCGCGGCGCATCGAGCGCCGCCTCGAGG
>DAORUQ010000011.1:26632-31731 GCA_035433265.1 Pseudomonadales bacterium | reverse complement strand
AGCAGGGCCAGCACCGCCATCATCAGGAAGGTGTGCACGTAGGCGATGCTGGCCGCCTGCCGGACGATCTCCCCGTCGAGGCTCATGGCCCCTGCGATGGTGTCCCACTGCCACGCCGGGGGCAGCGCATCGGAGAACGGGGTGATGCTCTCGCCGAGACGTGCATGCTCGGCCTGCGTCACCTGGGCCACCCGGGTGAACAGCACCGAAACGCCGACGCTGCCGCCGATGTTGCGCATCAGGGCGAACATCGAGGCGCTCTCGGTGCGCAGGTCCGGTGCCAGGGTGGAGAACGCGGCGATCGACAGGGGCGACACCACGAAGGCCATGCTGAAGCCCTGCATGAGACCGATGCGCACGATCGTGAAGTTGTCCACGTACAGGTTGATGGTCGACATCTCATAGGTCGACAACCCGAACCCCACCATGCCGCAAATCATCATCGCGCGCTGGTCGACGCGACCGATCAGGCGCGACGTCAGCACCATCCCGATCATCGACGCCAGTCCGCGCGGCATCAGCATCATGCCGACGGTGTCGACCGGGATGTGCATCAGCTGCTGCAGGAAGCTCGGCAGCAGCGCCATCTGCGCCATCATCACCATGCTGACGACGGCAATCAGCACCAGCCCCACGACGAGGTTGCGGTCCTTGAACAGCCGCGGCTCGATGAACGGCGCGCGGGCGGTGAACATGTGCACCAGGAACAGGTAGAAGCAAAGGCCTGCCACGGTCGCCTCGATGACGAT
Source organism: Pseudomonadales bacterium (assembly GCA_035433265.1). Taxonomy (GTDB): domain Bacteria; phylum Pseudomonadota; class Gammaproteobacteria; order Pseudomonadales; family UBA5518; genus UBA5518. The sequence goes on along the minus strand of DAORUQ010000011.1, from coordinate 30,982 downwards.
TTCCATGGACGAGAACCAGTTCTGCGAGTGTCCGCGATCGAGCATCAGCTGAACCGCACCCAGCGCGAGACTGAGCAGGGCGAAGCCGAACATGTCGAAGGGCACGTCGCGCCGGGCCTTGACTTGCGGCACCGTCTTCCAGATGCCGAGCAGCGCCACCGCGCAGATCGGCACGTTGATGTAGAAGACCCAGCGCCAGTTGAGGACTTCGGTGAGATAGCCCCCGAGGGTCGGACCGAGGATCGGGCCCAACATGGCGCCAACACCCCACAGCGACAGTACCTGCCCGTGTTTTTCCCGGGGAAAGCTGTCCATCACGAGGGCCTGCCCCAGCGGTGCCATGCCCGCGCCGAACGCTCCCTGCAGGAAGCGGTAGGCAACCATTTCGGGCAATGAGGTCGCCGTGCCGCACAGCATGGAGGCGGCGAGAAAGCCGCCGACGCAGATGCCCAGCAGGCGCTGGCGACCGAGGCACGCGGCAAGGTAACCGGTCGGCGGGATGAAGATGGCGGTGGCGACGATATACGAGGTCAGCACCCAGGCTATCTGGTCCTGCGCCGCCGACAGCGAACCCTGCATGTGCGGCAGCACCACGTTGGCAATGGTCGAATCGAGCGCCACCATCACCGTCGTCAGCATCATGGTGCACAGCAGCAGCCACGGGTGCTTCGTGGGCACGTGCTCCGCGTCGCCGGCCACGCTCATGGAGCGGAATGCGTACTACCGTCCGGGATCGCCGCGCGATGGTCATCCACCGAGCCGCCGATGCCGCCCAGCAACGCCTTCAGCGTGTGACGGTCGCCGGTGTCGATTGCCACGGTCGCGGTCATGCCCGCGCGCAGCGGCGGATCATCGGCGCGGGGTTCGATGGCGATGCGCAACGGGATCCGTTGCGTGATCTTGACCCAGTTGCCCGAGGCGTTCTGCGGCGGCAGCACCGAGAACTCGGCCCCCGTCGCCTGGCTGATGCTCTGCACGGTGCCGCGCCAATGGCGTCCGGGGTAGGAATCGATCTGCACCGAGACCGGCTGCCCGACGCGCACGTGGGTGAGATCGGTCTCCATGTAGTTCGCCTCGATCCACACCTCGTCCGCCCCCACGACGCTCATCACGGCGCTGCCTGCAGCGACGTACTGTCCGCGCTGCGGCGTCTTGCTGGCGATGCCCGCGAAGGGCGCGCGCACCACCGTGCGCTCCAGATCCAGCGCGGCGTCATCGCGGCTCGCCCTGGCCGCCTGGTAGGCCGGGTACTGTTCCAGCGGCAGCTCGGGATTGCCGTTCAGGCGCGACAGGTGCTGCGCGCGCGCCTGCTCCGTGACACTGATCTGCTGCAGCGCGACATCGAGCTTGTACCTGACCTCGTCGACGGCCGCGCCAGAGTTCAGCTTCTTGCGCGCCAGCTCCGACTGGCGCTCGAATTCGCGCGCGGCGAAATCGCGGTTGGTGTGCGCCAGGCGCAGCTCCTCGTTCTTCTGCCGCAGGCTCGCCTTGATGCCGTCGAGCTCGGTGGCGACCGCCGCGAGCTCGGCCTCGGCGCCGGCAAGGGCAATGCGGTAGGGGCGGTCGTCGATACGGAACAGCTCGTCGCCGTCGCGTACGCGCTGGTTCTCGCGCACGGCAACCCCGGCGATAGGGCCGGCCACCTGCGCGCTGATCGTGACCTTGTCGGCCTTCACGTAGGCGTCCTCGGTACTGGCGTAGCGCCCGGTGCTGAACCACAGCAGCAGCCCCGCCAGGGCCACGATGAGCGGTCCGGCAACGAGCAGGCGGCGACGCAGTCGCGGGCGAGGGCTGTAGGGTTCGAGTGCGGTCGCATCCGTCGGGAGTACGCCGGCAGTCGTCGCGGCAGAGCCCGCCCCGCCATCCGCTACCGGCGCTGCGCTCACGGGAGTCCCGACCGATTGCAGCGTGCCGGCACGCTGCCCGGCGGATTCAGGTTTGCGCGCGGCTTCAGCGTTCATCTGTTGCTCGTCCGTCTTCCGGCCTGCGGCGGCGCAACCGCTGTGGCAAGCGGATCGTCCCCGGCAAGATTGGCTTTCACGCGCTGCAGCATCCGGCAGAGCTGCTCGCGTTCGTCGGTAGCGAAATCGGCGAGGGCCGCTTCTCGGGTGAGCGATGCGGCCTCTGTCATCTTGTCCAGGATCGGCTCGACCCTGGACGTGAGGTAGAGCTGGATCGCGCGGCGGTCGTTGGGCGCAGGGCGGCGCTCCACCCAGCCCGCTGCCTCCATGCGATCGATCAATCGTCCCAGCGAAATCGGCTGGACCTGCAGCAGATTGGCCAGCTCGGCCTGGTTGATGCCTTCCTGCCGGGACAGCACCGCCAGGGCCTGCCACTGGGTATGGGTCAGGTCGTAGTCGCGCACGCGTGCACTGAAATCACGCGAGAACAGCCGCGAAATCTCGGTGACCAGCCTGCTGACGCTGGGCTCAGAACCGGAGCTTGCAGACATCGTAACCCATGCCTACGTTAATTTAGCATTACTATAAGCGTGCTTAGTAAATTCGTAAACCCCTGCAGCACAACAAAAACGCGCTCATCACCCATGCTGTCAGGCCGGATGACTGCCCCAACGACCCCGGGCGCCCGGTGCGGGCTTGGCAAGGACGCCGGCTTCGGGGACGATGCGCTTTGCTCGCCACACGCCAGGCCGTGCGTGGTCCGCATTCATGCGGACGTTGCCCGCGTGGGTCCGCATTCATGCGGACAGGGCCGGGCTGAAGCCGAACCCGCGACACAACAACATCGGAGAAGAACACCCATGACAGCAGAGCAGGCAGCATTCCCCTCGGCCGCCGTGGCGTGGATAGAGCAGCAACTGGGCGGACGAGTCGCAGCACTCGAGCGCATGGTGGTGCGCCGCGAGGCGTGGCGTGCCGACATCGAGCGCGACGACGGATCGGTGCAGCCGGTGTTCCTGCGCATCGACCGCGAGCTTGCCGCGGGCCGGCCCTACCCGCGCAACCTCGCGCGCGAATCGGCGCTGATCCGTCACCTGGCCGGGCACGACGACATCCCGACGCAGCAGCTGCACGCGTGGAGCCCCGAGCACTGCGTGGCGATACAGTCCTTCGAACCCGGGCGCGCCGACCTGAACAACGCCTCGCGCGCGGAGCAGCACGACGTGATGCTGCACTTCATGGAAATCATGGCCGCGATGCATCGCCTCGATGTGCGGACGATGGACCTGCCGCAGTTCGAGATGCCGGCGACGCCCGAGGACCATTCACTGCTGGAACTGCGCGCCGTCGATGATCCGCGCTTCGCGAAACTGCCGGTGGATTCGAGCGCGGTGCTCGGCGCCTTCGGCCGGCGCTGGCTGCTGAATCACGTGCCGCGCACGGTGGAACGCACGGTGCTGCTGCAGGGTGACACGGGGCCCGGCAACTTCATGTTCGAGAACCATCGCGTGACCGCGGTGGTCGACTGGGAGTGGGCGCACTACGGCGATCCGATGGAGGACATCGGCAACCTGTGGCTGCGGGATTTCTTCACGCCGAGCTGCGCCGGCGACCTGACACCCTACGTGAGGCACTACGCGGCGCGTGCCGGCATCAGCGTCGATCGGCAGAAGGCAATCTATTACCTCGCGCACCAGGTGGTGCGTTCGGTGATCACGATCCCGGCGCTGGTGCAGCGCCCGGACTGGAAGAGCACCGTGGCACTGAACCTGGGCTACCAGGCCGTGTGCGACCTGGTGTGCTGCGAGGCCATCGGCATGTATCACGGGATGCCGGAGCCGGACACCGAGATTCTGGAAATCCCGGGGCGCAATCCCGCGGGAGAGCTCTACGAGGTGCTGGCAAAACAACTCGAGCGCGGGATCGCGCCGCACGTGGAGGATGCATTCGCCAAGGCCACCGCGGAAGGCGCGGCGCGCATTGCACGTTATCTCGAGCGCCGCCACCTGCACGGCGCGCAGGCCGATGCGCTCGAGCTCGCAGGCATCGATGCGCTGCTCGGCACGCGGCACCGCGACCTGGCCAGCGCACGCCTCGAGATGAAGCACGCGCTGGAGCGGATACCGCCCGGACGCGAGCCCGAGGTGCTGCGCCACCTGTGGGGCGTGGCGCGGCGCAACATGCAGCTGATGGGGCCGCTGGTCGAGCGCTGGAGCGAGTGCCGGCTGGCGCGACTCGATTAGCGATGGGCGGGGGCGCGATCTGCGCGCCCCATGAATCGCGGGCATGGCCCGCGCCTACGGTCGAGCGGTTATTGGTCACGGGCATGGCCGGCTCCTACAGCTTGGGCCGGCGTTCCCTGTAGGAGCGGGCCATGCCCGCGACCACGACCTCAACCCGAAACCGTGAATCCCCCGTCGATCGGCAGCGTCTGGCCGGTGATCCAGCT
>DAORUQ010000011.1:0-26532 GCA_035433265.1 Pseudomonadales bacterium | reverse complement strand
TACGAGCTCATCGAGGCGATGCCGATGATCGAGGCGCCGCCCGGCATGCTGCTCGCCGACAGCGCGGGCTGGCAGCCCTTGGCCATGCGGTAGGCCGAGACCAGGTGCATGTTCACCGCGCGCGCGAACACGTCGGGCTCGTACTCGTCGAGCCCGAGGCTCGGCAGTGCGAGGCCGGCGTTATTGACCAGGATATCGAGCTGCTGCTGCGCGGCGGCCACACTGGCGACCTGCGCGGCATCCTCGACGTCGAGCTGAAGGTAGCGGTAGCCACGAAGATCCTCGTCGTAGTCCGCGGCCGCCGCGCGCGTGCCGGTGATGGTCACCTCGGCGCCCGCCTCGCGGTAGGCGGCGGCAATCGCCGCGCCGATGCCGCTGGTGCCGCCGGTGACCAGTACGCGCGCGCCGCGGTAATCGAAGCGCAGCGTGTTGTGGATGGTGTCGCTCATGCTCTCTCCTGTCTTGGGTCCGGATTCCGTGGGTCCGGATTTATCCGGACATTTAGTGGTGTCCGCATGAATGCGGACCCACGTCAGTCGTCCACCTCGCCGCTCACGATGGGGGCGAGGCCATCGAGCGCCGCCAGCCCCTGCTCGCGCAAGCGCGCGAGCGGCAGGCGGTGCAGCGTGACCGCCGGCGGCTCGCCCGCGGTCTTGATCAGGCGCAGGCTCATGCCGCCGTGCACGTGGCCGAAGGGCCGGATCCAGTTGCCGCCGGTACCGGGATCCTCCTCGGCGACGACGATGCGCACCGAGCCGTCGGGTTCGTACGCAGCGGTGTACTTCTGCACGTATCCGTCGCCGTCCTCGTAGTTGTCGAGGTTCTCCTGCCAGATGTTGCACAGCTGGAAGATCCAGTAGTCGCAGGGCGTGGGCACGAAGCTCAGCACCAGCGCCTCGTCGCCCGCGCGCTCCCAGGTACCGAAGCCGTGGTGGCGATCGGGCACGCCGCCGTTGGACAAATACACCGCGCGGCTGAAGCGGATGCGGTTGGGGCGCGCGCCGAGGTTGTCCTGCCACCAGCTGCGCACCAGCTCGGCGTAGCCCAGCACCATCTGCGCGGACTTCGCGAGTCCCGCGCTCACTTCGTCCGGGCGTAGCGGGCGCGGCAGCGCCCCGTCCATGCGCTCGATGCGCATCACCGGCGCTCGCGTCTGCTCGCGCCGGTGATAGACCGCACGCACCAGGATACCGACGCAGTCTGGCGCGATAGGCAGCCAGTCGCTGCCGTCGGCCGGCTTCTCGCGGCTCGCGATCACCTCGAAATTGCCCTCGGCATCGAAATGGATCGCGTCGCTCTGCAGGAAGCCGGTGGTGCGCAGCATCGCAGGGTCGAACTCCGCGAGTCCCTCCACGCCGCGCGGCGCCCAGTCGCGCGCGCCGATATCAGCGGGCTGCCCCGCGCTCCACGCCGCCATCACGAAATACGGCAGCGTGCCGCGGTTGCCGGTGATGCGGTAGTCGTGGCTGCCATCGACGAACTCCGCGAGCAGGTGGTCCTGGTCCGGCGACTGGAAGTTGATGCCCTGGCGCCACGGCGCATCGCGCAGGCGCGGGCGCTCGGGCTCGCAGTTCTCCATGAAACGCTCGAAGCCGTTGCGCATCAGCCGGGTCACGAAGCGATACCACTCAGCGCGGTCGAGCGCGTCGGCGGAGTCGCCGAAGCGATCGACCATGTGGCCCGCCAGGCGTACCTGTTCGCAGAAATCGTCCCATGCCCTGCCCGAGAGCAGGCGTTGCGCAGCCTTGTCCGTCATGCGTTTCCCCGGCATTTCACTGGCGCTCGCGCGAGCGCGTCATTCGCAGAGCCGCGGATGCTAACCGGATTTCAGCCGCAGGTCATGGTTCGATCGGATGAGGCGCCTCAGCGCGGGGCCATGGCGCGGATGAACGCCTCCACGACTTCCCACGGCGCCCGCCAGGGCGCGCGTCTGCTCGTTGCGGTACAGCGCCGCAATGCGCCGGCAGTCATCGCCGAAGCCGCAACACCGCGCGCTCGTGCAATTCGCCGATGCAGCGGGCTTCGCGCATTGAAATGCCCGCGCCAAGCTGGTTACCCTTGGCCGCCTGCCCGCCCGGCGGCCGGCAACGGAACATCACGATAACGGGAGAACCGATGAGCGAAATCCGAGCGAGCCTGCGCGGCAACGCGCCAGAACTGCTGCGTGCCGCCGACGTGCGGCAATGGACGCGCAGCACCGATGTGCTGGTGATCGGCTATGGCGCGGCCGGCGCCAGCGCGGCGATCGCGGCGCGCGAGAGCGGCGCCGCGGTGCTGGTGCTCGAACGCACGAGCGGCGCGGGCGGCACCTCGGGCATCGCGGGCGGACACCTGTATCTGGGCGGTGGAACGCCGGTGCAGCAGGCCTGCGGCTTCGCCGATTCCCCGGAAGAAATGTACAAGTACCTGGAGGCGCTCACGCCCGATCCGGATCCGCTGAAGCTGCGACTCTACTGCGAGCACAGCGTGGCGCACTTCCACTGGCTCGAGGCGCACGGCGTGCCCTTCGACCGCAGCTACTACCCGGGCAAGGCCACGATGCAGCCCGGCAGGGAATGCCTGATCTGGAGCGGCAACGAGAAGGTCTGGCCCTATCGCGACCTGGCGCAGCCCGCGCCGCGCGGGCACAAGGTCGCCTTCGACGGACCGGACGGCGGCGGCGGATTGCTGATGCAGCAGCTCGCGCAGGCGGCGCTGCAGGCTGGCGTCGCGACGCAGTTCGATACGCGGGTGACGCAGCTGGTCGCCGATGACGACGGACGCATCGTCGGCGCGCGGGCCCTCTGCGATGGCTCGGAGCTGTACATCGCGGCGCGCGGCGGCGTGGTGCTGGCCGCCGGCGGCTACATCATGAACGAGGACATGTTCGCCCACGAGCTGGCGTGGATGCCGCGTGACCTGATCCGCCAGGGTTCGCCCGGCGACGACGGCGCCGGCATCCTGCTCGGCCTGTCGGCCGGCGCCGCTGCCTGCGGGCTGGACCGTGCCTTCCTGACCTCGCCGTTCTATCCGCCCGAGAGCCTGATCAAGGGCATCCTCGTGAACGCGCAGGGCGAGCGCTTCGTGGCGGAGGACTCCTACCACGGACGCAGCGCCGGCTTCATCGTCGAGCAGCCGCAGGGCATCGTGTACCTGGTCCTCGACTCGGCCACCTTCGGCTACCCGCCCTACGATTTCTTCGAGCAGCGCCTGGTCGACGGCTTCGAGACGGTCGCGGAAATGGAAGCGCGACTCGAACTGCCCGCCGGCTCGCTGGTGCGCACCCTGGCCGACTACAACGCGCATGCCGCGCGCGGCGAGGACCCCGCGTTCCACAAGTACAAGGACTGGCTGCAGCCGCTCGACCAGGGCCCCTGGGCCGCCTTCGATCTGTCGGTGGGACGCGCGAAATACGGTGGCTTCTCGCTGGGCGGGCTCAGCGTGTCGGCCGACGGCGAAGTGCGCGACGATTCCGGCGGCGCGATTCCGGGCCTTTATGCCGCCGGCGCCACGGCCTGGAATATCGCGCAGGATGCGCGCGGCTACTCGAGCGGCACATGCCTCGGCGAGGCGACCTTCTTCGGGCGGCGCGCCGGTGGGGCCTGCGCCCGGCGCATCAATCCCTGATCGACCGACACCAACCAAGGACCCGCCACATGAGTTACCGCTTCGATCCCGAGCTCGCACCCGCCGTTCCCTTCCTGCCACAGCTCGATTTCTCCGACGTCGCGGTTGCGCGCGCCACCATCACGGCCATGTCGGCGCAGATGCCGGCGCCCGATACTTCCGCCGTGCACATCGAGAACCGCACGATCGAGGGACCGGACGGCCCCGTGCCGGTGCGCATCTACCGGCCACTCGCGCAGCAGGGCGCCGTGGCGGGGCTGCTGTACATCCACGGCGGCGGTTTCGTGGTGGGCAGCCTCGAGACCGAGCACGGCAATGCCATCGCGCTCGCGAGCTCGCTCGGCATCGTGCTCGTCTCCGTCGGCTATCGCCTCGCGCCGGAACACCCCTACCCGGCCGGCCTGCACGATTGCGAGGCGGCCTTCCTGTGGAGCGTCGCGAACGCGGCTGAACTCGGCATCGATGTCGCGCGCCTCGGCGTGTTCGGCCAGAGCGCGGGCGGCGGGCTCGCGGCGGCACTGTGCCTGCTGCGCCGCGACCGCGGCGGCCCGCAGCCCTGCTTCCAGTTTCTCGGCATACCGGAGCTCGATGACCGCCTGCAGACGCCGAGCATGCGCGCCTTCACCGATACGCCACTGTGGAACCTGCCGGCAGCGGAACTCAGCTGGCGCTACTACCTGGGCGAACTGGCGCCCGGCAGCGCCGCCGTGCCGTCGCACGCGGCACCGGCGCGCGCAAGCGATCTCGCCGGCCTGCCGCCGGCCTGCGTCACCGTGATGGAATTCGATCCGCTGCGCGACGAGGGGCTGCACTACGCCCAGCGCCTGTTGCAGGCCGGCGTGTCGGTGGAGTTGCACGCCTACCCCGGCACCTTCCACGGCTCCTCGCTGATCACCGACGCGGCGATCAGCCGGCGCCAGTGGGCGGACAGCTGTGCCGCACTCGCGCGCGGGCTCGGGCTGCCGCCAGCCGGATGAGCGGCTCTCAGGCCACGATCCAGTCGGGCACCGGCAGTTTGCGGCTCCACAGGAACTCCGCGTTGTATAGCTGATCGAGATAACGGCTGCCGGAGTCGCAGAGGATGGTGACGATGGTGTGGCCCGGACCCAGTTCGCGCGCCATCGCCACCGCGCCCGCGATGTTGATCCCGGACGACGGCCCGACGCTGACGCCCTCGTGCTTCAGCAGTCCGTAGACGAACGGCAGCGCGGTATCGTCGTCCACCGCGAAGGCAAGATCCACCGCGGTGCCCTGCAGGTTGCCGGGCACGAAGCTCACACCCACGCCCTCGGCGATGGATTCGCCGTGCGCGGCGAGTTCGCCCTTCGTGAAATAGCTGTAGAGAGCGGAACCGTGAGGATCCGCGATGCCGATCTTCACGGCGGGATTGCGTTCGCGCAGTGCCGCCGCCACGCCCGCGAGCGTGCCGCCGGTTCCCACGGCGCAGATGAAGGCATCGACCTTGCCCTCGGTCTGCGCCCAGATTTCTGTGCCGGTGGTGTCAAAGTGCACGCGTGCATTGGCCGGGTTGTCGAACTGCCGCGCCCAGACCGCACCGTGGGCTTCCTGGTGGCTGCGCCCCTCGGCCACGCGCTCGGCGACATGGATGTAATGCCCCGGGCTGCTGTAGGGGCAGGCGGGCACCAGGATGAGCTCAGCGCCGAGCATTTCCAGCTGGTCGATCTTTTGCTGGCTGGCGCTCTGCGGCATCACGATCACGCTCTCGTAACCGAGCGCGTTGGCCACGAGCGTGAGCCCGATGCCGGTGTTGCCCGCCGTACCCTCGACGATGACCCCGCCGGGGCGCAGCACGCCGCGCGCCTCGGCGTCGCGCACGATGCCGAGCGCGGTGCGGTCCTTGACCGAGCCGCCCGGATTGAGGAACTCCGCCTTGCCGTAGATATCGCAGCCGGTCAGTTCCGACACCTGCCGCAGATACAGCAGCGGCGTGTTGCCGATCAGGTCCACGATGGTGCGCTTGTGCGTCATGAGGCTTGCCTCGCGATGGTTTGTCTGCCGGCGCCGCCGTGGCGAGCGCGTGGCCTAGCATGTCATCTGCCGGGGGAATACTGAAGCCTGCGCACCCGTGCGCCCGGCGCGCGGCCCCGGAGCGCGTGGCGAAACGGCATTTTCGCCGCGCGCCGGGTGGCCATATTCACGGGTACGCCATGCGGGCGGGTCCGTATACTGCCTGCCGCACGCAACTCCGGAAGCCACGCCCATCGCCACCATCAAGATTCCGCGCGCCCTCGAACCCCTCATCGAGGACGGGCTCGTCGACGACGTCATCCGCCAGCTCAAGAGCGGCAAGGAGGCCACGGTCTACCTCGTGCGCTGCGGCCGGGAAATCCGCTGCGCCAAGATCTACAAGGAATCCGACAAGCGCAGCTTCCGCCAGGCGGTGGAGTACCAGGAAGGCCGTCGCGTTAAGAGCAGCCGGCGCGCCCGCGCCATGGAGAAGGGCTCGCGCTTCGGGCGCAAGGAAAAGGAATCGGCGTGGCAGAGCGCCGAGGTGGACGCGCTCTACAAGCTCGCTGCCGCCGGCGTGCGCGTGCCGAAGCCCTACGGCTTCTTCGACGGCGTGCTGCTGATGGAGCTGGTGGCCGACGGCGAGGGCAATGTGGCGCCGCGACTGGCCGAGGTGGAGCTCGCGCCGGAGCAGGCCGCGGCATTCCACCACACGCTGATCGGGGAGGTCGTGCGCATGCTGTGCGCCGGCATCGTGCACGGCGACCTGTCGGAGTTCAACATCCTGGTCGACGACGATGGCCCCGTGATCATCGACCTGCCGCAGGCCGTGGATGCCGCGCGCAACAACCACGCCAAGCGCATGCTGGAGCGCGACGTCGCGAACCTGGCCGATTACCTCGGCCAGTTCGCCCCGCAATTGCGCGGCACCGATTACGGCAACGAGATCTGGGCCCACTACGAGGCCGGCACGCTCGAGCCCGACACGCCGCTCACCGGCGAGTTCGCGCAACCCACCGAACTTGCCGACGTCGAGGCGGTGCTGAAGGAAATCGAGGATGTGCGCGCCGAGGCGATGCGCCGCCAGGAGTGGCTGGCGGCGGAGCAGGCCGAAAATTGAACCCGCCGAAATCGTCGCCGCGGCTTCAGTCTGCCGGCTCGATCTCGACGATCTCGAATTTCTGGCTCGCCGGCTGCCACTGCAGCTTGACGTCGTAGAGCAAGCCGTCGGCCTGCACGCCATTCAGGCGGATCGTGCGCGCGTCGAGTTTCTCCACACCACCGTTGACCGATACCTTTTCCGGTTCGCCGATGAACTCGGTGCCGAATGCATTGACCGTGAAGCTGCCGGTGGCCTCGGCCGCGCGGCCCTCGAAATCGATCGCGCGAATGCGTAGCTGGTGTACTCCCGGCGTCAGCAGGCTCCAGGCGAAGGCCATCGAGTAGCCGGCCTCGGCCGAGCCGGGACGCACCGGGAAGGCGTCCCTGACGTCGTTGCGCGTGCCGCCGTGAGGAATGTCGGCGATGAACCTGCCATCGATGTAGAGCTCGACGGACAGGATGTTGGAATCCCCGAGCGCCCAGCCGCGGATGTTGCCGACGCCGGCGACCGTCGATCCCTGCGCCGGCTCCTCGATCATGAGCTCGATGTTGCCGTCGCCGGCGGCGAGCGATCCGTACAACGCCGACACGCCGTTGCGGTCGTCGTCGTTGGGCGCGTAGATGCCCGAGATGGCGGAATTCATCAGCGCGGGCGAGTCGTCCTCGTGTTCCAGGCCGAGCACATGGCCGAGCTCGTGCGTGGCGACGCGCCGGAAATCCGGCCGCCCGCTGCGCAGCGGCCCGTCGTACACGTCCCAGGCGACGCTGTCGTTGAACACGATGTCCGCCTCGACCATCGTGACCTCGGAATACAGCTGGAACATGCGCAGCGTGACGGCGAGGGTGTCCTCGTCGAAGGCGAAACCGCACAGATCGTCGCGCAATGCCACGCCGTTCAGGGGATCGTTGACAGTCAGCGGCACAACGCCGGCACACGGATCGGAATAGCGATTCACCACGTCGATTCGAACACCGGCGTCGCTGTTCCATCTGCGCGCCGCCTCGGCAAAGGCGGCATTCCAGCGCGTCCCGGACGGGCTGCTGCCGGCGATATCGACCTGCATGTCGATGACGGGGTTGTGGTAGGGAAACCCGATCTCGTAAGCATCCGCGCCGGGCGGGGCGCACAACGCCGCGCCCAACGCGATGACCAGTGCATGCTGCCTCACCGTGCTGTTCTCCCCGGCCTCATCGGCTCCTGATCCAGTCGCGGAACGCCGCCGCCGACAGGGCGTGTTCATCCGGGCCGTCCGCGGTGCGCAGCCCCGCGGCGACACGCTTGCCGATCACCTGGCCCTGCGCCGGCGGTGCAGCGTCTGCAGGCAAGCCGACCACCGCCTTGCCGTTGCCCGCCCGGACCGTTTCCTCGCCTTGGGGGCCGTCCGTGACGACGATGAAGTGCCCCTGCTCCCAACCCTTCAAGGGATGCACGAACTGCCTGCGCGGATCGCGGATGAAATAGATGCCGTGCTCACCCACCGCGGGTATTTCCATCTCCCCGACGCTCATGCTGCGGCCGTCGTGGCTGCCACCGAGATATTGCAGATCGATGCTCTCCGCGCTCCAGCTGCCCTTGAGCACCTCTTCGATCGCTATCGTCACCGTGCTGGCAATCGCCCTGCCCTGCATCACCGGCGCCGACTCGACCGCGGTGACCGTGCCCTCGACGACCAGCGTGGCTCCCTCGGCGACTTCGCGGATGTCGCGCTGGACGATCGTCGTGGCGTGAACGCACGGGGCCTGAGCGGCGAGCACCAGGGTGAGGAACAGGGCGGCCAGTGGCGGCACGGGATTCAGCAGGGACATCCGGAAGTTCTCGTGCAATATTGCTGTCTGCGCCTGCTTCGAGGCGGCGCGCCAACGGTAGCACGCACAAACGGCAATTGCATGACACACCCGCAAGCACACGGCCTCACGCATCCACTGGCGAAGAAATCCCCGTTCGCATCGCCAGGGCCGGACAGGCGCGTGTTATTTTCGCAATGACGACGTTGATCCGGAGAGATCGGCCGAATGTACGACGACACCCTGACCACGCGCGCCGCCGCGATCGTCGCCGGGCTCACTGCCGCGCAGTGCATCGCGCTGGTCGGCGGCCGCGACATGTACAGCACCCGTGAGCTGCCCGGCCTGGTGGCGTCGGCGACGATGACCGACGGCCCCCACGGGCTGCGCAAGCAGGTCGGGGACTCCGATCATCTCGGGCTTGCCAACTCGGTACCCGCCACGTGTTTCCCCGTTGCCACCGTGCTGGCCTCGAGCTGGGACGTCGAACTGTTGCACGAGATCGGGCGCGCGCTCGGGCGCGAATGCCGTGCCGAAGACGTGGCGATGCTGCTGGGCCCGGGGCTGAACATGAAGCGCCACCCGCGCGGCGGACGCAACTTCGAGTACTTCTCGGAGGATCCCGTACTGGCGGGATACCTCGCTGCCGCCATCGTGAATGGTATCCAGAGCGAGGGGGTCGGGGCCTGCGCGAAGCACTTCGCGGCCAACAACCAGGAGAGCTCGCGCATGATCGTCGATGCGCTGATCGACGAGCGCACGCTGCGCGAGTACTACCTGCGCGGCTTCGAGATCGTGGTCGAGCGCAGCCGGCCGGCGGCCATCATGACCGCTTACAACCGCATCAACGGCACCTGGTGCAGCGACAACGCGTGGCTGCTGCGCGACGTGCTGCGCGGTGAATGGGGCTTCGGCGGCCTGGTCGTCTCCGACTGGGGCGGCACCAATGACCGCGTCGCCGCGCTGCGGGCCGGGATGGACCTGGAGATGCCGGGCAACGGCGGCGCATTCACTCCGGAGATCGTCGCGGCGCTCGCGTCGGGGGCGCTCGCCGAAGCCGACCTGCGCGCCTCGGCCACCCGGGTGGCCGCGCTGGCGCTGCGCGCAGATGCCCTGCGCGAGCGCGCGGTGGAGCCGGTGGATTTCGAGGCCCATCACGACCTGGCGCGCCGTGCCGCTGCCGCCGGAACCGTGCTGCTCAGCAACGACGGGTTCCTGCCATTGGGCGACACCGCGGGCGTCGCGCTGATCGGGGCATTCGCCGTCGAGCCCCGATACCAGGGCGCCGGCTCGTCGCGGGTGAACCCCGCGCGGCTGGACACGCTGCGCGATGCCCTGGGCATCGAGCTGCCCTACGCCCCGGCGTATGACCCGGCAACGGGCGAGACCAGCGCGCAACTGCTGGCGCAGGCCATGGCCGTTGCCACGGCGGCCCGGCGCGTCGTGCTCGTCGTGGGCACCCCGCCGCGCCTGGAGACCGAGACCCGGGACCGGCCCACCACGCGGCTCCCGCGCGCCATGGACGAGCTCGTCGCCAGCGTCTGCCGCGCCAACCCGCGCACGGTCGTGGTCCTGATGAACGGGGGCAGCCTCGAGCTGGACTGGGCCGGGCTGCCGGCGGCCCTGGTCGAATCGTACCTCGGCGGCCAGGCCGCCGGCTCGGCACTGGCCGAGGTGCTGCTCGGCAAGGCCGAACCCGGCGGGCGGCTGGCCGAAAGCCTGCCTGTCGCGACATCCGGGTTGCCCGCCGACGCAAACTTTCCGGGACTTCCGCGCCAGGTGCAGTACCGCGAATGCCAGTGGATCGGCTACCGCTTCCACCACACTTTCGGGGTGCCGGCCCGTTTCCCGTTCGGGCACGGTCTGGGATACACGACCTGGTCCCTCGGCGCTCTCCGGGTTCGCGGCGAGGGCACTGCCCGCACCGCGACGCTCACCATCACCAACACGGGCGCGCGAGCGGGGACTACCGTGGTCCAGCTCTACCTGCGGGCCGTCGCACCGGTGCTGCCGCGCCCCGACAGGGAACTGGCCGGTTTCGCCCGGCTGCGCCTCGAGGCCGGGGCGACCGCGCAGCTCGATGTGGTGCTGGAGCCGCGCGTGTTCGCGCTGTGGGACAGCGCCGCGGGCCGCTGGGTGGTGGCAGGCGGCCAGTACGAGGTGCTCGCGGGGACATCGAGCGTCGAGATCCACGACCGGGTGATGATCGATGTCGAGTCGACCGACACCATCACGCCGGGTGCGCCGCTGGCCGCCCCGATCGCCTCCGACGCCGGGTTCGCGGCGTTGCTGGGACGACCGATCCCGGCAGCCGAGGGTCCGCGACCCTTCAGCCGCACGTCCACCGTGACCGAGCTGTCGGCGAGCCGCCTCGGCCGGGTGCTGGCCGCACTGATGCGCCGCCAGATGGACAGGATGATCCCGGGCGACGACGACGGTTCCCTGCGCGAGCTGATGGAAAGCGTCGTGGCCAGCATGCCGCTGCGCGGACTCGCCGGCATGGGACCCGGACTGACTCCGGCGATGCTCGACCGGATCATTGCGGCCCTCAATGGCCAGTGGATCCGGGCGATCCGCGGCAAACCGACCGTCGTCAGGGATCGATCACGCGCCATGGCAGATCGATGAAGCGCGGCACATAGACATCCGCCCGGTTCTCATCGGCATCCTTGCCCGTGCAGGCGGCATCCGCGCTGAAGGCACAGGAGCGCACGTACGAGATCAGGAGGCCACCCCTGTCCCCGCCAACCGAAAGCCCGCCATGGGCGCTGACGGCGTAATAGCTGTAGCGCCGATGGCGATCGGCCTCGTTGCGGTAGCCCGACAGGTCGACGTCGGGGCCAGCGCGAAACGGGCCTGCCGGCGATGACGCGACGGCAACGGCAATCGCGGGCACCAGGCCGGGCGGGGACTGGATCAGCACGAAATGACCGGCAGGGCTTTCGTGGATGGAGAAATCCGTCGCCACGTAGTCGGCGATCGGCGTGGCATCTTCCTGCGACTCGACCCAGCGTCCGTCACTGTAGAAACGCCAGTTCCCGAAGCGCACGAAATCATTGGCGTCGCGGCACGCGACCCGCGCGAGCACCAGCTTTCCTTCCCGCCTGCCGTAGACATAGACATGGCGATTGCGCTCGAAGTGCTCGTCCTTCAGCAGGAAGAGGCCCCAACTGGTGCGCGCATCGGAGTGGCGCAGCGCAACCTGCCGCGGCGACACCAGCCAGTCGCCCTGAGGGGTCTTGCCCCACTGCGCATACGGCCGATCGACACCGCGAACGATGCTGACCACATTCCTGTCGATGTCGTCCCACGGCACCATGCCCGCCAGATCCAGCGGCGTGACCGGCGAAAAGACCTGGACCAGGTCATTGCCGATCACCAGCCCGCGATTGGGCCACATCAGGATGTCCTTGCCAGCATCGTTGGGGCGGGTGGTGTAGGCATGCTGCGCAGCGTGATGCGCGGTCGCGACGCGCGAATATTCCACCAGTGCATGCACGTTCCGTGGCGCGGATCCTGCCGCGTAGACGTGGCCGAGCAACTGGCCGGCGCCAGATCCCGCGCCAACCGGCGCACGGGCGGACGTGCTCAGCACGACGTCGCCATGCGCGGCGAAACGATAACGATAGAGCGGCACGGTGCCTTGCTGCGGCGAGCGATGGATGTAGAACGACACGCGCCGATACTCGTAGGTGCCAGGCAATCCGTGCACCGCAACATCCGGCGTGATGTAGTCACTGGCGCGACTGGCAGGATCGTAATATTCGTTTACCGCCACCAGGTCCGAACGCAGATCCTCGGGCGCGAGTTCCACCAACGAGTACACGCCTGCCACCGGCTGCGGCGCGCGGGCGAACCCGAGGTCCGCATAACCCGCGGCAGCAATACGCAGGTCATCCATATCGGGCAGTTGCCGAATATCGAGCAGGAGCGGCATCCACGAGTTCGACCTGAAGCCCCTGGCGCCGTAATCAAAAATGACGGTATCGGCCCCCGGGGCAGAGGGCGCGGCATGCGCGGTGATCGCGGCAACGTTGCCGAACGTGTAATCGGCGCCACGCTCCCCATCGGCCTTCACGCGGTAGCCTTCGGTATCCACCGTGCTGAAGGCAGAATCACCGAACAGCCACAGCCGGCGATGGTGGCTGCCGGCGGGGCATTCGGGGCAATAAGGCAGCGCCAGCGAAATCGCGGCATCACCGCCCGACCAGCCGTACGCGGCGTGCGGTGACATCTCGAAGGTCGCGTTCCATCGATCGGCGTTGATCTGCCAGCGCGCACCAGGGTCGATGCGATGCGTCGCGTCCGTATCGACCGGCTGTCGCGTTGCCGCACAGCCGGCAACGAGGCAAGCCGCTGCAAGCAGCACCGCAACGGCGAAGTGACGCGACAGGCGGGTTGGCATAGCGCTGCTGATCATTTGTGCCGTCAGTCCTTCAGCCACGACGGAATCGCGCGAAGTCCAGATACAGCCCGCGTTCATCCTGTTTCATGAACCGGTTCATGATATGAGTTCCATGGCCCATGGTACGTGTTTGACTCCTTCAACTGGAAACCAACGGAGCAAAGAACTTGAAACACATCCTGCGGATCGCCCTGCTCACCGCAGTTGCGGCCCAGCCCGCGCTGGCCGCGACCGAGAAGGTCAACGTTTGCCACAAGGGCACTGAAACGCTGAGCATCTCGCAGAGCGCGGTCAGGGCGCACACCAACCACGGCGACGCCCTCGGCGCGTGCCCCGTGATCCCGCCGACACTGGCCTCCGTGGCGGTGCTGCGCTGTGATTCCGTCGCCGGCAGCGTGGTGGTGGTTGCCGCCAGCGCCTCGGAGCAGGACGCAGGGCTGGTGCAGCTGCCCGTGACCCTCGGTGACAACTGCGCCACGGGAGTAGCGGATCTGCTGAACAGCGGCTGGGAACTGAAATTCGTCAGCGCGGGCTCGGCGGTGGCACCCGGCGAGGGCGCATCGGGCTTCGTGACCGAATACACCTTCGTCAGCACGCAGCCGCAAACGGTGGTCGCGCCCTGAAACGACGACGGCGACGACCAAGCTCCAGCCCGGCCGCCCTGCGGGTGGCGCGGGCTGGCAGCGCGCCTGAGTAACGCGGGCTTCGACGCAACCCGTCGAGCAGGACTCTAGGCGTCATGGTTAGGCAAGTATTGCGCGATGCGAACGAAGGGAAATAGCTATATTAATCATCGACGTAACACGCACCCCGCAAACATTGAGTTTGCCTAACGCATGTTTGCCGAACTGCCCGTTGCAGCAAAAAATCAAGTGTTTAGCTGCGCATTGGCGCGCAGATGCCGGTGCCCAATTATTTTCGCGGCCTGCCATGGCGATAGATGTAAGTGGCGCCTTTACCGTCCGAGATCCGAGGATCTTTCGCGATCTTCTCGGAAATCCACATGTCCGACCCGGTGAGCGGCGGCAGGTCGGTGCCGCCCTGCGTGAACAGGTCGCCGCACAGCAGCGTGGCGCTCGTTGAGCGCGCCGCATTCGTCGGCCTCCACGTGCGAAAAGGCAAGGTAGCGGAGTCTTTCGACCGGCATCACGTGCGCCACGGCCTCGCGCACCAGCGCGAACATCCTGCGGGGACCGGTGTGGAACAGCAGGGGCTCGTCATCGAGGACCAGATGCTGGTTGAACGAGAACCCCACGCCGCCCTCGAGCTGCACCGGCGTGTTGATGCTGTAGATCCCGTCGGCAACCTCGTGGACGTTCGTTCCCGACTGGTGGTTCGTGACGCTCATGGCTCGACTCCCTGGCGATCTATGCCGCCGTGCCCGGCGTGAGGGCAACTGGCGCGGCCGGATTTCGGATCACGGTGCAACCCGTAGGGCGGTGGTGCGCATGCTATCGCCGCGCGACGTGGCAGGGAAGGCAGACCGGCACTGCCCGTGTCCGCGACCGCCCGACGACCGACCGCTGCGTGTGAGCCCCGGGATTTCGAAGTGCCCGCTTGACCCTGATCAACGAATCCTGCCGACCGGCTACCGGTACGCGGCGATTCCGGGCAAGCTGCGTCGGCAAAAGAAGCAGCAGACGACGGTGTCGTCGAACCGAAGCGGCGCGCAGGCCAGGCATGGCTGCACGCGTCGGGATTCACTCCCGCGCCGGGAGGCGAGCATGCGAAAGCCGAGACAACTGAAGCCCCAGGACGTGATGTTCGTCGGCGGCGAAAACGCACACGTCTACCAGCACACGATGGGGCTCATCCTGCTGGACAGCAGCGGCAGGCCGGGCTTCGGCTTCGGCTTCGACGCGCTGCGGCGCCACATCGAGACGCGGCTCAGCAGCGTGCCGCAATTCCGCTGGAAGCTGCACGAAGTGCCGCTGGGGCTGGACCTGCCCTACTGGGTAGCGGACGAGAACTTCAGCTTCGACCACCACATCCGGCGCATCGCGGTGCCCTCGCCGGGAGACCAGAGGGCGCTCGGCGAGACCGTGGCCTACCTCTACAGCAGGCACATCGACCGCAGCAGGCCCCTGTGGGAGATCTGGTTCATCGAGGGGCTCGCGGATGGCCGCTTCGCGGTGGCGCAGAAGATGCACCATTGCATGATGGACGGTACCGGCGCCATGAAGCAGATGGATCACATGTGGGACCTGGAGCCGGACGCGGCGCCGCGCCCCGTCGACAGGGCCACCGCGGAGGCACTGCCGGGGGACGTGCCGGAACAATGGCAGCTGTCGCTCAATGCGGCGAGACACCTCTACGGCATGCCGATGCAGATCGGCCGCGGGCTTTACGATGTGGCCTGGCGCAGCCTGGCGAAGCGCTTCAGCGCGACGGACGATGCGTCGAAGAAGAGACCGACCGCCCCCACCGCGATATTCAATGCCGACATCACCGGCGACAGGGGTTTTGTCTTCGGTTCAGTGCCGCTGCGCGACATCAAGACCGTCAAGAGGCACTTCGACGTCACCGTGAACGACGTGGTGCTGGCCGTCGTCGGCGGCAGCCTGCGCGATTACCTGCTCGCGCGGGCGGCGCTGCCGGACGAGGCGCTGCGCAGCTCGATTGCCGTATCGCTGCGCACTGATGCGGACGACGAATTCAGCAACCGGGTCACGACCGCCTCGGTGACCTTGGCCACGGACCTCGCAGACCCGGTGCAACGCCTGCGGGCGATTGCCGCGGAGGCAGTTGCCGCTAAGGAGGAAGCCCACCACGGCGGCAAGGGAGTGCTGGAGTTCGTGCAAGCGCTGCCGCCCGTGCTGGTCGGCACCATCATGCGCATGGCGCCGGCCGACCAGGTGTCGCGACTGATGGGCGTCAACGTGATCGTTTCGAACATGCGCGGCAGCGCGGCACCGATGTATGTCGGCGGCGCGCGCGTGAGCGCCATCTACCCGATGTCCATCCTGGCACCGGGCGGAGGGCTGAACATCACCTGCCTGAGCTACGCCGACGAGATCCATTTCGGCGTCGCGATCGAACCGAACCTCGTTCCCGACCCGTGGCGAATCATCGATGGCCTGCACACCGCGCTGGCAGAGTACGTGGCGCTGACCGGCACGGGCGCCCGCCGCGGCAAGGTCGGCACCGGCAAGCCCGGCATGCGCAAGCGCAAACGCGCCACGGTGCGGAAGACGGCCGCCGCCACGCCCTGAGCTACGGGACACCGCGGTTGCCTCGACCCCGAGTCCCGCGGTTGCGGGAATCGCAGGAACGGAAGGAGCGATGAACACGATAGACGACCTGCTCGATGCAATTGCCACCAGCAAGGCTTCGGCGCAAGCGTTCATCGCGGATCCGCCGACCTTCGTCGGGCGCAGCCACCGCAAGGCGGAACAGCAATAACCGATAACAGTGTTCACGAGAACCGGGAAAAAAGGCCATGCACATTCGCAAGTTGACCCACGCTGTCGTGGGCCTCGTGGCACCGTTACTGGTCTGCGCGGCAGCGTGCGCAGCGGTGTCGGAAGACGAGCTCGCGCAACTCGGCACCACCCTCACGCCATGAGGTGCAGAGATTGCCGGCTCGCCGGACGTCAGCTATCCGGCCTACGCGGGCGGCATCGAGGCGCCGCCGGGATTCGACGAGAAGAGCGGTCGCTGGCCGGACCCCTACCCCGACGACAAGCCGCTGCTCTCGATCGACGCGACGAACATGGAGCAGTACACCGACCGGCTGATGGCAGGGCAGTTGGAGCTGATGCGCCGCTATCCGAGCTTCCGCATGGACATCTACCCCACGCGCCGCGGCTTCTGGCTGCCGGAACGGATCCAGCAGAAATCGCTGGCCAACGCGCGCAATCCCGAGTGCAGGACCAGCGCGAACGGCGTCGGTGTCTACGGCTGCTGGGGCGGCACGCCCTTTCCGGTTCCGCAAAACGGCTACCAGGCCATGTGGAACCACCTGCTGTTCAATATCCCGACCGGGAAACTGACCGCGGATTCCTACCTGGTGAACGCCAACGGCGCGATCTCGCTGCTCGTCATCAACAGCGCGATCGGCGACAACCCCTATTTCAACCCGGAGCAGAAACCGTACGAGGGCGCCGGACGCTACTACCTCCGTGGATTCGCCACCAACATCGAGCCCGTGCGCGAAGCCGGTTCTCAGACGCTGGTGTGGTATCCGCTGCAATTCGACGTGGACGACCAGCGCGCGTGGACCTATCAGGCCGGGCAGCGGCGCGTGCGCATGGCGCCGGAGTTCTCCTACGACACGCCGATAGCACACATCGGCGGTGCGCTGTTCTACGACGAGGTGCAGATGTTTGCGGGGCGCATGGACCGCTTCGACTTCCGGCTGACGGGCAGGAAGCTGATGTACCTGCCCTGCAACAACTACCGCATGCACCTGCTGCGCGGTGACCCGGCGCAGTTGTTAGGCCCGCATCACGTCAAACCGGAGCAGTGGCGCTTCGAGCTGCGGCGCGTATGGGTGGTCGAGGCGACGCCCTTGCCCGGCGCGCGGCACATGGCCGCGAAAAAGCGCTTCTACCTCGATGAGGACTCCTGGGTCGCGCTCGCCTACGAGGCCTGGGACCACTCCGGCAAGCTCTACCGGGTGGTGTTCGGCAACGGTCTGGCCGACTACGCCCACGGCGGCTACTTCATGGCGGAATCCGTGCAGGCCTACGACCTGGTCCGCGGCCAGTACGCGGTGATGCAGGCCCATCTGTGCAGTCACTGCTACGACCGTCGCGGCGTGAGCTTCCTGCCGGACGCGGAGATGACGCCGGCGCGCATGGGCGGTCGCGGCATACGCTGAGCAGCGCGGAACGAAGGCTACCGCCAGGCAGCCAGCGGACCTGTCGTCTCCCCGTTCCTGCTACTCGCGCCGACGCCGCGGCCAGTGGGACAGCAGGTCGTTGAAGATCTCTTCCGAGGCGCCCAGTCCGCCCATGTGGCCTTCACCTTCACGCTCGCGGAACACGGCATTGGGAATGCGCACGGCCATGTGCCTGCCGTGTTCCACCGGCACGATGTTGTCGGCGTTGCCATAGAGCAGGTAGACGGGCGTTTCTATCTTGCCGAGCGGAAAACCCCAGTCCCTGGCGAACAGCACCACGTCGTGGATCATCGCCTGCATTTGTGTCCGGCTTCCCAGCAGCAGGTCGTCCGTCAACACGGCCTGCAATTCAGGATCCTCGAACATCACCTTGTCTCCGGGCGGCATGAACCGCGCGAACAGGGACATCGCCTTGTCGGCGTGCGGCTCCAGGCGCCGAATCAGGCGCAGCATCAGGCGGTTGACCGGCACCCGCAGGTGCCTGACCACCGGCGACAGGCGCCGTGCCAGCGTGGACACGCCACCCTCGACCGCATCGTCGCCGCGCGCGGGCGCAACGCCGCCGAGAATGGTCGCCGCCACTACCCGCCCCTGCAGATAGAACGCACAGGCCAGCGCATAGGGGCCGCCACCGGAAAGGCCGCAGACCGCGAACTCCTTTATTCCCTTGGCGTCGCAAAAGACCCGGATGTCCTCGGCCCAATCGGCCAGGGAGCCGTAGCTGTGGGACGTGGAATCGCCGATGCCCGGCCGCTCCACCGCTATCAGCCGCACTTTGCGGCGGCTGGCCAGACGCCTCGCCTCCGGCGCGATCTGGCGCCGCGCTCCCGGCGTGCCGTGAAACCACAGGATGGGCTTGCCGTCGACGGGGCCGTACTCTGCGTAACCCAGCTTGCGGCCGTCCGGCAGGCGGAACGTGCCCTCGAAACGCGGCGGGATAATCCGATTCATCTCATTGCCACCTTCTTGCTGAAGCAACCCGGGCTCATGCCCACCCACGACCACCGGCGCCCTTCGCGGAACTCCCCCGGGGACGCGCCCGCCGTCACAACGGCCGCACG
This sequence comes from Pseudomonadales bacterium, assembly GCA_035433265.1. Classification (GTDB taxonomy): domain Bacteria; phylum Pseudomonadota; class Gammaproteobacteria; order Pseudomonadales; family UBA5518; genus UBA5518. The sequence continues at coordinate 7,763 of DAORUQ010000011.1, read as the reverse complement.
CACAGCCTCAGGCCTTGCGCCGCCGCTCGCCTGCTTTCCCCAGGAAATTCCCCACTGCATCGGGCCAGCGCCGCACGTCGCGCTCGCTCTCCGCGATCTCGAGCCGCGCGTTCGGCATCACCTCCGCGAGCCGCTGCGCGACCTCCACCGGGTGCGCGGGATCGTTGCGCCAGGCGAGGATGAGCGTCCGCATGCGCAGTCGCGCGCAGCGCTCCGGCGACGGCAGGTCCGAGAGCGCGGCACCTTTGAAGGCGACCTCGGCGTCGCGCGGATCGCGCGTCGCGAGATCGCGCACGACCTCCCGCGCGATCGCCTTCAGCGGACCGTCGGGCGGGCGGTCGCCGAGGAGCGCGCTGGCCGCGCGGAACGGCAGCCTGCCGGCGAACCGCACCAGCCGTGCCATCATCAGGTACGAGCGCACCTGTCGCGGGCGCCACTCCCAGGCCGTGGGCGGAATGACGAGCACCAGGCCGGCGACCCGCCGCGGGTGCTGCATCGCCGCCCACACGGCGGTCGCGCATCCCATCGACGCGCCGCCGAGCACCGGGAAGTCCGCGCCGCAGTCCTCGGCGACCCGCCACATGTCACGGGCCAGGCTCTCCCACGCGCACCCGCGCGGATCCGCCTCGCTGCACGACTCGCCATGCGCGCGCGCGTCGTAGCGGATCACGCGCACCGCGGGCGCGAGCCCGGACCAGTCGAACACGCCGCTCGCCGCGTCGGCGCGCATGCTGCACTGCAGTGCATGGCCCCAGACGAAGGGCACGCCGCGGCCGCTGCCGGCCGAGACCGCGAGCTTCCTGCCCGACGCCGGCTCGATCGTCGTCCAGCGCCGTGTCGCGCTCATGGTGCAGACCCCGCGCCTGCCAGTTCCTGCAGCGCCGCCAGCTGCCGCTGCAGCAGCCGGGCCAGGGCGGGCAGGTCCGGCACCGCCCGGCGGCAGGCCACCAGCCCGAAATTGAGCCTGCCGTTGAAGCTCCAGGCCGTGATGTTGAGCGCGACGCCCTCGAGCAGCGGGCCGCCGGAGATCAGTTCCTCCACGTCGAAGCCCGGCATCGGCGCGCCCTGGCGCGGACCCTGCACGTTGGACACGATCAGGTTCATCGCCCCGGCGCGGCGCTCCGCCAGGCGGAAATGCACCTTGAGGCGCTGGAGCGCGGTGTACAGCAACGGTGGTATGTAGTCCGCCCAGCTGTGGAAGGTGTTCCGCCCGAGCAGCTCCAGCAGCTCCTTGCTCGCCGCCATCGCCTCGCGCGTGGCGGCATAGCGCGCGCGCGCCTCGCCGATGTCGGTCCGCAGGTAGACGGTGACCCCGGAAGCCGTGTTGCCGAACACGCGCTTTGCGCCGGCCTGCTCGACGCCGGCGGCCGGCACCGAGGCCACCAGCGGCTGCGCCGGCAGCCGCTTGCGCTCCAGCAGGTATTCGCGCACAGCGCCGGCCACCATGGCCATCACCACGTCGTTCACGGTGCCGCCGAGACCCGACTTGATCGCCTTGATGTCCTCGAGCGCGAACCGCACGGTCGCGAAATCGCGCTGCCCGCACAGCGAGCGGTTGAAGGGCGTCGGCGGCACCTTGCTCGGCAGCGGGATGTCGAGCGCCCGCGCACGGTGGCGCAGGTAGATGCGGTGCAGGGTACGGACCGTCTGCCCGATCAGCGCCGGGAGGCGCCAGATGTCCATGAGCTGGTCGCGCAGCGCATCGCGTAACAGCCTGCCCGGGGACGGCACGGCTTCGGGCTGCCAAGGCACCGGCATGGCAGGGGCCGGTTCCTGCCCGCCGGCTCCCAGCATGCGCTCGAACTGGTTGACCGACGCCTGGCCGTCGGCGATCGCGTGGTGCAGTTTCACGACGAAGGCGACGCGACCGCCCTCGAGGCCCTCGACCATCCACAATTCCCACAGCGGTCGCGAATGATCGAGCGGGTGGGAGGACACTTGCGCGATCACCTCGTCGAGCTCCGCGGCACCGCCCGGTTCCGGCGCCGCGAGCCGGTGCACGTGCAGGTCGATGTCGAAATCGGGGTCCTCGATGACCACGGGATGGTGCAGGCCGAGCGGCACCGGGACGATGCGGCGCCTGAATCCGGGAATCTGGTCCAGTGATGCGCCTATCGACTGCTTGATCTCGCGCAGGCCTGGCGCGGTCCCGCCGGTGTGCCGCCCGATGAGGATCTTCAGCGTGTGCATCGGCGTGGTCTGCGTTTCCTGGTACAGGAAATACGCATCGTGTCCGCTCAGCCGAAACATGCCGCCACCTCCGCGCGCGCTGCCATCGCCTTCAGCGCGCGGACCGCGCCATGCGCGCGCTGAGCTCGCGGCAGGCCTCGAGCAGCGCCGTGGCATACGCCGGCTCCCTCACCGCGACGTGCCCGCCGTCGAACTCGCTCACCCGTGCCCCGTCGATGGCCTCGGCCATCCGCCGCTGCTCCGCCTGCGGGAACAGCCTGTCGCGCAGCGTGACCAGCACGGTGGTCGGCACGCGGATCTCGTGGAGCCACTCGAGGCTGCGAAAGCGCATGGTCGAGCGCACCGCGCCACCGATGGCCCTAGGGTTATGACCGGTGAATTCCCCCATCGACACGCGCAGCGGACCCGGCTCGCGTCGCCCGGACCCTGCCCCGCCCAGGCGTTGCAGCAACGCCACCGGCGCACGCAGCAGACAGACCTGCAGGTGCACCAGCCGCACGGCGGCTTCCATGACTGCGGGACCGACGAGCTGCGTGGCACGGCCGTATTGCGGCGAGCCCCAGTCGACACCGGAGAGCACCAGCCCGCTGATCAGGCCGCCGTGACGGCGCGCCACGTACTGCGCCACCATGCCGCCCATCGAGTAGCCGACCACGATCACGCGCTTCAGGCCCAGCACGGCGATCAGCGCGGCGATGTCGTCGGCGCAGTCCTCCAGCGTGAACCGGCGGCGGTGGAAGCGGTCACCGCCATGGCCGCAGAGATCGGGCGCAATCACGCGGAAGTGCCGGCTGAGCGGCGCGAAGGCGTGCATCCAGTTCAGCCCCGATGTCGCCAGGATGCCGTGCACCAGCAGCACGACCGGCGCATTCGCCGGACCGCTCGCTTCGCGGTAGCAGATCTCCGCGTCGAGCACCCTGACGGTCGCCAGCGGCGGCAGGTCCAAGATGGACGCGGCCGGAATATCGGAACTCACCGCCTCACGATTCATGAGCGCACCGTTTGCCGCGGCCCGGTGGCCGGGATTGACCGGGACACGCTGGAATCTACTGCGATTGGCAGGCCGAGTCCAACCCGCGCACCGCCCACGCGGCGGGAATCCGCAAAACCTTGATCTGCGTCGTCAACGATGACGCGGCCTTGTGTGCGAGAATCCGCAGCCACGTCCCGTTCACCCGCAGGAACGCGCGATGCTCCAGCTCTCCGAGTCCGCCAACCTCTTCGTCAGCACCGAGACCGACACCGGCTACCAGCACACCGCCGGGCTGGTGATACTCGATGCCGGCGCGTCGCGCGATTTCTGCTTCGAAAAGCTCAAGGCGTTCGTCGTCGAGCGCATCGACCCGATCCCCCAGTTCCGCTGGAAACTGCGGGAAGTTCCCTTCGGTCTCGACCTGCCGTACTGGGTCGAGGACGACCAGTACAGCATCGACCGGCACATCCACCGCATCGCTGTGCCCGCGCCCGGCGACATGCGGGCGCTGACTGAGCTCGCCGGCTACCTCTACAGCCGCCGCCTCGACCGCAGCAAACCGCTGTGGGAACTCTGGTTCATCGAGGGCCTCGCGGGCAGGCGCTACGCCCTGCTGCAGAAGCTGCACCACTGCATGATGGACGGCCAGGGCGCGCAGAAGATCGGCGAGGCTCTCTGCGACTTCGAAGCCGATCCGCCCCCGCGGCCCATCCCGCCCGAGTTCCTCGGCGCAGCGACCGGCGGCGCGCCGTCGGAACTGCAGCTCTACGCGCGCACGGTCGGCAATCTGCTGCAAGCTCCTGCGCGCGCCGGCCGCCACGCGCTGTCGATGCTCCGCCCTGCCATCGCGGCGCTCGGCCAGCCGGAGAAGCCGCGCTCGGGCGCGCGGCCCGCAGCCGCACCCGCGCTGCCCTGCAACGGCGTCATCGGCAAGGAGCGCGGCTTCGCCTGCCTCTCGCTGCCGCTGGCGGACATCAAGCGCGTGAAGAACCGTTTCGAGGTGTCGATCAACGACGTCGTGCTCGCGCTGACCGCGAGCTCGATCCGCAATTACCTGCTGCACCTCGGCGTGCTGCCGCGGGAATCGGCGCGCGCGAACATCGCTGTCTCCCTGCGCAAGGAGGGCGACGACGCCGCCAGCAACGCGATCACTTCGGTGAACCTTGCCCTGCACACCGAGCTTGCGGACCCGGTGGAACGCCTGATGGCGATCCACTCCGAGACCGGTGCGGCCAAGCAGGCGGCCCGCAGCGGGAGGTCGTCGATCTACGAGCTGATCAACTCGTTGCCGCCGTTCGCCCTCGCGGTGCTGAACAAGGCACTGACGCCCGCGATGATGCTCGACACGATGCGGTGCAACTTCATCGTGTCCAACGTCAAGGGCAGCGCGCGCCCGATGTACGTGGCCGGCGCGCGCCTCGAGGCGATGTACCCGATGTCGCTGCTCGCGAACGGCATGGGCCTCAATTTCACCTGCGTCAGCTACGTCGACAACATCGACTTCGGCATCATCTACGACGTCGACCTGGTGCCCGATGCGTGGCGGATCGCCGAGGGCCTGCGCGAGGCGCTCGCGGAGTACCTGCGGTTCGACACCAGGGCAAAGCCGCGGCGGGCAGAGGACGTGGGGCGGGTCAAGCGTGGCAAGGGCGTGGCGAAGCGCGCCGCCGGCCCGGCCCGCAAGGTCACGCCACCGCGCGCCGCCAAACGCAGGCAAACGGTCACGCCGCGGCGGCCTAGAGCCTGAGCTCGCCGGCGCGCAGGCGCTGGTACGTCGCGTCGTCGAGCACGCGGTAACAGCCGGCGGCATCGTCGCGGAAATAGACGGGCGACGCGTCGTCGCCCGGCGCGAAGCCCTGCCGCTGCAGTTCGACCTTGCGCACCTTGAAGGTGCCGGTCATCTCGATCTCCCCGATCACTCGCAGGAACACCGGGCGCGCATAGGCGGGCAGGCGCTCGACGTGGTGGTAGAACTCCGGTCCCGACAGATCGATCGCGCGCGACAGCGCGAGCGCCGCCATCCCCGCACGCCCTTCCGCGCCCGGCACCTCGACCCCGTAGACCACGGCGACATCGACGCCGGGGAAAGCCGCAAGCGATTCCTCGACTTCCTGCGTCGAGACGTTCTCACCCTTCCAGCGGAAAGAATCGCCGATGCGGTCCACGAAGTAATAGAAGCCGTCAGCGTCGCGCTTCAGCAGGTCGCCGCTGCGAAACCACGCGTCGCCGTGCTGGAGCACGTCGTGCACGATCTTCGCGCGCGTGGCCTCCGCCGAGGTGTAGCCCTCGAAGCGGACCAGCTCGGGCTTGTTGCCGCTCGCGATCCGGCCGAGCAGCTCGCCGGGCTCGCCGACCGCGCACGCCACGCAGAGACCGTCGGCATCGCGCACGTGCGCCTCCTTCTCGACGTCGAAGCGCACCAGCGCCGCCGTGATGCCGGGCATCAGGCGCCCGACGGAACCGGGCCGGCCCTGGAGGTTCACCAGGGTAACGTTCGACTCGGTGGCGCCGTAGAACTCGACCATGCGCGGCACGTTGAAGCGCCGCGTGAACTCCGCCCAGATGTCCGGCCGCAGGCCGTTGCCGACGGCGTAGCGGATGCGGTGGCGCCGGTCGTATTCCCCGGGCGGCTGCGCGAGCAGGTAGCGGCACATCTCGCCGATGTACTGGAAGGTCGTCGCGCCGGATTCCGCGAGGTCCTGCCAGAATCTGCTCGCGCTGAAGCCGCGCCGCAGCACGAGCCGCGCCCCCGTCAGCAGCACCGCGTTCACGCAGATCACGCCGCCCACGGTGTGGTAGAGCGGCAGCGAGCAGTAGAGCGCGTCGCGCGCACCGAAGCCGGACCACAGGTGATAGCTGCCGCCGGCCACGAAGCGCGCGTGGCTGAAGCGCGCGGCCTTGGGCAGGCCGGTGGTGCCCGAGGTGTAGATGTAGAACAGCGGGTCCCCCGACTGCAGCCCCGCCCGCACCGAGGCCGGCGGATTGTCGGTCGGACAAGCGCCCAGCTCCCGGTCGAGGCTGGCAAAACCCGCCTCCGCAGGGTCGACGGCCGCGCCATCACGCCTGCTGAGGTACACGGGCAGAGCCCGCACGTGCGCCGAGGCGATATCGCGATACGCCGGAAGGCACTCGTCTCCCACCACGACCACGCGGCAGGCCGCCGACTCGATGACATGTTCCAGGGCGTGCCCGCCCAGGTGGGTGTTGATCAGCGCCGTCGTGACGCCCACCTTCGCCAGCCCGGCCCAGACGCCCAGGTACTGCGGCCGGTTCTCCATGATCAGCGCAACGACGTCGCCCCTGCGCAGACCGCGGTCGATCGCCCAGTGGGCAACGCGGTTCGCGTAGCGGTTGAACTCCGCGTAGCTCGTCGTGCGGCCCTCGAACTCGACGAACACGCGATCGCCGAAGCGCCGCGCACTGCTCTCGACCAGGTCGGCGCTGGTATAGCGCTTGCCCGGCCGTGCCCTCAGCATCGCGGGCAGCCAGCGGATCGTGCGGGCGAAGATCCTCAGGTCATCGGCACTCTTCATGTCGGGGTCTCCGCAACGGCTGGCGTCGTTCGACGGCTTCGGGAAAGCGGCCTCTGCGTGATGCGGCTCAGGGACTCTTCCCGGCGGGTCGTCGTCACGTCCTCCTGAACCACATCCGCCGCAACGTGTCGTCACCGGTCACGAAGTGGTGCAGCAGCGCAGCCGCGGCATGGAAACCGAGCAGCCAGTAGCCCGCCTCGGCGATGCGCTTGCGCCAGGTCATCAGGCGCAGTTGCTTGCGGAGCACGGCGTCCGCCGGCGGCAGCAGGCCGGGCAGATCGAAGCCGTAGAACCACACCGGTTTGCCGCGCAGGCTGTACGAGAGCCACGCCAGCAGCGGCATCGCGATCATGAACAGGTAGAGCGAGAGGTGAACGATCCGCGCACCCTGCTCCTGCCAGCGAGGCGGGGCAGGCGTGATCGGCGGCATCGGGCGGCCCACCCGCAGAGCCAGGCGCCAGGGCACGAGCAGCAGCACGGTGATACCGAAGGAATAATGCATGACCCGCACCATCGTCGGGCGAACGTCCTTGGGGAACCAGCCACGGCACTCCATGCTGACGTAGATCGCGACGATCATCACGACGACGAGCCAGTGCAGCGCGATCTGCGCGAATCGCTGCGGAGCAACAGGGGCCATGGGCGATCTCCTGGGCACGGTACGCGCACTGGCGGACGTCGTGATGCCTCCTGCGCCGCACGAGAGTGCACCGTGAACCACGACCGGAATGTGACGCAGGTCAATGGCACGTCAATCTGCCGGCGGAGCAGGAGCAATCCCGTTTGAACCTGCTTTCTCGCCTTCCGCTGGCGGACGCGTTGATGACAGTGAGTGGCAGCCCGCGCGGCGCGCCTCCCCGCTCAAGGCCGCATCCTCTGTGTGTCAGGCAAACGCTACCGAGACATCGTGAGGCGCGCCTGCAGGAGATCGGGGATTCTGGAGGATCCGTGCAGGCGCATCAGCAACGCACAGCGGCTATTCCAACCGCTTGATGTTGTTATCGAAAAACAAGGAATTGGCGGAGAGAGAGGGATTCGAACCCTCGATAGGGGATTAGCCTATACGC
>DAORUQ010000010.1:0-34723 GCA_035433265.1 Pseudomonadales bacterium | reverse complement strand
AGGACCTGGCGTAGGTCCGCATACACGCGGACATTGTCCGGCTGAAACCGGACCTACGCTCCGCGGTATTCATCCGGGTGGGAGAAAGCGTGCCAAGGGCATAAAATGATGCGCCGCGCCGCAGCCTGCGGCCGCCGAATCACCCGCGTGCAGGACACCACCATGCCGAAGTACCGCTCGAAGACCACCACCGAAGGCCGCAACATGGCTGGCGCGCGCTCGCTGTGGCGCGCCACGGGCATGAAAGACGAGGACTTCTCCAAGCCGATCATCGCGGTGGCGAACTCGTTCACGCAGTTCGTGCCGGGCCACGTGCACCTGAAGGACATGGGCCAGCTGGTGGCGCGCGAGATCGAGAAGGCCGGCGGCGTGGCCAAGGAATTCAACACCATCGCGGTCGATGACGGCATCGCGATGGGCCACGACGGCATGCTCTACAGCCTGCCCTCGCGCGACATCATCGCCGACTCGGTCGAGTACATGGTGAACGCCCACTGCGCCGACGCGCTGGTGTGCATCTCCAACTGCGACAAGATCACGCCCGGCATGCTGATGGCGGCGCTGCGGCTCAACATCCCGGTGGTGTTCGTCTCGGGCGGCCCGATGGAAGCGGGCAAGACCAAGCTCTCCGAGCACAAGCTCGACCTGGTAGACGCGATGGTGATCGCGGTCGACGACGCGGCCGCCGACGAGACCGTCGCCGAGTACGAGCGCTCGGCCTGCCCGACCTGCGGCTCCTGCTCGGGCATGTTCACCGCGAACTCGATGAACTGTCTGACCGAGGCGCTCGGGCTCTCGCTGCCCGGCAACGGCAGCACGCTCGCCACGCACGCCGATCGCGAGCGGCTGTTCCTGGAAGCCGGCCGACTGGTCGTGGCGCTGGCGAAGCGCTGGTACGGGCAGGACGACGCCTCGGCGCTGCCGCGCTCGATCGCGAGCTTCCGGGCCTTCGAGAACGCGATGACGCTGGACATCGCGATGGGCGGCTCGACCAACACCATCCTGCACCTGCTGGCCGCCGCGCGCGAGGCCGAGGTGGACTTCACGATGGCCGACATCGACCGCCTCTCGCGCCGCGTGCCGCAGCTGTGCAAGGTGGCGCCGAGCACGCCGAAGTACCACATGGAAGATGTGCACCGCGCCGGCGGCATCATGTCGATCCTGGGCGAACTGGAGCGCGCCGGGCTGCTGCACGCCGATGTGCCCACCGTGCACAGCAAGACGCTGCACGAGGCGCTGGAGCGCTGGGACGTGGTGCGCACGCAGGATGCGACCGTGCACGAATTCTTCCGCGCCGGCCCGGCCGGGATCCCGACGCAGACCGCCTTCAGCCAGTCCACGCGCTGGGACACGCTGGACCTCGACCGCGCCGAAGGCTGCATCCGCAACGCGGAGCACGCCTACGCGCAGGAAGGCGGGCTCGCGGTGCTCCACGGCAACATCGCGCGCGACGGCTGCGTGGTGAAAACCGCCGGCGTCGATGAATCGATCTGGGTCTTCGAGGGGCCGGCGCACATCTGCGAGAGCCAGGACGAGGCGGTCGAGCACATCCTGCACGGCCTGGTGAAGGAAGGCGACGTGGTGATCGTGCGCTACGAGGGCCCGCGCGGCGGCCCGGGCATGCAGGAAATGCTGTACCCCACCAGCTACCTGAAGTCCAAAGGTCTCGGCAAGGCCTGCGCGCTGCTGACCGACGGGCGCTTCTCGGGCGGCACCTCGGGGCTGTCGATCGGCCACGTCTCGCCGGAGGCGGCCGCGGGCGGCGCGATCGCGCTGATCGAGAACGGCGACCGCATCCGCATCGACATCCCGGGGCGCACCATCGAGGCGCTGGTGAGCGACGAGGAACTCGCGCGCCGGCGCGCGGCGATGGAGGCCAAGGGCGCTGCCGCGTGGAAGCCCGCCAGGGCACGGCCGCGCAAGGTCTCGGCGGCGCTGCGCGCCTACGCGATGCTCTGCACCAGCGCGGACAAGGGCGCGGTGCGCGATCTCGACAAGATCCTGTAGGTCGGGCCCGACCTACAGTTCCTGCGCCAGCTGCGCGGCGCGGGCAATCTCGGTCTGGAGGAAGTGCAGCCACTGCGTGGCCACTTGCTCCGAGCGCGGGTCGTGCCCGGCCTCGGTGAAGGCCGCGCGCGCTTCGTCGTAGCGCCCGAGGTTGTACAGCGCCATGCCGAGCACCACCTGCGTGTGATCGGGGCGGCGCCCGCCGCCCATCGCCAGGGCCTTGCGCGCGGCCTCGACGGCCTGTTCGCTGGCGTCCTCGTCGAGCTGCAGGTTCGCCAGCCGCGCCCACATTTCCGCATCGCCCGCCAGCGCCGCCGCGCGCTCGAGGTACACGATGGCCCGGCGGTTCTCGCGCGCCTGGCGCAGCGCGATGCCGATCAACTCCAGGTTCTTCGCGCCGGCCTCGACCTTCCCGGCCTCCATGCCCTGTTCCAGAACGCGCGCGGCCTTCCACGGCATATCGGCGCCGAGGTACAGATAGGCCATGTTCACCAGCTCGCGTTCCTCGCCCAGCCAGCCGGCGAGGTAGGCCACCTCCATCGCGGCGAGTTGGCGCGGCTCGTCCTTCAACTCGCCATGGATTGCCGAGAGCTGCACGAAGTAGTCCTTCCTCGGCCACTGTCGCGCCAGCGCCTCCAGCACCGAGGCCGTGCGCCGCAGGTCACCTTTGTCGTAGCTGACCATGCGCGCGAGCAGATACCAGTTCTCCTTCGGCGCCATCCCGCGCCGGCGCGCCTCCGCCATGCCCTTGTCGATGTTCCCGAGCGCGCGGTCGTACTCCCCGATCTGGTAGTTGGTCTGCGCCAGCAGCATCCAGGCCTCGGGCGCCGGCTCCTCGGCGATCCTGAACCACGACTCCAGCATCGCGGCGGCACGCTTCCAGTCCGCGGTGGCCACGTAGAGCTGCGCCAGGCTGTAGCGCGTGCCGGTCTCCATCGCCCCGGGCAGGCCGGGCTGCGCCAGCACTTTCTCGTAGGCGCGGATCGCCTCGGGGTGTTTCTGCTGCGAGTAGTAGATGTAGGCGTAGAAGTTGTGGACGTTGGCGAGTTCGTAGCTGTTCAGCGCGCGCTTGCCGGAAAACCCGGCCTGCAGCGCCGCGAGCAGGCGCTCGGCGGTGGCGAAATCCCCGGCCTCGGCGGCCTTCTGCACGTCCGCGAGCTTCGCGTGGACCTCGTTGCGCAGCGTCGGCGTGCGCCGCGTCCCCTGCGCTTGCCCCGCCCGCGCATCCTCGGCGCGGGCGCTGGACGCGCCCGGCCATCCCGCCGGCGCGAGCAGGGCCGGCAATGCGAGGAGCGCGGCGGCAACGCCCAGCCGGCTCAGGCCGCGGCGTATCGCCCCGCGTTGCCGGCCCTGCAGCGCCCCGTTCATTCGTCGAGCTCGTAGAGGAACTCGTTGCGCACGCCGGAGACCTCCACCGGCTGGCCGTCGACGACGCGCGGCCGGTACTTGAACCTCAGCGCCGCCTTCACCGAGCTCTCCTCGAACACGCCCGGCGGCGAGCAGTCCACGGGCACCGGATCACGGGTGGCGCCGCTGGTGGTGACCGTGTATTCGACGATGCAATGACCGGTGATGCCGCGCTCCTGGGCCCGGCGCGGGTAGACCGCGGCGATCTTCACGATCGGCAGGTACTCGCCGTCCGTCGCCACGGCGCCGGGCCCGGTGCCGATCTGCAGCTGCGGTGCGAGCGCTGCCTTCATGTCGGGCACGAGAGCGCCAGCAGCGGCGAAATCCTCGGGCAGCGCTGCGGCGGGCGGCGGGCGCTCGGGCTCCTCGATCCGCTCGGGCAGGCGCGCCACGAACCCCGACTCGATGCGCGCGTCGGGCATCGTGACATCCGCGATCCGGATCGGCGTGCTCTCCTCGAGGGCGCGTTCGCCGGTGGCGATCAGCGCGTGCATCAGCGCGAGCAGCGCGAGCGTGACCGCGCCGCCGAGCGCCGCCGCGAACAGGTAGCGCCACCGGTACATCACGCTAGTGCCGGCGCGTCGACAGCGACACGTCCGCGATGCCGGCCGCGCGCGCCGCGTCCAGCACCGCCGCCACCGCTTTCGCGCTGGAGCGCGCATCCGCCTGCACCACCAGCCCGCCGTGCGGACTCGCGGCCAGCTGGCGCTCGATCTCGCGGCGCACCGCGCGCGGGTCGGCGCGGTGGCCCGCGATCCAGACCTGGTCGTCGGCCGACACCGCCACCAGGATCCGCGTGCTCTTCTTCTGCTGCGCGGTCACCGCCTCGGGCCGCTCGACCTCGATACCCGCCTCCTCGATGAACGAGGCGGTCACGATGAAGAAGATCAGCATGATGAACACCACGTCGAGCATCGGCGTGAGATCGATCTGCCCCGGCGCGGAACGCTCCTCGCGGCTGAACACCCGGTTGCGGCGCATGGCGGCGGCTCAGTGGTCCGTGGTCAGGCGGTCTTCGGCGAGCAGCAGCTCGCGCGCCGCGACGCGCGTGACGTAGAGGTTGGCGAAGACGCCGGAAATCGCGGCCACCATGCCCGCCATGGTCGGGATGGTCGCCCGCGAGACGCCCTCGGCCATCGATCGGGTATCGCCGCCGCTGACCGCCAGCACGTGGAACACCGCCACCATGCCCGTCACGGTGCCCAGCAGCCCGAGCAGCGGGCACAGAGAGACACAGGCGCGGATCAGCGCGAGGTTGCGCCCGATGCTCCGCCCCAGGCGCGAGATCAGCGCGCGGCGCACCTGGCGGGCGTGCCACGAGCGGCGCTCGGGGCGCGACTCCCAGGCCGCGAGCATCGCCCTCACGTCGGCGGGCAGGCCGACGCGCAGGTACCATGCGCGCTCGAACACCAGCGTCCACATCACGAAGGTCAGCCCGGCAACCGCGTAGAGCACCGGGCCACCGGCATCGACGAAGTCGAGGATGCCGCGCATCGCCTCCTGGAGCCCGGACATCAGTCTTTCCCCTGCGCGTACCCGGTGTGCTCGGCGATGACGCCGGTGGTCTCCTCCTCGAGGATCTGCGTGATCTTGCGCGCGCGGTTGCCGACCAGCGTGTGCGCCAGCACGATCGGGATCGCCACGCACAGCCCCTGCACCGTGGTCACCAGCGCCTGGGAGATGCCGTTGGCCATGGCCTTGGGATCGCCGGCGCCGAAGATCGTGATCGCCTGGAAGGTGACGATCATGCCGGTCACCGTGCCGAGCAGCCCGAGCAGCGGCGCCACCGTGGCGATGATCTTCAGCAGCGTGAGGCCGCTCTCGATGCGCGGCAGTTCGCGGATCACCGCTTCGCTCAGCTTGAGCTCGAGCGTCTCGATGTCCATGTGCGGATTGCTCTCGTGCACCGCGAGCACGCGACCCAGCGGGTTGTCGGGGTTGGCGCGCGGGCTGGCGAGCTGCGCGGCGACGCGCGCGTCCATGCGCGCCAGCACCACCAGCCGGTAAGCGGCGAGGATGAGGCCGAACAGGCCGAGCGCCATCGTGATGTAGCCGACCAGGCCGCCCTGGCGGATGCGCTCGCCGAAGGTCGGCGTCTCGATCAGCGCCGCCAGGTACGAGCCACCCGAGGGGCCGGTGGGGTCGATACCGAAGGGGTGCACGCCCCCGGTGGCCGCCGCGAGCCCGGCCGCCGCGTCGACGAAACTGCCGCCGGGCTGGCGCGGCAGCTCGGTGAACAGCCCCTTGTCACCCTGGTAGTCGAGGTACTTGCCCTCGGCGGAGACGATGTTGAACACGCCCACGCGCACCACGGGCGTCTCGGCCCGGTTGCCGTCGGGGCGGATCACCGGCGCCGCGAAGGCCGTGACGGTGCCCGAGGCGACCATCTCCTGCTGCAGCTCGTACCACAATGCCTCGAGGTGCTCGATGGTCGGCAGGTCGACGCCGCTGCCCGCCAGCCTCACCAGCTCGTCGGCCTTCGCGACGCGCGCGCCGCCGAGCTCGGCGCCGGTGAGCGAGGCCTGGAAGGTGGCGCGGGCATCGCCGGCGGCCGCGGTGACGTTGCCCAGCAGGTCGCCGAGCGAGCCGAGCCGCTCGCGCAGCCGTGCCTGCGCCTTCTCCAGCTCGCGCTCGTTGGCCTCGAAGCGCTTTTCCAGCGCGGCCGAGCGCTTCTGCTGCTCCGCGCGCAGCGCCCTGGCGCGCTCGAGCTCGGCCTGCCGCCCGGCCTTGTCGGCCACGAAGCGCGCCTCGCGCTCGCGCGCCTCCCGCGCATCCACGGCCCGGCCCTGCTGCACGAACTCGAGCAGCTGCTGCAGCGACTGCGGCTGCCGCTCCTCTGCGGCGGCACCGAGCGCGATGGCGCCGGCTCCCAGCCATGCGGTGATGATCCTCCCGAGCGCCTTCATCGCGCCGCCTCCGGCGCGGGGATCGGCAGCTTCAGCAGCTCGATGGAGGCCTGCTTGTTCGCCATGCGCATGCCTTCCTGGATCGCGCCGCGGTATTCGCTGCCCTCCAGCGGCTCCCAGCCACCCTGCGCGGGATTCCAGAATCCGGCGGCCTGCCGGTCGGGCGTCTGGTACAGCAGCGCGATGCGCCCGACGCGCAGGATGTCGACCTCGCGCTGCTCGCCGTCGATCGCGATGGTGTCCCTGTAGGTGTCGATCTTGCGTCCGTACTCGATCTCGATGCGGTAGGCCTCCATCACCTGGCGGTATTTCTCGGCCAGCGCGATGTCGGGGCGGTCGAGGTTGTGGCGCAGGAAGGCGATGCGCTCGCGCCGCTCCTCCAGGAGGAAGGGCTTGTCGAGCGCCACGAAGGATTCCAGCCCATCGATCATGCGCACCAGCAGCGGCATCATCTGGCGCTGGAGCACCGTGACCTCGTCGATCGACGCCCCGGTCGCGGCTATGCGCTCCTCCTGCCCGGCAATCTGCTTTTCGAGCCGCGCGTTGTAGACCTCCAGGCCGTCGACCTGCTTCATCACGGTCTTGTATTCCTGCAGCAGCTCGCGGGTCTCGTCGGCGATGCGCTCGACCGTCGCCTGCGAGGCCTGCGCGGCCTGCGTGGAGGCCTGGCTCAGGCGGTAGATGTCCTCCAGCGGCTGCTCGGCGCGCGCGGCCGTCGCGCCGAGCCACGCGGCCAGCGACACCGCTGCGCCCAGCGCGCCCCATTTCGCCGTATATCTCTTCATGGATGCACTCGATCGAGCGTGAGGAAACTGAAGCGCAGCGCGGGATCGGCGGCGCTGGCGTGCCGCTCGCGCGCGGTCTCGCGCCAGTCGGTGTGCGCGAACTCCGGGAACACGGTGTCGCCCTCGACTTCCTGCTCGATCAGCGTGAGCTGGATGCGCTCCGCCAGGGGCAGGCACTGGCGGTAGATGTCGGCGCCGCCGATCACCATGCACTCCTCGACCCCGTCGCGCGCGGCGATTTCGTGCGCGAGCACCAGGGCATCCGGCACGCTCGCGGCGAGCAGCACGCCCTCGGGCAGGTCCAGGTCCGGCTGGCGGCTGACCACGATGCTGGTGCGCCCGGGCAGCGCCTTGCCGATCGAGGCGAAGGTGCGCCGGCCCATCACGATGGGCTTGCCCATCGTGAGCGCGCGAAAGTGCTTCAGGTCCTCGGGCAGGTGCCAGGGCAGGGCGTTGTCTCGGCCGATGACGCGGTTCTGCGCCATCGCCACCACCAGCGTGATCTTCATACCGCGATCGGCGCCGGGATGTGGGGGTGGGACTGGTAGCCGCGCAGCTCGAAGTCCTCGAAGCGGAACGCGAACAGGTCCTTCACCGCGGGGTTCAGCGCCATCACCGGCAGCGCCAGGGGCTCGCGCTCCAGTTGCAGCCGCGCCTGCCCGAGGTGGTTGCTGTAGAGGTGCGCGTCGCCGAAGGTGTGCACGAACTCACCGGGCGCGAGCCCCGTGACCTGCGCCACCATCAGCGTCAGCAGCGCGTAGGAGGCGATGTTGAACGGCACCCCGATGAACACGTCGGCGCTGCGCTGGTAGAGCTGGCAGGAGAGCCGCCCGTCCTGCACGTAGAACTGGAACAGCGCGTGGCAGGGCGCCAGCGCCATGCGATCCACGTCGGCCACGTTCCAGGCGCTCACGATCAGGCGCCGCGAATCGGGGTTGGTGCGGATCTGCTCCAGCAGCTGCGCGATCTGGTCGATGTGACGCCCGTCGGCCGCCGGCCAGCTGCGCCACTGGTAGCCGTAGACCGGGCCGAGCTCGCCCTCGGCGTCCGCCCACTCGTCCCAGATCGAGACGCCGTGCTCCTTCAGGTAGCGGATGTTGGTGTCCCCGCGCAGGAACCACAGCAGCTCGTGGATGATCGAGCGCAGGTGCAGCTTCTTGGTGGTGAGCAACGGAAAACCCGCGCCGAGATCGAAGCGCATCTGGTAGCCGAACACGCTGCGCGTGCCGGTGCCGGTGCGGTCGCCCTTGTCGCGGCCGCTCTCCAGTATGTGCCGCAGCAGCTGCTGGTACTGGTGCATCGCCTTGCTCCGCTCAGGCCGTCGCGGCCGGCGTGGCGCCGCCCGCGCGGCGCTGCGCCCACACGAACATCACCAGGCCGGCGACGATCATCGGCAGGCACAGCAGCTGCCCGCGCGTCATCCAGCCGAAGGCGACGAAGCCGATGCCGGCATCGGGCTCGCGCGCGAACTCGACCGCGAAGCGGAACAGCCCGTAGCAGAGCAGGAACAGCCCGGACACCGCGAAACGGGGACGCGGCCGGGAGGAGTACCACCACAGGATCAGGAACAGCACGAGCCCTTCCAGCGCGGCCTGGTAGAGCTGCGAGGGATGGCGCGCCAGCGCCAGCGGATCGCGCGGGAACACCATGCCCCAGGGCAGGTCGGTGGGGCGGCCCCACAGCTCCTGGCCGATGAAATTGCCGATGCGCCCGAAGCCCAGCCCCAGCGGCACGATCGGCGCGACGAAGTCGAAGATGTCGCCGATGTGCTGCCCGTGCTTGCGCGCGAACCACCACATCACCGCGATCACGCCGAGCAGGCCGCCGTGGAAGGCCATGCCGCCTTCCCAGACCCGCAACAGCCACGTCGGGTCGGCGAGCAGGTGATCGAAACCGTAGAACAGCACGTAGCCGAGGCGCCCGCCCACCACCACGCCGATCGCGCCCCAGAAGATCAGGTCCTCGACCTGCTCGGGGGTGAGCGGCGCGCCCGGGCGGCGCGCGCGCAGCCGCGCCAGCCACCAGGCCGCGACGAACGCCGCCAGGTAGGTCAGCCCGTACCAGTGGACCTTCAGCGGGCCCAGCTGGACGGCGACGGGATCGAAATTCGGGTGGTGCAGCATCTACAGGCTCCGTGGGCGGTGCGGCGAGCGGCGCCGGTGCAGCAGGGCACCGCGGCGTAGGCGGCCGGCGTGGCGGCGGGCTATTATGCCCTGCCCCCCCTTGGTGCGCATCTATGTGCCTGATCGCCCTGGCCTGGCAGCGCCACCCCGAATTCCCGCTGCTGATCGCGGCCAATCGCGACGAGTTCCATGTCCGCCCGACACGGGCGGCGGATTTCTGGCCCGATCACCCCGGGCTCTGCGCCGGGCGCGATCTGGCGGCCGGCGGCACCTGGCTCGGCATCACGCGCGGCGGGCGCTTCGCCGCCATCACCAATCGCCGCGGCCACCCGGCGCCACCGGCCGCGCCTTCGCGCGGGCTGCTGACGCTCGACTTCCTGGTGCGGAGCGAGCCGCCGCGCGAGTACATGAACCGGCTGCGCGCGAGCTGCGAGGACTACGCCGGCTTCAACCTGCTGGCCGGCGAACTCGACGGGGACCTGTATTACCTGGGCAACCACGGCCCGCGCATGGAACGCCTGGAGCCCGGCGTGTACGGCCTGTCGAACGACATGCTCGACACGCCGTGGCCCAAACTGCTCGGGGTGCGCGAGGAACTGTCGGCGCTGCTCTGCACGCACCCCGAACCCGAGGCGATCCTCGCACTGCTCGCCGACCGCAGCGTGCCGCCCGACCACGCGCTGCCCGACACCGGGGTGGGACTGGAGCAGGAGCGCCGCCTCGGGCCGCGCTTCATCTGCTCACCGGATTACGGCACGCGCACCTCGGCCTGCGTGCGCGTGCACCGCGACGGATGGGTGGAATTCACGGAGCGCAGCTTCGATGCGAGCGGGACGGCGCAACAGACGCTGGAGTACCGGTTCGATATTCAGGAATCGACGCCGCGCCCGAGCTGAGCCGCGCGCTATCGAGCCCGCGCCTCAGCGGTCCGGATCGATCAGCACCTTGCAGTGCGGCGAGGCCGCGCGCAGCGACTCGAAGACCGCCGGCAGCTCCGCGAACCCCACCGTGCCGGTGTGCATCGGCTCCGGCTTCGCCTCGCCGCGCGCCATCGCGTCGATCACGGCCGCGAAATTGTGCTCGGTGTAGCACTGGCTGAACTGGATCGTCACTTCCTTGAGCAGCCCGGTGAGCGGGTTGAAGGTGTCGTCGAGCAGGCACACGCCCGCCACCACGATGCGCGCGCGGATGCCGGCCACCTCCACCGCGTGACGCAGCAGGCCCGGATTGCCCACGCACTCGAACACCACCTGCGGGCGGCAGCCCGCGTGCGCGGCGAAGCGCCCGGCCACGTCCTCCGCGGACGGGTCGATCACCGCCGTGGCACCCAGCGCCAGCGCCCGCTCGCGGCGCGCCGAGAAACGCTCGCTCACCACGATGTGGCGCGCGCCGGCCAGGCGTGCGAACAGCACCACGCCGGCGCCAATGGGGCCGGCACCGATCACCAGCACCGAGGCCCCCGGACGCAGCGCCGCCATCTCCACCGCGTGGTGCGAGACCGCCAGCGGCTCGACCATTGCGCCCTGCGCGAAGGGCACGCCGGCGGGCAGGCGCTGCAGCATGCCGGCGCGCGCGGCGACGTACTGCGCGTAGGCGCCCTGCACCAGCAGCGTGGTGCCGGTGAAGATGTTCTGCGGGCACAGTCCCGGCAGCCCCCCGGTGCAGGCCTCGCACTGCTGGCAGGACGTGATCGGCAGCGCCGTGACGCGCTCGCCCACCTTCCAGTCGCCGCGCACCGCGGCGCCGACCTCCGCGATGGTGCCGGCGAACTCGTGTCCGAGGATTGTGCCGTCCGGCGCCGCGCCGTACTCGGTCACGTGCAGGTCCGAGCCGCAGATGCCCGAGCGCGCGACCTCGATGATCACCTGGTCGGGCGCGGGACGCGGGTCGGGGACGGTCTCGATGCTGAGGGGCCGACCGGTTTCGTGAAATACGGCTGCGCGCATGAACTCAATCCTCCTCGCTGACATGAAAGCAGTGCAACACCCGGTGGAACACCGGCGTCAGCACCAGCGCGGTGCTCACCACGAAGACCAGCCCCGCGTAGAGCGCGAACAGGCCCGCGAAGAGCTTGCCGCCGGCGCTCAGCGGCGGATTGACCGGACCCATCCCGCCGAGAAGCATCGTGGTGTTCAGGAACGCGTCGATCCACGTCATGCGCTCACAGACCACGTAGCCGGTCATGCCGATGGCCAGCGAGAACGCCAGGATGGCCGCGGTGGCGCCCACGTGCAACGCGATGCGCCGCAGGAAGGCGGAGCGCGGAAGAAGCGGTTCATGCTTCGCTTCATACATGGTTACTTGCGCCTCCTGTGCCCGTGGGGCGCTCCCTCAATCGAGCTCGATCGGTCCGTTGATTTCTTCAAACTGCTTCTGCGCTTCGGTATAGCGCGCGCACGTCTCGAAATATGACTCGTCATCCGCAACGATGGGCTCGGCATGCCAGCGGACCAGCACAATCTTCATTTTCCGAACGTGTTCGATCCGGTCGACACCACACTCAACCTTGATCGCGGCACCATGGTTGACGTGAAAATAGAAGGAATCCAGTTCGTCGTTCTGAAAGTCGCTGTCGTTGTAGTAGAAATCGGTTTCATCGACGACAGGGTATTCGCCGAGTATTCCGCCATCGATCCGGTACGTTTCGCCGGCATAGCTTATCTCGATCACCGAAATGCGCTTGCTCGAGCCCGGTTCGAATTCGAGGCGGATTTGCGTCAGCCCGAACGGTTCTGGCACCGTGATTTCGAACGTCTCGCTCGCAACCGGAATATGTGAGAACGGAGGCAGCAAACTAGTGCCTGCGGCACCCATGGAGCCACCCAGCGCAACCATCATCAAGGCGCAGGGGCCAAGCCGTACTTTTTTTGGTCCCACGACACCCAGCCCCCAGCATGGTTCACATTCAGTGTGCGTAGCGGATCGCTGTGTTCTTTGCCAACCCTCGCGGCGAGCAAGGTCATGACTCTGGCGAATGCCCGGGCGTTCATCAGCTGGCCATCCGGATGGCTCAACCCCGCGGCCGCACCGCAATGCCGCCGCGCCGCAGGCACTCCTCGACCGCCGCGCGAATGCGCCGCGAGGTGTCCATGCGCATAACCTCGGCGAGCAGCTGCGCGGCGTCGGCGCGCGCGAAGCGGCGCAGCGTCGCCTTCACGCGCGCGAGGTTGGTGGCGCTCATCGAGAGCATGTCGTAGCCCATCGCCACCAGCAGCAGCGCCGCGCCGGGATCGCCGGCCAGTTCGCCGCAGATGCTGACCGGGCGCCCCACGTCGTGCGCGGCGCGCACCACGTCCTGCAGCGCCTGCAGCACGGCCGGGTGATAGGCGTGGTAGAGCGCGGCGACGCGCGCGTTGTTGCGGTCCACGGCCAGCAGGTACTGCGTGAGGTCGTTGCTGCCGACCGAGAGGAAATCCACGCGCCTGGCGAGATCGCCGGCCTGGTACACCGCCGCCGGCACCTCGACCATCACGCCCACCTGCGGCGTCGCGATGGTCCAGCCTTCCTCGCAGAGCTCGGCGCGCGCGCGCGACAGCAGCGCGAGCGCGTCGTCGAGCTCCAGCGTGTTGCTGATCATCGGCAGCATGATGCGCAGGTTGTCCAGGCCCGCGCTCGCCTTGAGCATCGCGCGCACCTGCGCGAGGAAGATCTCCGGGTGGTCCAGCGTCACGCGGATGCCGCGCCAGCCGAGGAAGGGATTCTCCTCCTTGATCGGGAAATACGGCAGCGACTTGTCGCCGCCGACATCGAGCGTGCGCATCGTGACCGGGCGCGGCGCGAAGGCCTCGAGCTGCTCGCGGTAGATCAGGCGCTGCTCTTCCTCGGTGGGGAAGCGCTCGCGCATCAGGAAGGGGATCTCGGTGCGGTAGAGACCCACGCCCTCGGCGCCGCGCCCGAGCGTGCGCATCAGTTCCGAGTTGAGCCCGGTGTTGACCAGCAGTCTGACCGCGTGCCCGTCGGTCATCACGCAGGGCAGATCGATGCAGCTCTCCATCTGGCGCGCGTCGGCGCGCTCGGCTTCCATGGCCTCGAGGTACTGCTGGCGCAACTCCGGCGCCGGATCCACCAGCACGCGCCCGTCGTGGCCGTCGACCACGATCTCGGCGCCGTCGATCTCGGCGAACGGCAGGTCGACCACGCCCATCACGGTCGGCACGCCCATCGCGCGCGCGAGGATCGCGGCGTGCGAATTGCCCGAGCCCGACACCGAGACGATGCCGGCGAGGCGCGCCTCGGGCACTTCGGCGAGTATCGAGGCGGGAATCTCCTCGCCCACCAGCACCGTGCGCTCCGGGTACTCCAGGCGCCCGCGCGAGCCCGCCTGCAGCTGCGCCAGGATGCGCCGCCCGAGGTCGCGCAGGTCCGTGGCGCGCTCGCGGATGTAGGCGTCTTCCATCATCTCGAAGGTGCGCACGTGGCGCAGCACCACCTGGCTCAGCGCGCCCTGCGCCCAGACGCCGCCGCGGATGCACTCGATCACCTCGCCCGAGAGCGCGTGGTCGTCCAGCAGCATCACGTAGGCGTCGAACAGCGTCAGTTCCTCGGGGCGCACGCGACCACTCAGCTCCTCGCGGATCGCCAGCACCTCTTCGCGCACCGCCTGCACCGCGTCCTGGAACAGGCCCACCTCGGCCTCGGGATCGGCGCAGGGGCGGTGCGGCACGCTCCTGAGGTCCGAGGGCGGCGACACCACCACCACGCGCCCGACCGCGATGCCCGGCGAGCCGGGCACGCCGGGGAACTCGGTGGCGCGCCGGGACGGGTCGCGCGGCTTGCCGCGGTAACTGCCGACGGCGCCGGCGTGGGCGATGACGCCGGCCAGCTGCGCCGACATCGTGACCAGGAAGGCTTCCTCGTCCTCGTTGAAGCGGCGCGGTTCGCGCTGCTGCACCACCAGCACGCCCAGCACCTGGCGGTGGTTGATGATCGGCACACCGAGGAAGGACTTGAAGACCTCCTCGCCCGAGCCCTCGATGTACTTGAACTTCGGGTGGGCCTCGGCGTTGTCGAGGTTCAGTGGCTCCTCGCGCTTGGCCACGTAGCCGATCAGGCCCTCGCCCAGCGCCAGGCTGAAGCGCCCCTCGAGCGCCTTGTTCAGGCCCTCGGTCGCCATGAACACGTAGCGGTCGCTCACCGGGTCGTGGATGTAGACCGAGCACACCTCGGTGCGCATCACATCGCGCACGCGGCGCACGATGATCGCGAGGGTCTCGGGCAGGTCGGGCGCGCTGACCACCTCCTGCACGATGCGGCGCAGGGATTTCAGCATCGAGGCAGGGGCGCCGGGCTCAGGCGCCATTGCGCACGAGCCTCTGGTGGCGCGGCGCCAGCTCCCACAGTGCACGACGGTAGACCTCGCGCTTGAACGCGACGATCTGTCCCAGCGGATACCAGTAGCTGACCCAGCGCCACTGGTCGAATTCGGGCGTGGCGTGGGCATCCACGCGCACGCGCTGGTCCTCCGAGACCAGGCGCAGCAGGAACCACTTCTGCTTCTGGCCCACGAAATTGGGATTCTTGCGGTTGCGCATGAACTGCGGCGGCAGGCGGTACTTGAGCCAGCCCGCGGTACAGGCCAGCATCTCGACGTCGGACTCCTCGAGCCCCACTTCCTCGCCGAGCTCGCGGAACATGGCCTGCTCGGGCGTCTCGCCCTCGTGGATGCCGCCCTGCGGGAACTGCCAGGCGTTCTGGCCGCGCCGGCGCGCCCACAGCAGATCGCCCCGGCTGTTGGCCAGGATGATTCCCACGTTGGGCCGGTATCCCTGCTCGTCGATCACTTCGGATGGTCCGCCGTCTGCCGCACCCGGAGACGCCCGGATACGGCGGTATTCTTCCACATTCGGTCCGACGCGGACAAATCAGCGGTGCACGCGGGCGATGACGGACTTCAGGTAGCGCGTTTCCGGGATCGCGGGATGGATCGGATGGTCGGGGCCCTGCCCCGCGACTTCGAGGATCTGCAACTGGCGCCCGGCGTGGAACGCCGCCATGCGCACGATGTCGATCAACGCGGCCTCCCCGAGATGCATCGAGCACGAGGCCGAGACCAGGATCGCATCGTCGGCGAGCAGGTTCATGGCCTCGCGGTTCAGGCGGTGGTAGGCGTTCTCGCCGCTCTTCTGGTCGCGCCGGCGCTTGATGAAGGCCGGCGGGTCGAGCACCACGATGTCGTAGCGCTCGCCGGCCTGCGCCAGCGCGTGCAACTCGTCGAAGGCGTTGCCGGCGCGAAAATCCATGCGCTCCGCGACCCCGTTCAGCGCCGCGTTGGCCGCGGCGAGCTCCAGCGCCGGCTGCGAGCTGTCGATGCAGGTCACGGCGCGCGCGCCGGCCACGGCCGCCTGCACGCCCCAGCCGCCGACGTAGCTGAACACGTCGAGCACGCGCTGTCCGCGCGCCAGCTCCGCCACGCGGCGACGGTTCATGCGGTGGTCGTAGAACCAGCCGGTCTTCTGCCCTCCCGTGGCCGAGACCCGGAAGCTGGCGCCGTTCTCGCGCAGTTCGAGGTATTCCGGCACCTCGCCGAAAGCCACGCGCGTGTACAGCGGCAGCTGTTCCATCTCGCGCACCGAGGCGTCGTTGCGCAGCAGGATGCCCGCGGGAGAGAGCAGTTCGACCAGCGCCGCGATCAGCTCGGTCTCCAGCCGTTCCATGCCGGCGGTCCCGACCTGCACCACCAGCACCTCGCCGTAGCGATCCACGATCAACCCGGACAGGCCGTCGCTGTCGCCGTAGACGAGGCGGTAGCAGGGCTCGCTGAACAGCCGCTCGCGCAGGCCGAGCGCCGTGCGCAGCCGCTCGCGCAGGAACTGCGCGCCGAGCGCCTCGCCGGCGTGCCGCTCGAGCAGCCGCGCGCAGATCAGGGAATGCGGATTCACGAACGCCACACCGAGCGGCTTGCCGCTCGCGGTGCACAGCAGCACCTGCTCGCCCGCCGCGAACTGCTTCAGCGGGGTGGCGGTGGTGTCGATCTCGTTGCTGTAGACCCAGTGGTGCCCCTGGCGGATGCGCCGGTCCTCGTTGCGCCGCAATTGCAGGCGCGGCAACCCCCCGGCTTCGCTCACGCGCGCGCTCCGCGCGCCGGTGGGGGCCTCATTCCTCGTCCAGGCTGTGTTCGTAGCCTTCGGCGTCGAGCAGCGCGTCGAGCTCCTCGGTGTTGTCGGCACGCAGGCGGAAGAACCAGCCCTCGCCGTAAGGGTCGCTGTTGGCGAGCTCGGGCGAGCTCTCCAGCGCCTCGTTGACCTCGACGACCTCGCCCGATACCGGGGCGTAGATGTCGGAGGCGGCCTTCACCGACTCGACCACGCCCGCCTCGTCGCCGGCGTCGATGTGCGCGCCGAGCTCGGGCAATTCCACGAACACCACGTCGCCCAGCGCGATCTGCGCGTGATCGCTGATGCCGACCGTCACGATGCCGGAGGCGTCGGCCTGTGCCCATTCGTGGGTCACGGCATACTTGCGGTCGGCAGGGATGTTGCTCATCGGTTCCCCCAGTATCGGGAAAGAGGTGGAGTTGCGCTCGGCGGCGATTCTACCGTTCGGGCGCGTCCTCAGTCGATGCCCATCGCGCGGCGCATGAACTCGCGTTTCAGCGGCCCCAGCGCGTGCACCGCGCTCATGCCGATGTTGCGCGCCAGGCGCGCGCCGGGGCGGTCGTCACCGTAAAGAATGCGAAAACCTTCCATCGCGCGCAGCATCACCGCGTTCTCGCCACGGCGCCGGCGCTGGTAGCGCGCCAGCACCCCGGCATCGCCGATGGCGCGCCCGCGTGCGCGTGCACGGACGATCTCCGCGGCGAGCACGCGCACATCGGACAGGCCGAGGTTGATGCCCTGGCCCGCGAGCGGGTGGATCACGTGCGCCGCATCGCCGACCAGCGCCACGCCGGGCGCGACGTAGGCGGCGGCGTGCAGGGGCCGCAGCGGGAAGGCGAAGCGCCTGGACACCGCGCGCACCTCGCCGAGGCAGGATTCGCTGGCGCGCGTCAGACGCGCGGCGAACGCGGCGTCATCGAGTTGCATCAGCGCTTGCGCGACCGGCTCGTCGGCGCTCCACACGATCGAGCAGGCGTGCCCGCCCGCGAGCGTGGCGAGCGGCAGCAGCGCCAGGGGTCCGCTCTGCAGGAAGCGCTGCCACGCCGTGCGCCGGTGCGCTGCCGCGGTCTCGATGGTCGCGACGATCGCCTGCTGCCCGCTGTCGCGCTGGCGCGCCTCGATCGCGCACAGTTCGCGCACCGCGGAACGCGCGCCATCGGCGCCGACCACCAGCGCCGCCTCGACCGAGGCGCCGGAATCCAGGCTGAGCCGCTGCCGTGCGTCCACACCTGCGACCGGCTCCAGCGCGAGCAGCCGCTCGCCGCCGCGCACCGTCACGTTGGGCGCCTCGGCCAGCGCCGCGAGCAGCGTGGCGACAACCCAGCGGTTCTCGACGATGTGCCCGAGCACGGGCTGGGCGATCCCGGCGGCATCGAAGCCTATACGCCCCGAACCGTCTTCCTCCCAGACCCGCATGCATTCATAGGGGCTGGCCACGCCGTCGGGCAGCCGCTGCCAGGCACCCACCTCCTGCAGCAGCCGCACCGAGGCGATACCGAGCGCGCTCACGCGCGGATCCACCGCCGCGATGGTGCGGGCAACCGGCGGCAGCGCCTCGGGCAGCGCGCCTGCCTCCAGCAGCAGGATCTCGAGCCCCGCCGGCGCGAGCGCCGCCGCGAGCGCCGAGCCCGCGATGCCCGCGCCCACGATCACCACGTCGTATCGTCCGCCCATGCCGCGCCCCTTGCCGCCTGCCGTCTTCATTCGCCCGCGAGCCCCGTGGCGTGGCGCACCAGCAGGCTGCGGGCCGCCGGCAGCAGATCCAGCCCGATCAGCCCGAGATCGCGCGCCGCCGCGAGCGGCAGCAGGCCGCTGCCGAAGATGCGCGGCAGCGCGTCGCTGAAGCCGATGGTGCGTTCCTGGTCGGCGCGCTGGCGCGCCACGAAGCGCTCCAGTACCGCGAGCGCGCCCGGCGCCTCGCCGCGCACGCAGGCCTCCTCCAGCGTTTGCGCGAGCACCGCCACGTCGCGCAGCGAGAGATTGAATCCCTGCCCCGCGACGGGGTGCAGCGCGTGCGCGGCGTTGCCGAGCAGCACGATGCCCGCGCGCGCCTGTTCCGTGGCGCGCGTGAGCGACAACGGGTAGAGATGACGTTCCCCCACGCGCAGCAGGCGACCGAGCCGGTAGCCGAAGCGCTGCTGCAGGCGGCGCAGGAACTCGGGCTCGGGCAGGGTGCGCGCCTGCTCGGCAAGGTCCGGCTCCTGCACCCACACCAGCGCGCTGCGCGCGCTGGCGTCGGGCGCGTCGACCAGCGGCAGCATCGCCATGGGGCCGGCGTCGGTGAAGCGCTCGAAGGCCCGGCCCTCGTGCGGCTGGCGGTGCGCGACGTTGGCGATCAGCGCCTGCTGCCCGTAATCCTGTTGCTGCGCCACGATGCCGAGCGCCGCGGCCAGCCCGGAGCGCGCGCCGTCGGCGATCACCGCGAGGCCGGCATCGAGCTCGCGCTCCTCGCCACCGTGCGCGAGCTTCGCGCGCACGATCACGCGGTCGACCCGCCGGCGCACCGCGTCCACGCGCGCCGGTGCCAGCAGCGTCAGGTTGGCGCAGGCGCGCAGGCCGTCGTGCAGCACGTTGCCCAGCCACTGGTTCTCGACCACGTAGCCCAGCGCCTCGAGCCCCTCCTCGGCGGCATCCATCGCCGTCGAGCCGAAGCGCCCGCGGTCGGAGACGTGGATGCGGCGTATCGGTTGCGCATGCCGGCGCACGTCCTGCCACAGCCCGAGCCGCGCCAGGAAACGCGCGCTGCCCAGCGACAGCGCCGTCGAGCGCGCATCGAAGCTGGGCTGGTACACCGCGGGCCCGGCGCGATCCAGCAGCGGGAAACCCTCGACCAGCGCCACGCGCGCGAAGCGCCCGCCCGCGGCGAGCGCGCAGGCCAGGCTCGCGCCGACCATGCCGCCGCCGACGATCACGATATCGTGGCTGTTGTCGCTCATGCGCCGCCCGCCATCAGGCGCTCGATGTCCTGCACCGATTTCGGCGCCTCGCCCGTGAGCACCTTGCATGCGCTCTTCGTGACCACCACGTCGTCCTCGATGCGGATGCCGATGCCGCGCCACTTCTTCGCCACCGCGCGATTGTCGGGCGCGATGTAGATGCCCGGCTCCACGGTCAGCACCATGCCCGGTTCCAGCACGCGCCACTCGCCGCCGATCTTGTAGTCGCCCACGTCGTGCACATCGAGCCCGAGCCAATGGCCGGCGCGGTGCATGTAGAAGGTGCGGTAGGCCGCGAGCTCGATCAGTTCCTCGGGCTCGCCGTCGAGCAGGCCGAGATCGCGCAGCCCCGCGGTGATCACGCGCACCGTCACGTCATGCGGCTGGTTCCAGTGCTGGCCGGGCTTCACTTCGCGGATCGCGGCGAGCTGCGCCTCCAGCACCACCTCGTACAGCGCCTGCTGCGCCGCGCTGAAGCGCCCCTTCACCGGGAAGGTGCGGGTAACGTCCGCGGCATAGTGCTCGTACTCGCAGCCGGCATCGATCAGCACCAGGTCGCCGGCGCGCAGCGCCGCGCTGTTCTCGACGTAATGCATGATGCAGCCGTTGGCGCCGCCACCGACGATGCTGGTGTAGGCCGGCGAGCGCGCGCCGTGAAACATGAACTCGTGCAGCAGCTCGGCCTCGAGCTGGTACTCGAACATGCCAGGCTTGCAGGCGCGCATCGCGCGCACGTGCGCCGCCGCCGAAATCGCGCCGGCGCGCTGCATCACGCGCAGCTCCTCGGCGCTCTTGTACAGGCGCAGCTCGTGCAGGAAATGGTCGAGGTCGAGGAACTCGCCCGGCGGATGCGCGCCGCTGCGCGCCTTGGCGCGGATCTTGTTGATCCAGCTCATCAGCTGGTGGTCGAACTCCGGCTGCTTGCCCATCGCGTAGTAGAGCCGCTCGCGGCCCTCGATCAGCCCCGGCAGGATGTCGTCGAGATCGCCGATCGGGAACGCGTCGTCGGCGCCGTAGAGCTCGCAGGCACCCTCGGGGCCGGCACGCAGGCCGTCCCAGTTCTCGCGCTCGCGGTCACGCTCGCGGCAGAACAGCAGAAACTCGCCGTGACGGCGTCCGGGCGCGAGCACCAGCACCGACTCCGGCTCGTCGAAGCCGCACAGATAGTGGAAATCGCTGTCCTGACGAAAGGGAAAGCTGGAGTCGCGGTTGCGGATCAGCTGGCGCGCCGAGGGCACGATCGCGATGCTGCCCTCGCCCATCAGGGCCATCAACTCGCGGCGCCGGCGCGCGTAGTCGCGCGGCCCGATGCGCGGATGCGGCTGCGCCGCGGCCGATGCCATGCGCGCGCGGCTCAGTGCAGCACCACGTCGGCGCCGGGGCGCCGCTCCGCATACAGGTTGAGTGCCGCGATGCGCACGAATTCGAGTATCTGCATGTAGTCTTCCTCGTCTTCGTCGTCCTCGCCCATCGCGGCGGGATCGAGCCCGCCGGCGATCGCGGTGAGGTCCTCGAGCAGCTCGCCCGCCTCGTCGGACATCTGCTGGCGCTCTGCATCGCGCGCGGCCGCGGCGTAGGCGAGCACGAAGGCGTCGCACCAGTCCGCCAGCGCCTGCACGCGATCGGCGAGCGGCTCGCCCTCGTCGGGCAGCATCGGCTCGAAGGTGTATTCGGGATCCGCCAGCGCGGCCTCGGTGAGCGACAGCATCTGGCGCAGCTCGGGCTCGCAGGCACCGATCTGCGCATCGCCGAGCGCGGCCTCGAGCACGGGCTCCCAGACGCCCTCTTCGGCGCCGCCGCCGCACAGCCCCCCGACCATCGCGCCATGCAGGCGCGCGCCCGAGAGCCCGTCTCCCATATCGGCAGCCAGCGCGGCGATGCTCTCTGAATCGAAATCCATACTCGCTTTCCGGAGGGACGAAGCTGATCGGGACCGTGGCGCGGCGGCTCGAATTGACCGTCGTCGAAGGCCTCACTATAGTACCGGAACCTCGCGATGCGATGAAGGCATCCCATGGAAGGCCAGCAATTGAAAGCCCTCGAACAACGCGTCGACGACCTGATACGCCTCTGCGCGAGGATGGACCAGGAGATCAAGACATTGAAGGCCGCCGAGCGCATGTTGCGCGACGAACGCGCGCAACTGCTGCGCAAGAACGAGGACGCGCGCTCCAAGGTCGAGGCCATGATCGTGCGGCTGCGCTCGCTGGAACAGGAATCATGAGCGCAGAACTGCAGACCGTGCGCGTGCACATTCTCGACAAGGACTACCAGGTGGCCTGCCCGGCGGAGCAGCGCGATGCGCTGGTCGAGTCCGCGCGCTATCTCGATCAGCAGATGCGCGCGATCCGCCAGAGCGGCAAGGTGATCGGCCTGGAGCGCATCGCCGTCATGGCCGCGCTCAACATCACGCACGAGCTGATCCAGCGCGGCGAGCAATCCGACAAGGGCAGCCAGGATGTACACGACCGCCTGCGCCGCCTGAGCGCCCGGATCGACGACACGCTCAACAATTACCGCCAGATCGAAATGTAGATTTTCCCGCCTCCGGGTCCCGGCACGCGCTGATATACTGACCGCCGATTCCCTGGACTATTCGCCAGCCTGTTAGTCCTCGAGCCGATAAGCACTTGCCTGGGGGCCTCTCCGCCGACGCTGTGTGCATGTCCGCCTGCCGGAAAGCCTGATGCGTCACTGAGGCCGCCGCCTTGAACCGCTGGGTTCAAGGGCGACACGGGCAGCGGTAGCGCCGGGGAATCCCTCATCCTTGCTTCGATCGCCCTCGCATCCGCCGGAGGCCTCGCATGTCCGCACGCAGCACGCTGCGGCGCCAGTGCCGCGATGCGCGCGCCGCGCTCGGCGCCACCGGGCGCGCGCGCGCCTCACAGGCGATCTGCCGGCACCTCGGCGAATCCCCGCTATTGCACGCCGCGTCGCGCGTCGCGCTGTACTGGCCGGTGGGCGAGGAGGTCGATCTGCGCCCGCTGCTCGCCGACGATCGCCACGCGCACAAGCAGTTCTGCCTGCCCGTGATGCAGCCCGACAAGCGGTTGCGCTTCGCGCGCTACCGCCAGGGCGACGCGCTGCACACGAACTGGTATGGCATCCCGGAACCCGTGCACGAGACGGCGCAGGAAATCGCCGCCGACGCCATCGGGCTGGTGTGCGTGCCGCTGCTGGGCTTCGACCGCGCCGGGAACCGCCTCGGGCAGGGCGGCGGCTTCTATGACCGCAGCTTCGATTTCCTGCTCCGGCGCGCGGCGGCGGCACCGCTGCTGGTGGGCATCGGCTTCGCGTGCCAGGAACTGCCGGCGCTGGCGCGCGAAGCCTGGGACGTGCCGCTGGCGGCCGTCATGACCGAGGATGGACTGATCGACTGCCGCGCGCGCTGAATTCAGCGCAGGAACGCGCGATAGACCGGGTTGTCGGTCTCGTCCCAGTAGCTGTAGACGCGGTGGCGGCGTGTCATCTCGGCGAAGAACTCCGCCAGCGCGCCACGATCGCCCTCCGGCACCTGGAAGCCCACGAGCACGCGCGCGTAGGCGGCACCGTGGTTGCGGTAGTGGAACAGCGAGATGTTCCAGTCGTGCTCCATGCGGTTCAGGAAGTTGAGCAACGCGCCCGGACGCTCGGGAAACTCGAAGCGGTAGACGATCTCGGCGTCGCCGATAGAGGGCGCGCGACCGCCGACCATGTAGCGCACGTGCAGCTTCGCCATCTCGTTGTCGGTGAGGTCCATCACCTCGTAGCCCTTGCCGCGCAGCTCCGCGAGCAGCGCCTCGCGGTCGTTGCGCTCCGGGGACACCTGGACGCCGACGAAGATCTGCGCGGCGCCGGCGTCGGAATAGCGGTAGTTGAACTCGGTGATCGAACGCCCGCGCCCGATGGCGTTGCAGAACGCGCGAAAGCTGCCGGGCTTTTCCGGGATAGTGACGTTGAGCACCGCCTCGCGCTGCTCGCCGATCTCGGTGCGCTCGGAGATGTGGCGCAGGCGATCGAAGTTGGTGTTCGCGCCGCTGTCGATCGCCACCAGCGTCTGGCCCTGCACCCCGGTGCGCTGCACGTACTTCTTGAGCCCCGCGAGCGCGAGCGCGCCGGCGGGCTCGGTGATCGAGCGCGTGTCGTCGAAGATGTCCTTGATCGCCGCGCAGATCTCGTCGGTGCTCGCGGTGATCACCTCGTCGACGGTCTGGCGGATGATGCGGAAGGTTTCCTTGCCGATCTGCGCCACCGCGACCCCGTCGGCGAAGATTCCCACCTGCGAGAGCACCACCCGCCGTTTGGCCTTCAGCGCCGCGTCGAGGCAGGCCGCGTCCTCGGGCTCGACGCCGATCACGCGCACCGAGGGGCGCACGTACTTGATGTAGGCCGCGACACCCGCGAGCAGCCCGCCGCCGCCCACCGGCACAAACACCGCGTCGATGGGACCCGAGAGCTGGCGCAGGATCTCCATGCCGATCGTGCCCTGTCCCGCGATGACCTCGGGGTCGTCGTAGGGGTGCACGAAGCTCATCCCCTTCTGTTCGGCGAGCTCGTATGCGTGCTTCGATGCCTCGTCGAAGGTGTCGCCGTGCAGCACCACGCGCGCACCGCGCCGACGCACCGCCATGACCTTGATGTCGGGCGTGGTGCGCGGCATCACGATCAGCGCCTTGATCTGCAGGCGCTGCGCCGAGAGCGCGACACCCTGGGCGTGGTTGCCCGCCGACGCCGTGATCACGCCGCGCTCGCGCTCGGGCGCGCTGAGGCCCACGATCTTGTTGTAGGCACCGCGCAGCTTGAACGAGAACACCGGCTGCAGGTCTTCGCGCTTGAGCAGGATACGGTTGCCGAAGCGCGCCGAGAGCTGCGGCGCCTCGTCGATGGGGCTCTCGATGGCGACATCGTAGACGCGCGCCTCGAGGATGCGCTTGATGTAGGACTTCGGCATGGCGCGGACAGTGTCCCGGAAAATTGGCGAGAACCCATGGTAATGAGCGCGCCGGTGCCGCGCCAGCCAAAGCCCTGCCACTATGACGGCTCGCGCTGTACCTCGGCCGGCGCGATCACTTAAGCTTGCCGCCCCACGGCAAGCTTGGGTTGCGCCCGCGATGAAAAG
Organism: Pseudomonadales bacterium; assembly: GCA_035433265.1. GTDB lineage: Bacteria > Pseudomonadota > Gammaproteobacteria > Pseudomonadales > UBA5518 > UBA5518. Next base: position 10,367 of record DAORUQ010000010.1, on the reverse strand, counting down.
CCAGGATGAACTGAAACAGGCGGCCGCCGCCGCGGCGTTCGCCTACGTGCGCGAGCGCCTCGACGAGCGCAGCGTGATCGGCATCGGCACCGGGTCGACGGCGAACCGCTTCATCGACCTGCTCGCGGGCGTGCGCGCGCAGGTCACGGCCACTGTCGCGAGCTCGGAGGCCTCGGCCGCCCGGCTGCGCGGCCACGGCCTGCCGGTGTTCGACCTGAACGTGGTCGATGGCATCGACATCTACGTCGATGGCGCCGACGAGGCCAATGCCGCGCTGCAGTTGATCAAGGGTGGCGGCGCGGCGCTGACGCGCGAGAAGATCGTCGCGGCGGTGGCGCGCGAATTCGTCTGCATCGCCGACGAGAGCAAGTTCGTGCCGGTGCTGGGCGGCTTCCCGCTCCCGGTCGAGGTGATCCCGATGGCGCGCAGCCACGTGGCGCGCGAGCTGGTGAAGCTGGGCGGCAACCCGGTCTACCGCCAGGGTGTCACCACCGACAACGGCAACATCATCCTCGACGTCTATGATTTCGCGCTGCCCGAGCCACTGAAGACGGAGGCGGCGATCAACAACATCGTGGGCGTCGTGACCAACGGCATATTCGCGCACCGCCCCGCTGACCTGTTGCTGCTGGCGGGCGCAAACGGCGTAAGGGAGCTGCGCGCGTGATTGTTTACACGATTTCCGCGTGCACCACCACGAGCCCCTTCAGCTCGGCCGTGATGCGGTCGCCGGGCGCCAGCGGGCCCACGCCCGCGGGGGTGCCGGTCAGCACCACGTCGCCGGGCCACAGGCTGAACTGGCGGCTCGCGTAGCACAGCAGCTCGATGATCGGCGTCAGCATCTGCGCGCTGTTGCCGTGCTGGCGCCGGCGCCCGTTGACCACCAGCCGCGTTTCCAGCGCCGCCAGGTCCAGCGCCGGATCGAGCGGCACGAAGGGCGACAGCGGGCAGGCACCGTCGAAACCCTTGGCGATTTCCCAGGGATGGCTCTTCGCCTTCAATTGATCCTGGCGCTCGCGCAGCGTGAGATCGATCGCGAGACCCACGCCGGCAATCCCGGCCCAGGCCTCCTCGGGCGTTGCCGCGCGCAACTCGCGCCCGATCAGCAGCGCGATCTCCAGCTCGTGGTGCACCGCGCCACACCCGCCCGGGATGCGGATCTGCGGCGCCATGTCGACCACCGCCGAGGGCGGCTTGATGAACAGCAGCGGCACCTCGGGCACCGCATTGCCTAGCTCGGCGGCGTGCGCGGCGTAGTTGCGCCCGACGCACACCACCTTGCCCACGGGCAGGCCGATGCGCTCGCCGGACACCCGGGCGTGGCAGTAGCCGCCGCTGCCGATCATCGGTCGCGCCAGCCGCGGGTCCGGCGCGAACAGCCGGCGCCGGCGCTGGTGGTGCTTGCGGTCGTTGAACTGCGCGAAGCGGGCGGCGAAACGCGCCCGCGCCGCCGCGGAGCGTTCGTCCAGCGCCACGAGGAGGCGCTCGATCAGCGCGAGATACGCGGCATCCGGTGCGCCGGAATCCACCGCGCGGGCGCGCAGCTCGCACAGCAGCGCGGCGTGCGTGTGGAAGTCCTGGTAGTCGCCGAGCACGTTCTGCAGCTTGCGCAGGCGCCGCACCATGTCGGGCAGCTCGGCCTCGTCGAAGGCACCCGCATACATTTCCAGCTGGTAGCGCAGGCGCTTGCAGCGCTTGCGCAGCTCATGCAGGTGCTCGGGGGGCGACGTCGCGTCGATGGCCTTGCCGAGCCTGCGCACGCGACGGTAGCTGCGCCACAGCGCCGCCCCGGCCGTGGGCAGGCCGGGCCATCCGGGTGCGGCCGCCGGCAGCTCGCCGAGCGCCTGCAGTCGCGTGACCAGCGCATGGGCGCGACGACTGCGCAGCGAGCCCAGCAGCTGGCGCCGCGCGCTGCTGCGCAGTCGCCCCAGGTCGGCACGCAGGCGACGCAACGGCTGTGTATCCGCCCCCATGTCCGGCTCCAGATACTCCGTCAGCCGGTGCTGGAAGACGTCGAGATCGCGCAGTCCGCTGCCGCGCCCCGCGAGCCAGCGACACTCCGCGACCAGCTCCGCGGCATCGGCCAGCGGCAGCGCTCCGCGCTGGGCCATGAGCCCCGTGCGGATGCGTCGCAGCTCGACGCGAAACTGGTGCAGCGCCTCGATGTCGGCGTCGTGCTCGACCCGCGGCAACAGGGACTGCAACCGGTGGGCGCCGGCGCTGAGATACGCGGCGACGGTGCGACGTTCGCGTTCGAGGACTGGGTGCAACATGGGCTGGCCTGGTTGCGCTGGGGCATTGATGGTAGCAGAGCTCAGGGCTTCTTCGGGTAATCGAATTCCCAGCTCACGGGCTTTGCACGGGCGATGCCGGCCCAGTCGCCGGCCTCGTAGTCCAGGCACAGCACGCCGCAGGTGGGCACGTTGTCGATACGCGCCTGTGGACACAGTTGCGCGACCAGCGCGGTGATCTCGGGGTTGTGCCCGACCATCATCACCGTGTCGAGGCCGGCGGGCAGCGCGCCGATCTGCTCCAGCCACACGCGCGGGCTGGCCTCGTACAGCGCGTCGACGATTTCGATGTCCGCCTTCGCATAACCGAAGACCTCGGCCATCAGCTTCGCGGTGGCGTGCGCGCGGCGCGCCCCGCTCGCGACGATCAGCTGCGGGCGCAGCCCGCGCGCCTTCAGGCGCCCGGCCATCTCGGGGGCGTTGCGCTCGCCGCGCCCGTTCAGCGGGCGGTCGAAATCGCGCTGGCCCGGATCGGCCCAGCTCGACTTGGCGTGACGGACGATGATCAGATGCTTCATGGGAACACCCCGCAACCGGCGGCCGGACTGGCGCGGCCATTATCACCGCGCCGTGCCTTGCTTTACAGCCGCGGGCAATGCCGCTATCAATGGCCGATGCTGCGCTTCATCCTCGGACGCCTCTGCTACGGGCTGCTCACCGTCTGGTTCATCGCGACCGCGACCTTCGCCGGCATGCACGCCGTGCCCGGCGATCCGCTGCTCGATGCGCGCGCCGTGTCGCCCGAGATCCGCCGCAACCTCGAGGCGCGCTACGGCCTCGACCAGCCGCTGGCGCTGCAGTACCTGCGCTACCTCGGCAACATGGCGCGCGGCGATTTCGGCGTCTCGTTCACGCAGCAGAACCGCGAGGTCAACGACATCATCCGCGAGCACTTCCCGGTCTCGGCGTTGCTGGGCGTGCTGGCCATCGGCTTCGCCGCGCTGGGCGGGGTGTTCTGGGGCGTGATCACGGCACGCACCGCGGGGCGCTGGCCCGACGCGCTCGTGATGTTCCTGGTGGTGCTGAGCATCTCGGTGCCGGGTTTCGTGCTCGCCGCGCTGGCGCAGCTCGGGGTGCTGCGCCTGAACGCCTGGGCCGGCGTGTCGCTGCTGCCGGTGGCCGGATGGGGCGGACCCGCGCACATGCTGGTGCCCGCGCTGGTGCTGGGCCTCGGCACCATGGCCTTCCTGACGCGGCTGATGCGCACCTCGATGCTCGAGGTGCGCGGCGCCGCCTACGTGCGCACCGCGCGTGCCAAGGGCCTCTCGCCGGCGCGCATCCTGCTGCGCCACCAGCTGCCCAACGCCATCCTGCCGGTGATCACGGTGCTGGGCCCCGCGATAGCGACCATCGCCACCGGCGGTTTCGTGGTGGAACTGGTGTTCGCGATCCCCGGCCTCGGGCGCTACTTCGTGCAGGCCGTGCAGCAGCTCGACTACACCGTGATCATGGGCACCACGGTGTTCTATGGCGCCTTCCTGGTGTTCATGGTGATCCTCGTGGACATTGCCTACGGGCTGGTGGACCCGCGCATCCGCATGGCGCAGGCGCGCTGATGCACCCGACCCGGAGCCGCGCGCGATGAGCAGCCACGTCCCGCTGCCGGGGGATTTCCTGCCGCTCGCCGCCGGCGTGGCGCAACCCCTCGCCGCGACGCCGTCGCCGTCGTACCGCGAGCACGTCTGGGCGCGGCTGCGCGCCGACCGCCGTGCGATGCTCTCGCTCGCCGTGATCGCGACGCTGATCATCGGCGCTCTGGCCGGGCCGTGGCTGTGGCGCGTTGACCCCGCGCTACAGCGTCTCGACGAGGCCTCGCGGCCGCCGGGCCCTGGACGCGCCGCGCTGCTGGTCGCGGACCCGGGACCGGTGGCGGTGCCGTGCGCACCCGAGACGCCGGCCGGCCTCACGGTCTGCGGCACGCCGCACACCGCGGCGGTGCGCCTGGCCTGGCATCCTGTCGCGGGGGCCGATGCCTACGCGGTGTATCGCCACGAGCTCGCGCCGCACGACCGCGAGGACCTCGGCGTGCCGCTCGGCGAGGTCGTGACTCCGGCCTTCGAGGACCGGCTCGGGCTGGAAGCGCGCAACTACCATTACTCGGTGGTACCGCTGCGCGCGGGGCTCGAGGCCGGCGCGGCGATCACGCTGCGCGTCGAACCGCGGCAAGCCATCGCGTGGTCGGCGGCGCTGCGGCGCGGGCTGCTGGCGGCCAACGCCGGCCACGAACGCATCGGCGGCGAGCTGCGGTTGCCCGCGCACCCGCTCGGCACCGATTACCTCGGGCGCGACATCCTCGCGCGCATCATCCACGGCGCCCGCACCTCGCTGTTCATCGGCATCGCGGCGCCGCTGCTGTTCGTGCTGGCCGGCCTGCTCTACGGCGGGCTGGCGGGCTACCTCGGCGGGCGCATCGACAACGCGATGATGCGGCTGGCGGACTTCGTGGTTGCGCTGCCCTTCCTGCTGTTCATGATCCTGTTCAAGGTGGCCTTCGGCATCCGCCCCGGCGAGAGCGGCGTGATGCCGATGCTGCTGGCGATGGTGCTGCTCGGCTGGCCCGCCTCGGCGCGGCTGGTGCGCGGGCAGGTGATGGCGATCCGCGACGAGCCCTACGTGCAGGCGGCGCGCCTGATGGGCGCCGGCACTCCGTACCTGGTCCTGCGCCACATGGTGCCGAACGTGCTGGGCGTGCTGCTGGTGGCGCTGTCGTTCGCGATCCCGAGCGCGATCTTCACCGAGGCATTCCTGTCGTTCATCGGGCTCGGCGTCGCGCCGCCGACACCGTCCTGGGGCTCGCTGTGCAACGACGGCATCCGCAGCATGCTGGCGCATCCGCACGAGCTGGCGGTACCGGCCGCGTTCATCAGCATCACGGTGCTGGCCTTCAACCTGCTCGGCGACGGGCTGCGCGACGCGCTCGACACGCGCGCGGAGCCGGCATGAGCGCGGAGGCGGTGCCGGTGCTGGCGGTCGACGGACTGGAGGTGGAGTTCGCCACGCGCGCGGGCACGGTGCGCGCGGTGCGCGGCGCGAGCTACGCGGTCGCTGCGGGGCGCACGCTCGCCGTGGTGGGCGAGTCCGGCTGCGGCAAGTCGGTGACGCTGCAGGCCGTGATGGGGCTGATCGACACACCGCCCGGGCGCATCACGGGCGGCTCGGCGCGGCTGCTCGGGCGCGAGCTGCTCGGGCTGCCGGCGCGCGAGCTCGATCGCCTGCGCGGTGCGACGGTCGGCATGATCTTCCAGGATCCGATGAGCGCGCTGAACCCGCTGATGCGCGTGGGCGAGCAGATCGCCGAGCCGCTGGTGGCGCACCGCGGCATGAGCCGCCGCGCGGCGCTCGCGCGTGCCGTGGAGCTGCTCGAGCGCACGCGCATCCCGGCGGCGCGCGAGCGCGCGCGCCAGTACCCCTTCGAGTTTTCGGGCGGCATGCTGCAGCGCGTGATGATCGCGATCGCGCTCGCCTGCAGGCCGGCGCTGCTGATCGCCGACGAGCCGACCACGGCGCTGGACGTCACGGTGCAGGACCAGGTGCTCGGCCTGATGCAGGAGATCCAGCGCGAGGACGGCATGGCCATCGTGCTGGTCACGCACGATCTCGGCGTGGTCGCGCGCATGGCCGACGACGTGGCCGTGATGTACGCCGGGCAGGTGGTGGAGCACGGGCCGGTGGACGAGATCTTTTACCGCCATGCCCACCCCTACACCGCCGGGCTGCTGCAGGCGCTGCCCGGCGCGGCGCGCGCGCGCGGGCAGCCGCTGCAACCGATCGCGGGCAGCCCGCCCGACCTGCGCGCGCCCCCGCCGGGCTGCGCCTACGCCGCGCGCTGCCCGCGCGCGATGCGGATCTGCGACCGGCTCGAGCCGCCCGGGTTCGCGCTCGCTGCCGGTCACGGCGCGCGCTGCTGGCTGCACCACCGCGCGGCCGCGGACGGGAGCGCACGATGACGCCGCTGCTCGATATCCGCGCGCTGCACACGCATTTTCGCACCGCGCGCGGCCAGACCGTGCGCGCGGTCGACGGCGTCTCGCTCACGATCGCGCGCGACACCGTTACCGGGCTGGTCGGGGAGAGCGGCTCGGGCAAGTCCACGCTGGGCAAGACGCTGGTGGGACTGCTCGCGCCCAGCGCCGGCGAGATACTCTACGCCGGCCGGCCGCTGCCGCGGCGCCACCGCCCCGCCGATTTCCGCCGCCAGGCACGCGCGATCCAGATGATCTTCCAGGATCCCTACGCCTCGCTGAACCCGCGCATGACGGTGGGAGAGATCCTGTGCGAACCGTTGCGCCTGCAGGACGGCGGCGCGCGGCGCGAGCACCGCGAGCTCGCGGCGCACTGGCTGGAGCGCGTCGGGCTCACCGCCGGCCACATGGGCCGCTATCCCCACGAATTCTCCGGTGGCCAGCGCCAGCGCATCGGCATCGCGCGCGCGCTGATCCCCGGGCCGGAGTTCGTGGTCTGCGACGAGCCGATCTCGGCGCTGGACGTCTCGGTGCAGGCACAGATCGTGAACCTGCTGGAGGAGCTGCGCGCGAGCCTGGGGCTCACGCTGCTGTTCATCGCGCACGACCTCGCGATGGTGCGCCACCTCTCGCAGCGCATCGCGGTGATGTACCTCGGCCGGCTGGTCGAGGAAGGCCCCGCGGATGCGCTCTGGTCCGCGCCGCTGCACCCCTACACGCAACTGCTGGTGGCCGCGAACCCGGAACCCGATCCGCGCGCCGCACGGGCCCGCGCGCACGTGCCGGCCAGCGGCGAGCCGCCCTCGCCGCTCGACGCCGTACCGGGCTGCGGCTTCGCGACGCGCTGCCCGCTCGCCACCGGGCGCTGCCACGGCGAGGCGCCGCAGTTGCGCCCCGTTGCCGAGGGACGACTGGCCGCCTGCCACCTGCTCTCCTGATCCGCCCGGGACGGCGCGGCGGTATACCCCGTTCGGGGGATGCGGCGCGTTTATGCGGTACAAATCCTCCCGGAGAGCGGGGAGTGCTGTGCTAACCTCAGGTCAGACCGGCGCAGAACCGGTCACCCGCTACCCACGGACCATGTAAACGCCCGACAGAAGCGCCACCGTGCCGGCAGTCAGGAGTTCGCGGCCTCGCTCCGCTTGCGCGATGCCCCCACCCGACAGCCCGGAGGAGAGCAGGACCATCGACACCAGGGACATCATGGCCAAACGCCCCGGCGAGCTGCTGGAGACGCTGATCAGCAGCCAACGCAGCGCATTGGTGCGCTTCCTGAGCCGCAAGCTGGGCAGCATCGACGACGCCCAGGAAATCGCCCAGGACGCCTTCATGCGCCTGCACCGGCTCGAGCATGCCGACGACCTCGAGAACGCCCGCGCCTATCTGTTCCAGGTCGCCTCGAACATGGCCATCGACCAGCTGCGCCGGCGCAAGCTGCACGCGCGCTACCTGGAGGAAGAGGGCGCTCGGCTGCAGGACGACACCGCGCAGCAGGATCCGGGCACGCCGGAAGAGCTGGTGGCTGCACGCCAGCAGCTCGGGCTGATCTACCGCGCCATCGAGGACCTGCCGCTGCGCTGCCGCCAGGCGCTGATGCTGCACCGCGTGCGCGGACTGTCCTACGCCGAGATCGCCCGGGACATGGGGGTGTCGGTCAGCAGCGTGGAGAAATACATCCTCGAAGCGCTCAAGCACTGCCGCGAACACCTGATCCCCTGAGCCTGCCGGTACCGGTGCCGGCACTGGCCCGCATGGCACCCCCGACGAATGTGCGAATTTCTTCCCCCGAATGGCGGAGGTATTTCGGCTTTCGTTCGTCTTAGGCTGTGAGAAGAAGCACAAGACACGTACGCACGCGATGATCCGGCAGGATCCGGAGTGGAAAACCGCAGTGACCCGCACGACGCCAGCACAGCACCAAGCGCTCGACCAGGCCGCCGCCTGGATCGCGCGCCTGCGCGCGGACGACGTCAGCGCCGGGGACCGCGCGCGGTTCGCCTGCTGGCTGAGCGAGGATGCCGGCAACGCGGCCGCCTTCGACCGCATGCTGGAGCTGTGGTCGGATCTCGGCGTGCTGCGCGCGCTGCCGATCGAGATCCCCCGCACCGCGCGCGCGCGGCGCTGGCAGCTGCCGCTCGGCCTTGCCGCCGCGGCCGCGGTGGCGGCGCTGCTGGTCCTGCCGCGCGGTGCCGAGCCGCCGGCGCTGGAACTGCGCACCCCGGTGGGCGGATTCCAGCAGCTGCGGCTCGCCGACGGCAGCGAGATCACGCTGAACACCGACACCGCGCTCAGCGTGGCGCTGCGCGACGAGACGCGTACCGCGACCATGGATCACGGCGAGGTCTTCTTCAGCGTGGCACCCGATGCCGCGCGACCCTTCAGCGCGGTATGCGGCGAGGCCAGCGTCACGGTGCTGGGCACCGCCTTCGGCGCCACCTGCGACAGCGGGGGCATGTCCGTGGTGGTGACCCACGGGCGCGTGCGCTTCGCGACGCGCGTCGGCGCCGGCGCCTCGCGCGAGCTCGGCGCCGGCGATGCCGTGCGCTACGACCGCCAGGACAACCTCGCCGAGATCAGCCGGGTCGACGCGGACAAGGCGCTCGCCTGGCAGCAGCGCCGGTTCGTGTTCGAGGACGTCCCGCTCGCCGAGGTGATCGGCGAACTGCAGCGCTACATGGAGCCCGCCCTGCGCCTCGCCGATCCCGCGGCCGGCACGATCCGCGTCTCCGGCGTGTTCAGTACCGCCGAGCCCCGGCTCACCCTCGCGGCGCTGGAACAGAGCCTGGGCCTCGCCGTGACCGGCCCCGAACAGGGTCCGCTGCTGATCTCCCGCCGCACGGACTGAGAGCCCGGCAATCCGACGCGCCATCCCCGGCCTGTTTTGTTATCGTTCGGCCACTGGCGGCATCCCCCATTCCGGGCGGATATTGCGTTGGCGACGGAAACAGATGCCGGGGAGCGGTTCTCATCACCAGCCTGCACGACGTGGCCCGCGACGGCGCGCGCTGGGCCTGTTGCTGGGCATTTCCCTGGCCACGGCCGTCCTGGCCGACACCGAGGCCCGCGTGCAGTTCGCCGTCCCGGCGAGCACCCTGCCCGCGGCGCTGATCGAACTGGCCCGCCAGGCGCAGCTGTCGCTGGTGTTCGCGACCGCCAACGTGCCGAGCAACCCCACCGTCGCGATCACCGGCACGCTCAGCCCGCGCCAGGCGCTGGAGCGGCTGCTCGAGGGCAGCGGCCTGGTGCCGGCCTACCTCGGTGACAACGTGGTCTCGATCGGACCGCCCTGCAACAGCGCGGCGGATTGCGCGCCCGCGGCTGCGCAACCCGGCACGGAGGCGGAGCGTTACGTGGACGCCCGCGTGATCGAACAGATCATCGTGCGCGAACAGCTGCGCACCGGCTCGCACATCAAGCAGGCGAACTACCTCGGCTCGGGGCCCGTGCACGTGCTGGGCGCCCCGGAGATCGAGGCGAGCGGCGCGCAGAGCCTCGGCGACCTGCTGCGCTTCATGCCCGCGGTGATCGGCAACCAGACCAGCACCGCGGTCAGCAACGGCGGCGACGGCACCGCGACCGTGACGCTGCGCGGGCTGCCCGCGGGCAACACGCTGGTGCTGGTCAACGGCCGGCGCTCCAGCGCCGGCGGCCTGGCCGGGGACGCCTTCGACCTCAACACGCTGGCCCCCGCCGCGGTGGAGCGCATCGAGATATTGAAGGAAGGCGCCTCGGCGGTGTACGGCTCGGATGCCATCGCGGGCGTGGTGAACATCATCATGAAGAGCGGCTATGACGGCGTGCAGCTCGGCACGCAGTACGGCAGCACGCAGCGCGGCGACCGCGCCACGCGCAGCACCAGCCTGCTCGCGGGCAACACCTGGTCGCGCGGATCGCTGCTGTTCGCGGCCACGGTCTTCGAGCAGGACCCGTTGTGGAGCCGCGACCGTGCGGTGTCGCGCCATGCCGACGGCCGCCCCCGCGGGGGCGCGGACCTGCGCTCCAGCGCCACACCGGCGGCGCGCTTCGATGTCGACGGCAACACGCTGACGCTGGACGGCACGGCCGACGGCACACGCCCCGGCGTTCAGAAATGCAGGCAGGGTCTCCAGATTCA
>DAORUQ010000009.1:0-37398 GCA_035433265.1 Pseudomonadales bacterium | reverse complement strand
CGCCGTCGCAACACGGTCAGGATGTCGTGCAGCGCCGCACCGGTGGCGGAGGTGATCACTCCGAGGTGCGCCGGGAAGGTCGGCAGCGCGCGCTTGCGCTCGGGGGCGAACAGGCCCTCGGCGGCGAGGCGCTGGCGCAGCAGCTCCAGCGCGCGCTGCAGCGCGCCGGCACCGGCGGCCTCGAGCTCCTCGACGATCAGCTGGTAGTCGCCGCGCGCCGCGTACAGGCTGACGCTGCCGCGCACCAGCACGCGGTCGCCGTGCGCGGGGCGCAGGCGTGCGCGCAGGTTGCGGTTGCGGAACATCGCGCAGCGCACCTGTGCATCGCTGTCTTTCAGCGTGAAGTACCAGTGGCCCGAGCCCGGTGCCGAGAAGTTGGAGATCTCGCCCTCGACCCACACCGAGGGGAACGCGGCTTCGAGCAGCTCGCGGCTGTGGCGGTTGAGGTCGCTGACGCTGAGTACCTGGCGGGCGTTGCCCTCGCGCTTCATCCTGTGCTTCCGTCGCGGGCGCGGCGGAAGGCCGGCGCGTTCAGGCGTAGAAGATACGCCGCCAGCAGGTCCTGCGAAAGGGTCGCCAGTCGTTCTCGTCCTGCGCCAGGCGGTCGGCGATGGCGTGCAGCACCGTGGCGCTGAAACCGAGGCCGACGTGGCTCGCGACGACGCGGATGTTGTCGGTCAGCGGCGTCTCGCGCTCGCGCGCGATCCGGTGCGAGACGATGCCGTCGCTGCGGCTGTAGATCGCGGTGCAGGGCACGCCCGGCACCGGTTGCACGATCTGCGCGACGCGCTGGCGCAGTTCCTCGCTGTGCAGCTCGGTCTCGGTGGCGAGCTCGTAGACGCGCCAGATCGTGGTGGCCTTGGGATCGCCGCCGATCGGGCTGCCGAGCGTGATCACCTGGCGCACGTGGTCGGGGCAGGCGCGTGCGAGCTCGCGCGCGAGCACGCCTCCCAGGCTCCAGCCGACCAGGCTCACCTTGCGTCCGCTCTTGCGCACCAGCGTGCCGAGCCGTTCGGCCAGGCGGTTCTCGAATTCGGGGTCTTCCGCGCGCAGGCCCATGTTGCGTCCCATGGCCCAGCCGTGGGTGTCGTAGCCCCAGTTGGCGATGTAGTAGCGCAGCGCCGCGGTGGAGCCGTCGGCGCCGAGGAAGCCGGGCAGCACCATCACCGGGTGCCCGTCGCCGCCGCGCGCGCGGCGCAGGAACGGGTGCGCCAGCAGCAGCCGGTTGATCTCGATGACGAAGCGGCCGGGCTCGGTCAGCGCATAGGCCAGCCGGGGCGGAGTGGGGCGGGGCGAAGCGGTTGTTGTCATTGGAGTGTCACACTTTTGCCTGCGGGAAAGTGTAGACCTGCGTGCCGCGCGCCCGCCACTGACGGTTGCACTATTGCACCAAGGCGGATCGAGCCCCGTGGCGTTGTGTACAGCTCATTACCCCGCGGGTAGTATCGGGCGAAACACGGACCGGCACTGTGAGCGAATACCCGAGCAACTCCCTTCACCAGCCCGGCCCCTTCGGGCGGCTGCTGCGCTTCTGGCGCGCCACCTTCGGTCTCAGCCAGGAAGAGCTGGCGCTGGAGACCGGCGTGTCCGCGCGCCACGTCAGTTTCCTCGAGACCGGCCGCTCGCAGCCGGGGCGCAGCATGGTGCTCGCGCTGGCGGGCGTGTTCCGCCTCGCGCCGCAGGATCTCAACACGCTGCTGGTCGCCGCCGGTTTCGCGCCCGATGCGCCGGGCGTCGACATGCAGGCGCCCGAGATGCGCTGGCTGCACAAATCGCTGGAGCTGAACATGCGCGCCCTCGATCCGTGGGCCGCGACGGTGCAGGACAAGTACGGCAACCTGCACCTCGTCAACCGCGGCTGGCTGGCGATGCTGCGCGCGCTGCTCGCGCCCGAGTTCCTCGCGCCGCCGATCAACAGCTACCACATGTTCTTCGCCGAGAACGGCCTGCGCGCGCGCCTGGTCGACTGGGAGGACGTCGCCTGCCGGCTGCTGATGACGCTGCAGCAGGAGGTGTTGCTGAGCGGCGACGCGGATGCCGCGCGGCTGCTCGGACAATTGCTGGCCTATCCCGCGATCCCGGAGCAGTGGGCGCGCCGCGGCGCGGAAATCGCGTTCCAGAACAGCTTCAGGTTGCGCCTGGCGATGCCCGACGGCGACGTGCGCAGTTACCTGTACACGGTGAACACCGTGGGCGCCACGCCCTACGTGGGCGAGCCGCGGCTGCTGCTGAGCCTGCTCACGCCCGAGGACCTGCGCCAGGAATTCACGGGTGCGCAGTTGCTGGCGGACGACACGTTGCGTCATCCGCTGCTGCATTACTGAACCCGGCGGGGAAGAGGTTGGCGGCGAGCACCGGCAGCGCCGTCTCGACGCGCAGCACGCGCGGCCCCAGCGTGCAGGGGGCGAAACCGGCGGCGCCGAGCAGCGCGATCTCGAAATCCGTGAAGCCGCCCTCGGGGCCCATCGCCAGCGTCACGTGGCCGGCGCCGGCCGGGCCGAGCGGCGCGCCGGCCGCCGGGTGCGCGACCAGGCGCAGGCTGCCCGGCGCGATCGCCGGCAACTCGTCCTCCACGAAAGGCCGCAGGCGCTGGCGCAGTTCCACCCGCGGCAGCACGGTGTCGCAGGCCTGCTCCAGGCCGGCGGCGAGATAGGCGTCGAGCATCGGCGGTGCGAGCAGCGGGCTCTGCCAGTAGCTCTTCTCGACGCGGCTGCTGTTGATCAGCCAGATGTGCTTGATGCCGATCTCGGCCGCGCTGCGCAGCACCCGGCGCAGCATCTTCGGGCGCGGCAGCGCGAGCAGCAGCGTGAGCGGCAGTGCGGGCGGGGGCGCGCGATCGAGCGTGAAGCGGATGCGCGCGTGGCGTTGGCCGAGGTGCTCGACCACGCCCTCGCCGAGCAGTCCGTCGCGCAGTCCCACCAGCAGCCGGCGCCCGGGCTGCGGTGGCCACCAGCCGGCGCGAGCGGGGTAGCGCGACAGCGCGACCTCGGCCAGGCCCGGGGCGGCGATCTCCGCCGCCGCCAGCAGCAGCAGGTTCATGCCTCGACGGGCACGGCCCAGAGGTCGTAGTCGTCGGCGCCCTCGACGCGCACGCGGATGATCTCGCCCGAGACCAGTCCCTCGACATTCTCGATGTGCACCACGCCGTCGATCTCGGGCGCATCGGCGCTGGAGCGCGCGATGGCGCTGTCGCCCTCGACGCGATCGATGATCACGTCGATCTCGCGGCCGATGCGCTGCTGCAGGCGCTCGGCGCTGATCTCGGCCTGCAGCTCCATCAGCCGCTGCCAGCGCTCTTCCTTGACCTCCTCGGGCACCGGATCGGGCAGCGCGTTGGCGGGCGCGCCATCGACCGGGGAGTACTTGAAGCAGCCCACGCGGTCGAGTTCGGCCTCGTCGAGGAAGTCCAGCAGTTCCTCGAATTCGGCCTCGGTCTCGCCGGGGAAGCCGACGATGAAGGTGCTGCGCAGCGTGAGGTCGGGGCAGGTCTCGCGCCAGGCGTGGATGCGCTCCAGCACGCCCTCGGCGTTGCCGGGGCGCTTCATCAGCTTGAGGATGCGCGGGCTCGCGTGCTGGAACGGGATGTCGAGGTAGGGCAGGATCCTGCCCTCGGCCATCAGCGGGATGATGTTGTCGACGTGCGGGTAGGGGTAGACGTAGTGCAGCCGCACCCAGACGCCGAGCTCGCCGAGCGCGCTGCACAGCGCCTGCATCTGCGTCTTGAGCGGGCGGCCCTGCCAGAAGCCGGTGCGATAGCGCAGATCGACGCCGTAGGCGCTGGTGTCCTGCGAGATCACCAGCAGCTCGCGCACGCCGGCCTTCACCAGGCGCTCGGCCTCGTCCATCACCTCGCCGATCGGGCGGCTCACGAGGTCGCCGCGCAGCTGCGGGATGATGCAGAAGCTGCAGCGGTGGTTGCAGCCCTCGGAGATCTTCAGGTACGCGTAGTGGCGCGGCGTCAGCTTCACGCCCTGTGGCGGCACCAGGTCGACGAAGGGATCGTGCTGGCGATCCGGCGCGGGTACGTGCTGGTGCACCGCGCCGACCACCGCCTCGTAGGCGTGCGGTCCGCTCACGCTGAGCACCTGCGGGTGCACCTTCATGATCTGCTCGGCCTGCGCGCCCATGCAGCCGGTCACGATCACGCGGCCGTTCTCGCTGAGGGCCTCGCCGATGGCGTCCAGCGATTCCTGCTTGGCGCTGTCGATGAAGCCGCAGGTGTTCACCACCACCACGTCGGCGTCCTGGTAGCTCGGCACGATGCTGTAGCCGTCCAAGCGCAGCTGGGTGAGAATGCGCTCGGAGTCGACCAGCGCCTTGGGGCAGCCGAGGCTGACGAATCCGACTTTGGGCTGGTTCATGGCGGGTCTCGGTGCAGGCGGGGGCCGCGTATTCTACCGAAGCGTACAAATGCCGCGCAGCAACCGCTTTCGTGAAGTCCTGCAACCCGCGCCCGGCGCGCTGTTGCTCGCTTTGGCGTGGTTTTGCCTTGCCGCGGGCGTGGCGGTGGCTGATCCGCTGGCCGAGGCGATGGCGCGCCAGCAGGCACTGGTCGCCGCGTGGCCCGTGGGCGAGCGCGTGGCCGGCTTCAAGAGCGCCTTCAATTCGCCGCAGATGCAGCAGCGCTTCGGTCTCGATCGTGCGGCCTTGGCGGTATTGCCCGCCTCGGCCGAGCGTTGCGCGGGGCAGGCCGCCGGCTGCACGGTCTCGCGCGCAGGTTATGAACGCATGGTGCTGGAGATCGAGGTGGCGTTGCGGCTCGGAGCCGCGATTACGCAGCCGCTGGCGGACGAGGCGGCGCTGCTGGCACGCATCGACGGCGTGATGCCCGCGGTCGAACTGCCGGAGCTCGCGCTCGAGGCCAAGGTGAGGCCGCCGAACGGGATCGACTACATCGCGAGCAATATCGGCGTGCGCGGCTACCTCCTCGGCGCGGTGCGGGATCCGGCCCTGCTGCAGGGCGCGGCACCGGCGCTGATGCTGACACGCGGCGCCACGGTGTTGGCGCAGGGCCATGCCGACGGCGCGCTGACCGCGGCGCTGGAGCTGGTGAATGCCGCGGTGGCGGCCGGTTATGAACTGCGCCCGGGCCAGGTGCTGCTGAGCGGCGCGGTGGGCGCCATGGTGCCGGCCGAGCCCGGCGACTACGTTGCGGATTGCGGCGCGCTCGGCACGCTGCGTTTCACGGTGCGCTGAGGCCGGTGAAACTGTCGCAGGCCCTGAACCCGGCGCCGCGAGGCAAGGAGAACCCATGAGCGCGCTCACCGGACCGCTGATCGACCCGCTGCGCCTGCACGCGCTGCTTGCCGGCGCGCATCCGCCGCTGGTCGCGGACTGCCGCTTCGCGCTCGCCGATCCCGCGGCGGGGGAGGCTGCGTACCGCGCGGCGCACATCCCCGGCGCGGTCTACCTCCACCTGGAGCGTGATCTCTCGGCGCCCGTCGCAGCGACCGGGGGCCGCCACCCGTTGCCCTCGCCCGGGGCCTTCGGCCGGACCATGCGCCGCATCGGGCTGGATGCCGGGCGCCTCCTCGTCGCGTACGACGATTCGCGCGGCGCCTTCGCGGCACGGCTGTGGTGGCTCGCGCGTTATTTCGGACACGAGCGCGTGTGCGTGCTCGACGGTGGCGTGACGGCGTGGACCCGCGCCGGGCTGGCGCTGGATACCGCCATCCCGGCGCCGGCGCCGGGCGATTTCGAGCCGCGCCCGCGCGCCGCGATGCGCATCGATTACGAGGAACTGGCGCCGCGCGTTGCCGCCGGCACGCTGGCGCTGGTCGATTCGCGCGAGCCGCGCCGCTATGCGGGCCTCGAGGAACCGATCGATCCGGTGGCCGGCCACGTGCCGGGCGCGCTGAACCGCCCCTGGGCGGGCGCCACGCGCGAAGCGGACGGCTGCTTCCTCGATGCGGCGGCGCAGGCCGAGCGCTGGCACGGCGTGGATGCGCGGGAACTGGTGGTGTATTGCGGCTCGGGCGTCACGGCCTGCGCGAACCTGCTGTCGCTGGAGCTCGCCGGCATCCGTGGCGCGCGGCTCTATCCCGGCAGCTGGAGCGATTGGTGTTCGCGCCCCGGCGCCCCGGTGGCCCGCGGCACGTAGGTCGCCATTCATGGCGACCATGGCATCGGGGCAATGCACATCGTCGGCATGAATGCCATCAACCTACAGGGCGTCGCGCAGCTCGGCGAAGGATTCCTCCAGGCATTCGCGGTAGAACGCGGGGTCGGGCATGTGCTCGCGATCGGCGAGCACCGAGATCGTCAGCGTATCGTTGCAGCTGAACACCGTGTGGTAGATCCCCATCCCCGGCGACAGCGGCCCCAACCCGTGGTAGCGCACCAGGCGCGCGCCCGCGCAATAGAGCGGTATCTCGGGCCCGGCGGCGTTCGCGACCACGGTGCTGGTGACCAGGGGCATCCGTCGCGTCAGGCCGTGCGCGGCATAGAATTCGCTGGCCGCCCTGACCACCGCGGGTGGCAGCAGGCCGGCGAGTTTCATGGTGTCCACGAGCGGGTTGCGGGCGCCGCGCTCGCGCGCCCGGTCGGCTTCACGGCGCACGGCCTCCAGCCGTTGCAGCGGATCCGCGAGGTCGGTATGCAGCGACAGGTACACGGTGCCGACCTGGTTGGTGTCGCCGGAATCGGCGCGGCGCCGGCGCAGGTCCAGGGGAATCGCGGCGTTCAGGGCGCGCTCGGGCAGCTCCGCGCGGGCCCCGAGGTAGCGGCGCAGCGCGCCGCCGATCACGGTGAGCGCCAGCGCGTTCAGCCTGGCGCCGGTGGCATTCCTCAGCGCGCGGAAATCCGCGAGCGCGAAGCTGGCCGCCTCGAAGCTGCGGCGCGGTCCGACCGGCTCGTTGAAGCGTGTGCGCGGGGCGCTGGCCAGCAGCGACTTGCCGCCGTCCTCGCCGTGCCCGAGCAGCATGCGCGCGATCTCGCCGCCGGCGCGCAGCGCCCCCTGCGCCATGTCGATGCCGTTGACCAGCTGGTTCATCGCCGCGCGTCCCAGCATCTGCACCTCGCCCAGCGCTTCGTCGGCGTAGAGGCGGTCCTGCGCGCACGCGGGCGCCGCCTCGGCGGGTACCGGCGTGAGGTCGTGCAGCGCATCGACGAAGACCTGGCCGCCGGCGCCGTCGAACAGTGCGTGGTGCAGCTTGCCGTAGATCGCGAAACTGCCGCGCGGCAGCCCGGGCAGGTTGTCCAGGCCCTCGATGATCCACGCCTCCCACAGCGGGCGGCTGAAATCCAGCGCCCTGGCGTGCAGCCGCGCGACCTGGATGCACAGCTGGCGCCAGTCGCCGGGTGCGGGCAGCGCGATGTGGCGCACGTGGAACTCCAGGTCGAAGTCCTCGTCGATGATCCAGTACGGGCGGTCGATGCCGCCCGGCACCTGCTGCAATCGCGCGCGAAACTGCGGCGTGCGCCGCAGGCGGCGCTCGAAACCGGCGATCACGGACTTGAAGCGCACGAAGCCGCCGGGCGCGGTCGACGGGTCGTAGATCCCCAGCCCGCCAATGTGCTGTGGCGTGCCGGGCAGTTCGAGGTTGATGAAGGCGGAGTCGAGGACGCCGAGCTGCTTCATGTCCGGGCGATGGACTCGCGGAAGGCGTCGCAGCGGCGATGGTAGGCCGCGGTGGTCTTGGGCATCGGGACGCGCGCCCCGGCGAGGTACTCGATCACGCGCTTGCCCTCGCACAGGATGCGCAGCGCCTCGTCGGCCTCGCGCCGCTCGCGGTCGCTCACCGGCGCGGGCAGCGCCGGCTGGAAGTCGAGCACCGCTTCGCAGGCGGCGACGAAGCGCGGCCACACGCGAAAGATCACCGGGTCGGACTTCATGGTCTCCGCCTCGAGCTTGGCCGCGGCGGCGAGTTCGCGGATGCGCTCGGCGATTCCCGCGAAGCCCGCCAGCGGGCCGAATACCTGCTCCATCTTCTCGGCGAGGCCGTCGATGTCGCGCATCGCGCGCGCGACCTTCATGTAGCGGCTCTCGTAGACCGTCGCGATCGGCAGCGTGAAGGCCTTGAACGGCTCGCCCCACAGTTCGTCGATGCCTTCCTCGCCGCTGTAGTGCTTGACGTACTTGCCCAGATCGAGCGCCTCCTTGAAGCACTCGCCGCACTGCTTCATCAACTCGTTGTCCATGCTGATCTCGACGCCCATCTCGCCGAGCTCCACGATCGTGGTGAACAGGTCGGTGGCGCGATTGAACAGTGCGCCGGCGAGCATCGCGGCGTTGACACGCTTGCGCGCGGGGTCGGTCTCGCTCTCCCAGGCCGCGCGCGCGCGGTCGAGCTTGCGCCCGGGCGTGTTGATGCCTTCCTCGGTGTGGTGGAAGGCGCGCTTGGTCATCTGGTCGATGAGCGCCTTCTTTTGCGGGAGCGTGTTTTCGGGCGGGGCATAGTAGCGGATCCAGTACCCGTCGTAATAGATCACGGGTTTGCCATCGAGGACGTTCTGGGTGCCGTCTTTGACTGCTTCGTTCATACCGGAGGGGCGACCGATCGCCCGGGGATTGCGTTCGGCGGATTATAAAAAAACCGGGGTGGGGTGCATGGCCCAAAGCGGCCGACTGTGATTAATGCCGCCATAAGCCGGTGTCGCGCCGGCGACGCTCCGAGGGCGGCGGAAAGCGGGCGAGGCTGGCGCGCGCGGGATTTGGTGTCCCCAGCAGGAATCGAACCTGCATCTGAGTCTTAGGAGGACCCCGTTCTATCCATTGAACTATGGGGACGCGGCCGCGCGGGACGGCGCATTCTAATGACTTCGGCCCGAGCCGGCCACCTCGGTGGCGCGAATGCGCGAGATCGCGCGGCTACATCGCGCAGAAGCGGGCCAGTGCGTGTTCGCTGCCGGCATGGAAGTGGCGAAAGTTCAGCCCCATCGCGCCCTGGTCCGCCGCCAGGCGGCGCAGGTGAGCGATGCCGCAGTCGATGGCCACGGGGGCGTCGTGCGGTGCGGCGGGAAGCTGGAATTCGAGGCGCACGCCGACCGGCAGGCGGGGTTGTTCACGCGCCGTGTTCGGCAGCAGTGCGGCGGCATGCGCGGCCGCCAGATGCACCAGCACCCCGCCGCAGGAGATGTTGCGTATGGCCGCCGCGTACACGCGCCCGTCGCGGGCGATGATCCGTGCCGGCAACTCGACTTCTATGCGCGTCTCGGTGCGCCGCTCCGCGCCGGGCGGCAACTGTTCCGTCGGGCTCACGGTGCGGCTCCACGCGGCGGCGGGAATGGCATCGGCTGTACCTCCTTGTGTGGCGCTTCCCGGAGTCTGGCAGATCGGCGTGCCACGGCAATGCGCGTGGTTGCGTGCCTGCCGGAATCGTGCTGTCCTTCGCAGTTCCCGACCATCGTAATCCGGATCCACGCCATGCAGGACACGCGACCGCTGTTGCTCGAATCGGACTTCCCGGCCATGCGCAGGCTGGGCGTCGATACGCTGCAGGCGAATCTCGGCTACCGCTGCAACCAGAGTTGCGCGCATTGTCACGTGAACGCCGGGCCGTCACGCACCGAGATGATGGACCGGGATACGGCCGATCTGCTGCTGGAAGTGGCCGCGCGCCACGGCGTCACGACACTCGATCTCACCGGCGGCGCGCCGGAACTGAACCCGCACTTCCGTCACCTCGTGACGCGGGCCCGGGCGCTCGGACTGCGCGTGATCGACCGCTGCAACCTGAGCGTGCTGGAGGAGCCCGGGCAGGAGGACCTTGCGCAGTTCCTCGCCGATCACGGCGTAATGATCACCGCTTCGTTGCCGTGCTACCTCGAATCCAACGTGGACGCGCAGCGCGGGCGCGGCGTGCACGCGCGCTCGATCGCGGCGCTGCGGCGGCTGAACGCGCTCGGCTATGGCGCTGGCGGCGCGCTGGAGTTGAACCTCGTCTACAACCCGCTCGGGCCCACGCTGCCGCCGCCGCAACAGGCGCTCGAGCTCGATTACAAGCGCGAGCTGCGGGTGCGCTACGGCATCGGCTTCGATCGCCTGCTCACGCTCGCCAACCTGCCGGTCGCGCGCTTCGGCGCGGTGCTGCTGGCGCAGGGGCAGTTCGATGACTACCTCGCGCTGCTCAAGCGCAATTTCGTGCACGCGAACCTCGGGCAGGTGATGTGCCGTCGCCTGCTCAGCGTGGACTGGCGTGGCTTCGTCTACGACTGCGATTTCAACCAGATGCTCGATCTGCCACTGCTCGCCACTGACCGCCGCCTGCACCTGCGTGATCTGCTCGAGCGGTTGCCGCTCGATGCGCCGATCGTCACTGGCGCGCACTGCTACGGCTGCACGGCGGGGCAGGGCAGCAGCTGCTCGGGAGCGCTGGCCGCCTGAGCATGCGCCTGAGCATCGTGATCCCGGCGCTCGAGGAGGAGTCCGCGTTGCCGCTGCTGCTGGGCGACCTGCAGCCGCTGCGCGCACGCGGCGCCGAGATCATCGTGGCCGACGGCGGCAGCAATGACGGCACCGTCGCGGCGGCGGGGGCGCTGGCGGACATCGTGCTCGCGGCGCCGCGCGGTCGCGCGCTGCAGCTGAACGCGGGCGCCGCGCGCGCGCGCGGCGAGTTGCTGCTGTTCCTGCATGCCGACAGCCGCGTGCCGCCGCCCTGCGTCGCGGCGATCGCGGCGCTGGCCGGTGCCGCGCCGCACTGGGGCTTTTTTCGCGTGCGGCTGCGCGGTGTCTCGCGCTGGCTCGGCGTGGTCGCGCGCTGCATGGCCTGGCGCTCGCGCCTCAGCGGCATTGCCACCGGCGACCAGGGGCTGTTCGTGCCGCGCGCGCTGTTCACCGCCGTGGGCGGCTATCCCGCGCAACCGCTGATGGAGGACATCGAGATCTGCCGCCGCCTGCGGCGCCACGGCGCGCCGCTCGCGCACCCGGCGTTTATCGAGAGCTCCGGCCGGCGCTGGGACCGCGACGGCGCGCTGTCCACGATCCTGCTGATGTGGCGCCTGCGCCTGAGCTACTTCCTCGGC
Organism: Pseudomonadales bacterium; assembly: GCA_035433265.1. Lineage (GTDB taxonomy): Bacteria > Pseudomonadota > Gammaproteobacteria > Pseudomonadales > UBA5518 > UBA5518. Next base: position 26,436 of record DAORUQ010000009.1, on the reverse strand, counting down.
GCCGATCCCGCGGACCTGCACGAGACCTACCATGGCCAACGCTGAGGACCGGCGCCGGTGCGGGTGTTTCCTGCAGTTCGCCAAGGCGCCGCGCGCCGGCGCGGTGAAGACCAGGCTGCACGGGCAGCTCTCGCCGGCGGGGGCCGCGGAGGTGGCGCGCGAGCTGACACGCCGGGTTGCCGCGGCGCTGCGCGCGGTCCCCGCCGGCTGGGAAGCGACGCTGTGCGTGGACGACACCACGGATGCTTTCCTGCGCGAACTGGCCGCGCGCGAGGGGCGGACGCTGCGCGCGCAGGGCGGCGGGGACCTGGGCGCGCGCATGTGGCGCGCCGTCGATGCCGCGCTCGCCGAATACCGGGCAGTGATCGTGGTCGGCAGCGATTGCCTCGGCTACGACGCGGCCTACCTCGGCGATGCGGCGGTGGCGCTGGAGCACGGCTTCGATGCCGTGCTCGGCCCCGCGCTCGACGGCGGCTACGTGCTGGCCGGCTTCACGCGGCTGCCGAGCGCGGTGTTCGCGGGAGTGCCGTGGGGAACGGACGTGGTGCTGGCGCGCCAGCGCGAGCGCTTCGCGGCGCTCGGACTGCGCTGGCACGAACTGCCCGGGCGCGCGGACATCGATCGCCCGCAGGACCTGTGGCGTCTCGGCGACGCCGCTCAGGCGCTGGCGATCGGGCGCACGTCGCCGTAGGCGCGCGTCTGGCCGCTGCGGTCGTAGACGCCGACCGGGTCGAGCTGGCCGCGCAGCATCGACAGCAGCCGCTCGGTGCTGTGGCGCGTGCGCGCCACGATGCGCTCGTTGACGCGGTTGAGTTCCGCGACCTGTTGCAGGTTGGCGCGCAATGCCTCCCACGGTGCGGCCAGTGCCGGGTCCAGCGTGCCGAGCAGCGCCGCCCAGTCACTGCCGCGGTGGCGCGCAAGCAGGCGCTTGCGCGCGTCCTCGCTCTGCTGCAGCTCGCCGAGGCACGCGAGCTTGCGCTGCACCACGGCGTTCAGCGCCTCGGGCTCGCGCCGGGTCAGGGCCGCCCGCTCCTCGAGTAGCAGTTCGCGCAGGGTGCGCACGGCCGCGAGATCCGCGGCCACGATGGCGTGTGCGACGCCGGCATCGTCGGTGAGGTTCTGCATGAAGATCGCCCCTGGTGGTGGCAGTACCGGATCAGTACTGCGAATCAGCGTCGATCAGCTTCCGGGCGATGCGCTCGGGATCTACCGTGTAGCTCCCGTTGGTGATGGCTTTCCTGATTTCCTGCACCCGCGCCTGGTCCACGGCGGGCTCGGCCGCGAGCTTGCGCGCGGCGGTGGCGATGAGATCCGCCACCCCGCTCAACTCGACGGTGTCATCGCGGGCAGCCGCACCCGCCTGGCGTCCCGCGCCTGCGCGCGAGTCGGACCGGACGGCCCCGGTTTCGCCCGTGCGGGCGCCGGAGGCCTGGCGCGAGTCGAATCCCTTGATGTCGGAAACCATAAAAACTGTCACCTGCAATGCCCTGCTGACTCCAGCGTGGGCGCTCGATGAAGGTATCGGCCGCCCATAGTAAACCTTTAGTCCTTTTTCAAGTCGGGTTCCGGGGCGCCCGCCTCAGATGGCCTCGGCGCTGCCGCTGCCGGTCACCACCGCGTCGATGACGCGGCCCGATTGCAGGTTGCGCACCCGTACCCGCTCCCCGAGGCGGGCCGTGCCCAGCGCTTCGCCGTTGATCTGGACAGTGATTCCTCCCGAACGGGCGCTCACGCCGAGCCGGTCCCCGCGGCGCACCAGCACCGGCAGCTCGACCAGGCCGGCGCTAAGCAGCGTGCCGGGGGCGATGGTGCGCCGGGCGTTGAGCCCGACGACATCGGCGGCCTGCGTGAGCGGCGGTGCGCCCGCGGCGGCAAGGACGTTGCGCTCCTCGAGCGCGACGTCCGCGGCGCCGATCGGCTCGCCGCGGCGCAACTCGCGCGTGGCGACCAGCACCGGCCGGTACACGCGGATCTCGACGGGCACGTACAGGTTCCACGGCGAGGGGGCGCTGCAGCTGACCCGCGCGTTCACCCGCGCCTGCTGCCGCGAGAGGTCCGCCGCGACACGGATCGGTTGTCCGCAGGCGGCCATCGTGAGGCGCGTATCGAGCGCGCCTGCCGCCACCTCGACGCGCGCGGCGCCGCGCGCCAGCGGCGCGTCGCGCAGCTGCGCGAGTACCGAGTGTTCGACCAGCGCCGCGATCGCGCGCGCGTCCACGGTGGCCGGCTCTGCGCGTGCCGCGAGCGTATACAGCCCGGCCAGCACGCAAGCCAGGGCGTACAGCAGTCGGTGGAGCCGGGCGGACATGGTCATGCGTGACGGAATTCCGGCGGAGATGGCGGGTCCAGGGCTTTCCAGCAAATCCCGTGCCGCGGTGCCGCAGCCGCCGATGCCGGGCGATGGCGCCGCGGCGCGCGGCAGGCCTTGGCCGCCGGCGTCGGCGCGGCCGGACCCATAGCGGAAGGAGTTTGCCGCCGGACGCTTGCCGCTCCCCCAGGGACGGCGATAAAGAAAATTAAAAACAATGGCTTGCATTCAATGGCACACCGATTGCTGCGTCGAGGCTGACAACGCACTGGATACCCGGCATGGCAATCAACTTCAACGCGGCGCTAGGCGTGCACGAACAGGCCCTGCTGGTGCGCGAGCGCCGTGCCGGCGTGCTGGCCGCCAACCTGGCCAACGCCGACACCCCGCACTTCCAGGCGCGCGACCTCGATTTCCAGGCCTTGATCCGCCAGGCGGCGGGGGAGCAGGACGGGTCGAGGCTGCGCGCCACGCAGGCGCTGCACATTGGCGCCGGCGCGCCCGCAATCGCCGGCGACCTGCTGTACCGCACCCCGATGCAGCCGACGCTGGACGGCAACACCGTCGATGCGGATATCGAGATGGCGCAGTTCGCGCGCAACTCGCTCGATTTCCAGGCCAGCCTCACGTTCCTGCAGGGCAAGTTCCGCGGCCTGCGTTCCGCGCTGAAGGGGGAATGATGTCCATCAACGCGATCTTCGATGTCGCCGGCTCGGCGATGAGCGCCCAGAGCATCCGGCTGAACACGGTGGCGAGCAACCTGGCCAACGCCCAGACCGCCAGCAGCAGCATCGGGCAGACCTTTCGCGCGCGCCATCCGGTGTTCGCGCCGCTGTACCAGGACCAGCTCGGGTCCGGTGGAACGGCGCAGGGCGATGCGCAGGCCGGCGTGCAGGTGCTGGGCATCGTCGAGAGCGACGCGCCGCTGCAACCCAGGTACGAGCCGCATCATCCGCTCGCCGACGAGCAGGGCTACGTGTACTACCCGAACGTGAACGTGGTCGAGGAGATGGCCGACATGATCTCCGCCTCGCGCTCGTTCCAGATCAACGTGCAGGTGGTGGAAGCGGCCAAGACGCTGGCGCAGCGCGTGCTGGCACTGGGCCAGTGAGCGGCACCGCACACCAGGGCAGGGGGTGATTGAACGATGAGCGAAATCAACGGATTCAAGGTGAGCGGCAGTGCCTACGAGGCGCTGTCCTTCAAGAAGGAGCCCGCCAAGGCGGAGAACAGCTCGCTCGGGCAGGCCGATTTCCTCACGCTGCTGATCACGCAGCTCGAGAACCAGAGCCCGCTCACGCCGCAGGACAACACCGCCTTCGTGGCGCAGCTCGCGCAGTTCAGCACGCTGCAGGGCATCGAGGACCTCAACAGCAATTTCGTCTCGATGAACGGCAGCCTGAAATCGAGCCAGGCGATCCAGGCCTCGGCGCTGGTCGGGCACACGGTGCTCGTCGAGGCCTCCACCGCGCGGCTCGCCAGCGGCGGCGAGATCATGGGCACGATCACCATCGACGAACCGGTCGATGACACGCTGCTCAACATCTACAACCCGGCCGGCGTGCTCGTGCGCCAGGAACTGCTCGGCAGGCAGGATGCCGGCGACATCACCTTCGGCTGGGATGGCCGCGATGCGGCCGGAACCTCGCTGGCGCCGGGGATCTACCGCTTCGAGGCACTGGGCCTGCGCGAGGACGAGACCGTGGGGCTGGCGACCGCGCTCGGCGCCAACGTCAACAGCGTCACCATCGGGGCCAACGGCGAGATGACGCTGAACGTCGACGGCATCGGACCGCTCGGCATCAGCGCGGTGAAGGAAATTCTCTGACAGGGGGCCAGCCGGCGCGCGCCGGCTGCGGGTTTACATACAGCGAGGAGCAGCGACATGTCATTCAACACCGGACTCAGCGGCCTGCGCGCGGCCACTTCCGACCTCAACGTGACCGGCAACAACATCGCCAACGCGAGCACGACGGGCTTCAAGCAGTCGCGCGCGGAGTTCGGCGACGTGTACGCCGCGAGCCTCACCGGCACCAGCACCATCGGCAGCGGCGTCATGCTGCAGCGCACCGCGCAGCAGTTCACGCAGGGCAACATCGCGCTCACCCAGCGCGACCTCGATGTCGCGATCAACGGCCGCGGTTTCTTCATCCTGAACAACGGCGGCGAGCGCACCTACACGCGCGCGGGCGTGTTCGGGGTGGACAAGGACGGCTACGTGGTGAGCAACACCGGTGGCCGTCTCGTGGGCTACGCGGCGAACTCCGCCGGACAGGTGGACCTGGGCAACGAGGTGGACCTGCGCATCGAGGCCTTCAAGCTGCAGCCGAGCAAGACTTCCGAGGTCAGACTCGGCTTCAACCTCGACGCCGCGGCCGCCGCGGTCGACGGGGCGCTCTACCCGGAGTTCAATCCCGCGGACCAGAACACCTTCAACTTCGCCTCGTCGGTGACGCTCTACGACTCCGAGGGCATCCCGCACGTGGGCACGATGTATTTCCGCAAGGACCAGCCGGACCCGGCGATCGAGACCGGGGTCAACAACGACTGGTTCATGTGGCTCGCGATCGACGGCGAGCTGGTCAACGACGGTAACCCGGCCAACCCGGCGGGCGCGCCGCTGGATCCCAACGGCGACAACAGTGCCTTCCTGGTGCGCTTCAACGAGGACGGCACGCTCGATCCCGCCACCAACCAGTTCGTGATCGACGACTGGGTGCCCGCCTTGCAGATCCAGAGCGTGTTCGATTCCAACGCCGAGCCGCTGGGACCGCTGGGCGGTGCCGCGACCCCGACCTTCAACGGCGTGGTCGATGCGGACACGTCGGACTTCCTGCTCGACATCAGCGGCTCCACGCAGTTTGGCGACGACTTCAACATCGATTCGGTGAGCCAGGACGGCTTCGGGCCGGGTCAGCTGGTAGGCACCGACATCTCGGAAAACGGCATCCTGTTCGCCCGCTACACCAATGGCCAGTCGCAGATCCTCGGTCAGATCATCCTCGCCGATTTCCGTAATCCGCAGGGCCTGACGGCACTCGGCAACACGCAATGGGCCGAGTCCTTCGATTCCGGGCAGCCCACGCGCGGTGTGGCGACGGCCGGCGTGTTCGGCTCTCTCCAGGCCGGTGCACTCGAGGACTCGAACGTCGACATATCGGAAGAGCTGGTCAACCTGATCGTCGCGCAGCGCAACTTCCAGGCCAATGCCAAGACCATCGAGACCAACAACACGATCACGCAGACCGTGATCAATATCCGCAGCTGAGCGATAGCGCTGACGCGCTGGCCCTGCGCGGCGCGCAGGGTCCGCGCGCAGCGAGACAGGAGCACCGATGGACCGAGCGCTTTACACCAGCATGACGGGCGCCAAGCACAACACGCTGGCGCAGACGGTGCACGCGAACAACCTCGCCAACGCGAGCACCGACGGCTTTCGCCGCGACTACGTCGCGGCGCGCAGCATGGGCATCTGGTACGGCGATGGCTTCCCGACGCGCGTGCATGCGCTGACCGAGCGCCCGGCCACGGACTTCGCCAGCGGCACGCTGCGCGAGACCGGCCGCGAGCTCGATGTCGCGGTGCGCGGCGCGGGGTGGATCGCGGTGCAGGCACCCGATGGAACCGAGGCCTACACCCGCGACGGCAACCTGCAGATAACGCCGTTCGGCCAGCTGCTGACCGGCAGCGGATTGCCGGTGCTCGGCAGCAACGGGCCGATCGCGATTCCCGATGCGAGCAAGGTGGAGATCGGCCAGGACGGCACGATCACCGTCCGTGCCATGGGGCAGGGTCCCGAGGCGCTGGCCAGTGTCGAGCGCATCCGGCTGGTGAACCCGCCCGAGCAGGACCTGCTCAAGCGCGAGGACGGGCTGGTCCACCTGCGCGATGGCGCGCGCGCGCCGGTCGATGCGCGGGTGCGCGTGGTCTCGGGTTTTCTCGAGGGGAGCAACGTCAATGCCGTCGAGGCCCTGACGGAAATGCTGAGCCTCGCGCGCCAGTACGAAATGCAGGTGAAGTTGATGAAGTCCGTCGATGAGAATACCGAGGCCGCGGCACGCTTGTTGCAAGTTTCCTGATGCCGCGCGAGGACCCGAAGGAGTAATTGACGATGATGAATGCACTGTGGGTGAGCAAGACGGGCCTGAGCGCTCAGGATACCCAGCTCGGGACGATTTCGAACAACCTCGCGAACGTCTCGACGGTCGGCTTCAAGCGCGATCGCGTGACCTTCGAGGACCTGCTGTACCAGATCCGCCGCCAGCCCGGCGCGCAGTCGTCGCAGGACAACCAGCTCCCCTCGGGCCTGCAGCTCGGCACCGGCGTGCGGATCGTCTCGACGCAGAAGGAGTTCACCGAGGGCAGCCTGCAGGTCACCGGCAATTCGCTCGATGTGGCGATCAACGGCCGCGGCTTCCTCGAGGTGCTGCAGCCCGACGGCACCACCGCCTACACGCGCAACGGCCAGCTCCACCTCAGCCGCGACGGCGAGATCGTGAATGCCGACGGCCTGGTGATCCAGCCCGCGATCACGGTTCCCGAGGGTGCGCAGTCCCTCACCATCGGCAAGGACGGCACCGTGTCGGTGGTGCTCCCGGGCGAGGCGGAGGCGCAGCAGATCGGCTCCCTGACCCTCACGGACTTCATCAATTCAGCCGGGCTCCAGGCCATCGGCGGCAACCTGTTCCTCGAGACCACGGCCTCGGGCAGCCCCACCAACGGCACGCCCGGCCTCGACGGGCTGGGCACCATCGAGCAGGGCAACCTGGAGAACTCGAACGTGGAAGTCGTGGAGGAACTGGTGAACATGATCACGACCCAGCGTGCCTACGAGATGAATGCCAAGGTCATCTCGACCAGCGACCAGATGCTTGGCTACATCTCGCAGAACCTGTAACAGGACGCCGCGATGACACGCTTCATTGACTCCACGCCGGCACCGCGCCGCGCCGGCATCATGCTCGTTGCGCTGCTGGCATCCGTGCTCGCGGGCTGCGCCGCGCCACGGCTGCAGGAAATGCCCGACGATCCGGCGTACGCACCGCTCACCGCCAACACGCCGGCGCCGGACTTCCACGCGCAGGGCGCGATCCAGTACGCCCGTTTCGGTTCCTCGCTGTTTTCCGACCGGCGCGCCGCGCAGGTCGGCGACATCATCACCGTGCGCCTGATCGAGCGCACCCAGGCCAGCAAGGATGCCGACACCGCGGTCAGCAAGCAGAGCGACCTGCAGTTCAACGCCGGCACCATGCTCGGCAACGACTTTGCCGGCGGCGATCACAGCCTCGAAACCGATGTGCAGCAGAACCGCGACTTCCAGGGCAACGCCGAGAGCTCGCAGAGCAACAGCCTGAGCGGCAGCATCGCGGTCACGGTCACCGAGGTGACGCCGAACGGGCTGCTGCGCGTGCGCGGTGAAAAGTGGCTGCAGCTCAATCGTGGCCAGGAATACATCCGCCTGAGCGGCCTGGTGCGCCAGGAAGATCTCGCGCCCGACAACTCGGTGCCCTCGACCAGGCTCGCCGATGCCCGCATCGGCTACAGCGGCACCGGTGAGCTGGCGCAGTCGAACAACATGGGCTGGCTGGGCAAGTTCTTCAACTCCGGCGTGTGGCCGCTATGAGCATGGCAATCCCGCTGCTCCGGTTGCGTGCCCTGCTGGCGCGTCGTGCCTCCCGGCTCGGCGCCGCGGCGCTGGTCCTGCTGTCCTGCGCCGGTGCCGCCCACGCCGAGCGGCTGAAGGACATCGCCGCGCTCGCGGGCGTGCGCAACAATTACCTGATCGGTTACGGGCTCGTGGTCGGACTCGACGAGACCGGCGACCAGACCACGCAGGCACCGTTCACCTCGCAGTCGTTGATGCGGATGCTGCGCCAGTTCGGCATCGCGCTGCCCGAGGGCATGCGCCTGCAATTGAAGAACATCGCCGCCGTGGCGGTGCACGCGCAGCTGCCGCCGTTCGCCAAGCCGGGCCAGACGATCGACGTGACGGTCTCCTCGCTGGCCAATGCGAAGAGCCTGCGCGGCGGCACGCTGCTGCTGACACCCCTGAAGGGCGTCGATGGCGAGGTGTATGCGCTCGCCCAGGGCGATCTGGTCGTCGGCGGCTTCGGCGCCGAGGGCCAGGACGGCTCGCGCGTTACGGTCAACGTCGTGAACGCCGGGCGCATCGCCAACGGGGCAATCGTCGAGCGCGGCGTGGAGACTTCGTTCACCCAGGGCAGTGAGTTGCAGTTCAACCTGCTTCGTCCCGATTTCACCACCGCCAAGCATGTCGCCGAGCGGATCAACGGGATGCTGGGCTCGGATGTGGCGAACGCGCTGGATGCCGGCACGGTGCACGTGCGCGGGCCGCAGGATGCCGACCAGCGCGTGTCCTTCGTCTCGCTGCTGGAGAACCTCGAGGTGGAGCCGGGCGAGGCGCCGGCGCGCGTGGTCATCAATTCGCGCACCGGCACCATCGTCGTGGGCAATCACGTCACGGTCGAGCCGGTGGCGGTCACGCACGGCAGCATGACGGTGGTGGTGACCGAGAACCTGCAGGTCAGCCAGCCGGGCCCCTTCGGCGGCCTGGGACGGACGGTCGTCACGCCGCAGTCGGACGTCCAGATCGACCAGGAAGGCAACCGCATGTGGAAGCTGGCGGGCGTCACCACGCTCGACCAGCTGGTCGAGGCCGTCAACAGCGTGGGTGCGGCGCCGGGAGACCTGATGGCGATCCTCGAGGCGCTGAAGCAATCGGGCGCGCTGCGCGCCGACCTGATCGTGATCTGAGGGGCGCATCGCGATGGGCCGGGACGCGGGATCATGAGCGTGGCAGGCGCCCCGGCGCAGACCGCGGCTCCCGCCGCATGGACCGACCTGGCAGGCCTGCACTCGATCACCACGCTCGGGCGCGCGGACCGCGGCGCCGCGCTGCAGGCCGCGGCGCGGCAGTTCGAATCGTTCTTCGTGTCGCAGTTGCTCAAGGGCATGCGCTCGGCCAACGAGATCTTCGCCGCCGACAACCCGATGAACACCAACGAGATGCAGTTCCGCCAGGACATGCTCGACCAGCAGCTCGGCGTCTCGCTGGCGCAGGGCCGCGGGCTCGGGCTGGCCGAGATGCTCGGGCGGCAGTTGCGCCAGCAGTTCGGCACGCAGGAGAGCGCCGTGGCAGGCGCCGGCACCTCGGTGGAGGCACAGCTCGAGGCGCGGCGCATCGACGCCGCGCCGCGCGAGCCGGCGCCTGCGCTGCTGCCGCGCGTGGCGCGCGCCGCGCTGCCGCCGGTGGTGAGCAGCGCGCTGCAGATCCTGGAGCCGGTCGCGCAGCAGGCGCGCGAAAAAATCGCCGCCGGCCTGTTTTCCGGCAAGGAAGCCTTCGTGCGCGCGGTGCTGCCCGAGGCGCGCCGGGCCGCCCAGGCGCTCGGCATCGATCATCGCGTGCTGATCGCGCAGTCGGCGCTGGAAACCGGGTGGGGCCAGTCGATCCTGAGCGACCACGCGGGGCGCAGCAGCCACAACCTGTTCAATATCAAGGCCGGCAGCTACTGGGAAGGGCGCTCGGTCGGCGTCACGACGCTGGAGTTCAGCAACGGCATCCCGCAGCAGCAGCGCGCGCGTTTTCGCGCCTATGGTTCGTTCGCCGAGAGCTTCGCCGACTACATCGCGCTGCTGAAGGGCCAGCCGCGCTATGCCGCGGCGCTCGCCAACGCCGACGATCCGGCGCGCTTCATGCGCTCGCTGCAGCAGGCCGGCTATGCCACCGATCCCGCATACGCGCACAAGGTGATGCAGCTGCTCGCCGACGATGCGATAGCAGGGGCGGGCTGAGCCATGGCCGACCTGCTGCGCATCGCCACGACCGGCCTGCTCGCCTACCAGGGCTCGCTCAACACCACCGGCCACAACATCGCCAACGCCGGCGTGGAGGGCTACAGCCGCCAGCGCGCGGAGCTGGTGTCGCTGCCCGGGCAGAACCTCTCGGGCGCCGTGTTCGGCAACGGTGTCGATATCGCCACGGTCTCGCGCATCGTCGACCAGTTCGTGACCAGCCAGCTACGCACGGACACCTCGCTCTATTTCCGCGCCGAGGCGCTGAACGGCTGGAACGAGCAGGTCGACGCGCTGTTCGCGGATTCGTCGATCGGCATATCGGACCGCATCGATGCCTTCTTCGGCGTGCTGCAGGATGCCGCCAGCGATCCGCAGTCGACGGCCGTGCGCACCGTGGTGCTGGACTCGGCAACGACGCTGACGCAGCGCTTCCAGTCGCTCTATGCGCAGCTGGAGGACATGAACGACGGACTCAACACGCAGCTCACGGCGCTGGCGAAGGAAATCACCGCGCTCGCGAGCGGCGTGGCCGAGTTGAACCGGCAGATTGCCATGCGCGTCGGCAGCAGCGGCGCCGGCGGGCACCAGCCCAACGACCTCCTGGACCAGCGCGACCGGCTGATCGAGCGGCTCGCCGGCCTCGTCGATGTGCAGGCGGTGGCAGACGGCAGCGCGATCAACCTCTATCTCGGCAAGGGTCATGCGCTGGTGACGGGCACGCAGGCGAGCGCGGCCGTCGCGGTGCCGGACCGCTTCGATCCCGGCAAGCTGCAACTCGCCCTCGAGCTCAACGGCGCAACCTCGGTGGTCAGCTACGCGGCGACGGAAGGCCAGGTCGGCGGGCTGCTGGCATTTCGCGACGAGCTGCTGTACCCGGCGTTCAACGCGCTGGGCCGCGTCGCGCTGGCGCTCACGGACGACATCAACGCGCAGAACCGGTTGGGCGTCGACCTCGACGGCGACCTGGGCGGGCTGGTGTTCAGCGACGTCAACGAGCAGATCGCCGCGGTGCTGCGCGCGCGACCGGCGAGCGACAACGATCCGGCCTCCACCGGCGGCGTGCGCGTGTTCATCGAGGATACCGCGAAGCTCACCACCAGCGATTACCGGCTCGACATCGGCAGCGACGGGGCATCGTGGCGGCTGGTGCGGTTGCAGGACGCCACGCTGGTGGCGAGCGGCGCCAGCCTCGGCGACACGCTGGTGACGGTCGACGGCTTCACGCTGGACCTGAACCTGAGCGAGGTGCCCCCGGGCAACTTCGTCGCCGGCGACAGCTTTCTCATCGAGCCGACCCGGCGTGGCGCGCAGTTCGTCCGCACGGTGATGTCGCGCGCCGAGGACCTGGCGCTCGCCGCTCCCGTGCGTGCAGCCGCGCTGACCGGCAACCTGGGCACCGGCTCCATTGCGCCGGGCGAGACATTCGACACCGGCACCGCGATCTTCGCCACGCCGGGACAGCTCTCCCCGCCGTTGCTGATCCGCTTCAGCAGCGCGACGCAGTTTGACGTGCTCGATGCGAACACCTCGGCGGTGCTGGTCGCCGGCCTCGGCTTCATTCCCGGGACGGCGAACACCCTGTTCAGCCGCGACAGCTCGGATCCCGATTACTTCAGCTTCCAGGTCGCGCTCGCGGGCGAGCCGGCGGCGGGCGATGCCTTTCGCATCGACTACAACGGCGGCGGGACATCGGACAACCGCAACGCGCTGCTGATGGCGGCGCTCCAGTCGGCCGACACGATGGGCAACGGCAGCGCCAGCTACCAGGGCGCCTACCGCGACCTGGTGGCCGCGACCGGGAGCCTCACGCAGCGCTCGCGCATCGACATGCAGTCGAGCCTTGCGGTGCTGGACCAGACGCGCGAGCGGCGCGAGAGCCTGTCGGGCGTGAACCTGGACGAGGAGGCCGCCAACCTGATCCGCTTCGAGCAGGCGTACAATGCCTCGGCACAGGTAATCAGCGCGGCGCGCGCGGTGCTGGACGCTCTGTTCGACGCGCTCGGTTGAGAGAGGACCAATGCGTATCTCGTCGATGCATATATTCAACACGGGCGTGCGTCACATCACGAACGCGCAGGCCGAGGTCGCGCGCGCCCAGGAGCAGATCTCCTCGGGCAAGCGCGTGCTGACGCCGGCCGACGACCCGGCGGCCGCGGCGCTGGCGCTGGGGATTCGCCAGGAGCAGGCCCGCAGCGCGCAGTACCAGCGCAATGCCGATCTCGCCGAAAGCGACCTGCAGCAGCAGGATGCGCAGCTCGAGGCCGTGGAAAACGTGATGCTGCAGTTGCGCGAGTTCGCGCTTCAGGCGGGGAATGCCACGCTGTCGGCGAACGAACGCGCCACGCTCGTGGCCGGCATCGAGCAGGCCGGGCAGCAGTTGCTGTCCATTTTCAATACGCGCAGCGCCTACGGCGATTATCTCTTCGCAGGTTTCAGCGGCGACACGCAGCCCTTCGTGCAGAGCGCCGCGGGACGCATCGACTATGCCGGCGACGATGGCGAGCGCAGCGTGGCGATCGGCGCCGGGCTCCAGGTGCAGTCGCGCAACAGCGGGCGCGAGCTGTTCGTCGATATCCCGGCCGCGGCGAGTACCTTTGTCACGCGCAACGCGGCGCTCAACAGCGGCACCGGCGACATCTCCATCGGGCGCATCGTGGACCAGGCCGCCTACGATGCCGTCTATCCCGACGACCTGGTGGTGCGCTTCGGCGTTGCGCCGGGCACCTACCAGGTCGATCGTATCGATCGCGCGACGGGGGCGGCCAGCGTCGTGCTGCCACCGCAGCCCTATGTCGATGGCGCGCCGTTGACCATCACTGTCGCTGGTGCCGAGGTGCGCATCACGGGCTCGCCGGCGCCGGGCGACGAGTTCGTGCTGGAGGCAAGCGCGACGCAGTCGCTGCTGCTCACGGTGAGTCGCCTGGCCGACGGTCTGCGCAACATTCCCGACACCGAGGCGGGCGCGATCGAGCGCCAGCGAGTGGTCGCCGAGGCCCTGAACGGGATCGACCGCTCGGAGCAGTCGGTCACGGCGAGTCGCGCCTCGCTCGGGCCGCGGCTGAACCTGCTGGACGATGCGCGCGCCGTGCAGAGCGCGCTCGACCTGATCAACGACGAGGCGCTGTCGGACCTGGTGGACCTCGATTTCGATGAAGCCGCGAGCCGGCTCTCGTTCCAGAGCTTCGTGCTGGAGGCCGCGCAGCAGAGCCTGGCGAAGATAGCGAACCTGTCGCTGTTCAATTTCCTGCGCTGAGTCCGGGCCATCCGCACGCCGGCGCAGGTCCGGCTTCAGCCGGACAATCGTCCGCATGAATGCGGACCTACGCTTTCGGCTGGACCTCGTGGTAGACGGATATCGCCTTGCGCTGATGACGCGCCGCGGTGGCCACCTCGCTCGCGGTGGCGAGTTCCCGTTGCGCCGCCGCGGCGAGCGCATTGTTCATCGCGAGCAGGTGTCGCAGCGCCTCGGTGCGCAGCCCGGCGGTTTGCGCCTCGAGCGGGAAGGCATCGAAGAACTCTTCGATGCAACGGGTGCGCTGCGCGCCGAGTTGCGCCACATCGGCCGGCGTTTCGCCCGCCAGCGCCGCGGCCAGCGCGGCATCGATCGTGGCGATGCGGTCCCAGGCATCGCGCAGGCGCGCCGGCAGCGCCGCGCGCACGCCGGTCGCATCGGGTTGCATCAGTTACCGCCGCCCGGGTTGCGGCCGATGATGCTCGCGGTGTTCTGCAACTGCTGGAGCAGGTAGTCGCCGCTGCTCTGCAACCCCGCGACCAGTGAATCGAGGGCGGAAAAACGCGCGCGATACTGGGCTTCGAGCTTCTCGAGGCGGATCTCCAGCTTGTCGCGCTCGGTGCCTATCGCCTTGAGTTGCCGGTCCAGCCCATCGGTGCGCGTGGCCAGTGTGCCGCCACGCTCGAGCAAACCATCGAGCATGGACTCGAGTCGCGTCGCAACGCCGTCTGGCGCGGTGAACAGCGTGCCGACGCCGGCAAAATCATCCTTCAGCGCGGCATCGAGCTTCGCGGTGTCGAGCTTCAGCGTTCCATTGCGCTGGGTCTGGATGCCCAGCTCGGCCAGCGATCGCGGCGTCCCGTCACCAATGCCCGCGGCGCCGATGATCGTGCGCAGCCGTGAGGAGATGCCGCGTACCGTGGCATCCCCGTTGAGCGCGCCCGCGGTTCCCGCCTCGGCGTTGTAGGCGGAAACGTCCCTGATCGCGCTGACCACCTCGTTATACGCCGTGACGAAGGCGCTGATGCGGGCAGCAACACCGTTGTTGTCGAGGGCGATGCCGAGGGTTTCGACATCCGGATTCAGCGGATCCGCAGGATCCTTCAGCGCCGTGATCGTCACGCCGTCGATCACGTCGCTGAACACGTTGCTGTTGCTGAACGCCGTCTGCCCGTCAACGGCGATGCGCGCGTCGAGCGCCGCCTGCTGCTCGCCGAGCTGGCTGTTGGCGATGTCGGCGGAGGAAAAATAGAAGCGCGAGAGCCCCAGCGCGTCGGTGTTGTTCGCGTCGGCGTCGCTGACGCTGATCCCGATGGTGTTGGCGCTGCCGGTTTCATCGGCGGCCAGCGCCAGGCGCGCCACCGTGCCGGCAGCGGCGTTTTGCGGATCGCGCGCCACCACTAGCAGCGAGGCGCTGAGGCCGGCATTGTCGGCAGCGTCGTTGATCAGGGTCTTCAGCTCGGCGATGGTGGTGCTGGCCGTGGTCGTGACCTGGAAGGACGCGCTGCCGACGGAGATCGTCAGCGATCCTGCGCCCACGGTATCGCTCGCGCTCGCGAAGTCGGCAGTGCTCACCAGCTTCTGGGCGCGCGCCGTGTTCAGCACCTGCACCGCGTATTGCCCGGAAACCGCGCGCTCGCCCGCGGTGGCGCTGAAATACCGGCTGTTGCCCGTCGTTACCGTGCGGGCCTGAAGGGCATTTGCGTCACCGAGCGTGGCCACGCTGGAGCGGAACTTGTCGAGCGCGCTCTTCAGCGAGCCGAAGGCCGAGATATCGGCCTGGATGCTGGCTTCCTTGCTGGCGAGACTGTTGCTGCGTGGCGTGCCTTCGGCGCTGATCAATTTCGTGACCAGGGTCTCGAGATCGAGTCCCGAACCCACGCCCAATGATCCGATACTGGCCATGCCTGCCGTTTCTCCTGTGGATCGCCCGCCGCGCCGCGTCCGGACCCGGCGGCGAACTGCCGGTCATTACACCCCAGGCCGGTTCGCGGGGCAACACGCCGGAGTGATCAGTGCGCTACTGCAGCAATGCCAGCGTCTGCTGCGGCAACGCGTTGGCCTGTGCCAGTACCGAGATGCCGGCCTGCTGCAGTATCGAGGCGCGGGTCAGGTTCGCCGTTTCGGCGGCGAAATCCGCGTCCTGGATGCGGCTGCGCGCGGCGGTCACGTTCTCGGTGACGTTCTGCAGGTTCGAGATCGTGCTGAGCAGGCGGTTCTGCACGGCGCCGAGATCGCCGCGCGTGGCGTCGATGAACTGCAGCGCCGCGTCCACGACCGCCAGCGCATCCTGCGCGCCCTGCTGGGTGCCGATGTCGATGCTGGCCACGCTGCTGAGCGCGCTGGAGTTGGTGAGGGCGGTGAAGATGCCGCCGGTGGCGCTGGTGGTGGTCGCCGAGAAGGCCTGGTAGCTGGTGAAGCTCAGGGTGGCGCCTACCGTGCTGGAGTCGGTCGAGCCCTCGGTCAGGGTGACCGCCGCGCCCGATGCACCCGTCAGCGTGGCAGTCTGGTTGCCGGCGGTGCTGTTGGCGAAGTCGCCGACGAAGATGTCGCGGCCTTCCTCGTTGACGAGGCTCAGGGTGGCGCCGTTGGCGGTCGCCGTGACGCCGCTGGCGGCGGAGCTGGCGTTGATCGCGTCGGCCAGCGATGACAGGTCCGAGACATCCGTGACCAGCACGCTGACGCTGGCGCTGTAGCTCGTGCTGCCCGAGACCGAGCCGATGTTGAAAGACAGCGTGCCGGTCGCGCCGACGGCAAAGGTCGCGGTGGTGCGCGCCGTCAGGCTCACGCCGGTGTTGGCGCTGACCGCCTCGACCTGGCTGGCGATCTGGTCGCCGGTGGCGCCGGCGGCGATCGAGATCGTGCTGCTGCCGAGGTTGCCCGCGAGCGTCAGGCTCTGTGCGTCGATGTTGTTCGGTTGCACGGTCCCGTTGGCTGCAACGGCCGCATTGATGTCGCCGCTGCTGGCGATGGTGTTGGCGCCGATGCTGGTGGCGCGCGAGTTGGCGATGCTGATCGAGATGGTCTCGTTGGCGTTGGAGCCGACCTGGAAGGCCTCGGTGCCGAAGGTGCCGTCGAGCAGCTTGCGGCCGCCGAAGGTGGTGGTCTCGGCGATGCGGTTGATCTCCTGCTGCAGCTGCGAGACCTCGGCCTGCAGCGCGGCGCGCTCGGTGCCGGACTGGCTGCCGTTGGCCGACTGGATCGACAGTTCGCGCATGCGCTGGAGCAACTCGCCGGTCTCGGCCAGCGCGCCCTCGGCGGTCTGCGACAGCGAGATGCCGTCGTTGGCGTTGCGCACGGCCTGGTTCAGGCCGCGGATCTGGGAGGTGAAGCGGTTGCTGATGGCCAGCCCCGCGGCATCGTCCCTGGCGCTGTTGATGCGCAGGCCCGAGGACAGCCGTTGCAGCGAGGTCGCCAGCGACTGCCCGCTCTTGTCGAGGTTGCGCTGCGCGTTCAGCGACGGGATGTTCGTGTTGATGATCTGCGGCATGGTGCTTCCCGTGTCCTTGAGTTTTTGTTGCCTGGCATCAGGCCTGTTCGTCCAGGAGCAGGCCTGATGGCGGCAGCGCGCCGCTGCCCTGCTGCGTCATCTCGCGCATCGCGGTGGCGATGCGCACCGCGGTTTCGGAAGGGATCTGGCGGATCAGTTCCTCGGTCTCGGCGTCATAGACCGACACCACCGCGCGGCCCAGTTCGTCCCTGATCTCGAAGGAAAGAGACCTCTGCTCGGGATGGATGTGCCGGCTTGCCTGCTCGAGCAGTTGCTGCAGGTCCTCCAGCGGCGCCTGCGCGGCATCGGCGGCGGACAGCGCGGGAGTGGCGGCGGGCGCGGGAGTTGCGGTGCCCGCGCTGCCCGCACCCGCCGGATTCGGTTGTGCATCGGCGGACACGGCCTTGCCCCTGCCTGCGATCGGCTGGGCCTGGCCGTATGCGATGCGTGACGTGTCCATGATCGAGTCCTGGCGCTCGCTTCAGGGCGAGGGCAGCGGGGCAGAGCGGCGCTCTGCCCCGTCGACTTCATGCCCCGAAGTCATGCCCCTGTTACTGGAGCAGGGCCAGCGTCTGCTGCGGCAACGCGTTGGCCTGTGCCAGTACCGAGATGCCGGCCTGCTGCAGTATCGAGGCGCGGGTCAGGTTCGCCGTTTCGGCGGCGAAATCCGCGTCCTGGATGCGGCTGCGCGCGGCGGTCACGTTCTCGGTGACGTTCTGCAGGTTCGAGATCGTGCTGAGCAGGCGGTTCTGCACGGCGCCGAGATCGCCGCGCGTGGCGTCGATGAACTGCAGCGCCGCGTCCACGACCGCCAGCGCATCCTGCGCGCCCTGCTGGGTGCCGATGTCGATGCTGGCCACGCTGCTGAGCGCGCTGGAGTTGGTGAGGGCGGTGAAGATGCCGCCGGTGGCGCTGGTGGTGGTCGCCGAGAAGGCCTGGTAGCTGGTGAAGCTCAGGGTGGCGCCTACCGTGCTGGAGTCGGTCGAGCCCTCGGTCAGGGTGACCGCCGCGCCCGATGCACCCGTCAGCGTGGCAGTCTGGTTGCCGGCGGTGCTGTTGGCGAAGTCGCCGACGAAGATGTCGCGGCCTTCCTCGTTGACGAGGCTCAGGGTGGCGCCGTTGGCGGTCGCCGTGACGCCGCTGGCGGCGGAGCTGGCGTTGATCGCGTCGGCCAGCGATGACAGGTCCGAGACATCCGTGACCAGCACGCTGACGCTGGCGCTGTAGCTCGTGCTGCCCGAGACCGAGCCGATGTTGAAAGACAGCGTGCCGGTCGCGCCGACGGCAAAGGTCGCGGTGGTGCGCGCCGTCAGGCTCACGCCGGTGTTGGCGCTGACCGCCTCGACCTGGCTGGCGATCTGGTCGCCGGTGGCGCCGGCGGCGATCGAGATCGTGCTGCTGCCGAGGTTGCCCGCGAGCGTCAGGCTCTGTGCGTCGATGTTGTTCGGTTGCACGGTCCCGTTGGCTGCAACGGCCGCATTGATGTCGCCGCTGCTGGCGATGGTGTTGGCGCCGATGCTGGTGGCGCGCGAGTTGGCGATGCTGATCGAGATGGTCTCGTTGGCGTTGGAGCCGACCTGGAAGGCCTCGGTGCCGAAGGTGCCGTCGAGCAGCTTGCGGCCGCCGAAGGTGGTGGTCTCGGCGATGCGGTTGATCTCCTGCTGCAGCTGCGAGACCTCGGCCTGCAGCGCGGCGCGCTCGGTGCCGGACTGGCTGCCGTTGGCCGACTGGATCGACAGTTCGCGCATGCGCTGGAGCAACTCGCCGGTCTCGGCCAGCGCGCCCTCGGCGGTCTGCGACAGCGAGATGCCGTCGTTGGCGTTGCGCACGGCCTGGTTCAGGCCGCGGATCTGGGAGGTGAAGCGGTTGCTGATGGCCAGCCCCGCGGCATCGTCCCTGGCGCTGTTGATGCGCAGGCCCGAGGACAGCCGTTGCAGCGAGGTCGCCAGCGACTGCCCGCTCTTGTCGAGGTTGCGCTGCGCGTTCAGCGACGGGATGTTCGTGTTGATGATCTGCGGCATGGTGCGTCTCCGAAGGCTGCCCCGGCAGGGGCTGTGCTGGTTGAGTTCCGTTTCACTCGATGGCCGCGACAACGGCCTCGCTTCCGGTATCGGCGCGGGTTGCAGGAACTTTAAGAAAATTTTTCGCCTTCTCCGGCCGGAGCGGGTCGTGCGCGTGTCATCATTGCCGCTCGAGGCGTGCGGCGCCCGGTCGACAGGCATCGGCCGGGTTGGCTGCGGGCACTTCTGCGCAGTTCAGACAGCCGGATGTCCGC
This sequence comes from Pseudomonadales bacterium, assembly GCA_035433265.1. Lineage (GTDB taxonomy): Bacteria > Pseudomonadota > Gammaproteobacteria > Pseudomonadales > UBA5518 > UBA5518. Next base: position 7,316 of record DAORUQ010000009.1, on the reverse strand, counting down.
CCGGACAGGCGACGAGGTATCAGTACGTGTACAGCAAGAGCGCCCTGGCGCAGTATCAGAAGATCAATGCACAGACCGGCGTGGTGGATGCGGACCCGCATCGATTGATCCAGCTGCTGCTCGATGGGGCCATCGACCGCATCGCGCAGGCCAAGGGTGCGCTGGCCTGCGGTGATGCCGAGGCCGTCGGCGTTGCCCTGGGCAAGGCGCTCGGGATCATCAGCGGGTTGCAGGGCTGCCTCGACAAGGAGGCCGGCGGCGAGATCGCCGCCAACCTGGATCGGCTCTACGACTACATGACGCTGCGCCTCATGGACGTGCACCGCGGGCAGAGCGTCGAGCCGCTCGACGAGGTGGGGGCATTGCTGGGCACCATCCGCAGTGGCTGGGAGGGCATTCGCGGGCAGGCTGCGACGTCTTGACGGGCGCGGTGTCATCTTTTTGACAGAATGTCCGGGGTTCGTGCCCGTAAATCTGTCGGTTTGCGGTATTCGCCATCTATAATCGATCCGTGAGCAGCGCCATCCGGCGCTCGCCAGGGATCAGACGAGCGCATGTCGAACCGTACCCACATCCTGCTGCTGGATCACGACGCCGCGCGCCGTGCGACCGCCTCCGCCATTCTCGGCTTCCTCGACGAATCGCACACCGCACTGGCGGCGCTGCCAGCGGCGCTCGCCGAGCCGCCGCAGGTGGTGTTGCTGGCCGCCGACGGCGAGGGCTTCGATCTCGAGGCGACGCTGGAGGCGCTGGCCGCACTGGATCCCGGCGTGCCGGTGGTGATCACCGCGGCGCCCGCAGATGGCGTGGCGCCGGGGCGTCACGAAGCGATGCTGATCGGCACGCTGGGTTGGCCCTTCGCCTACCCCCGTCTGGTCGATGCGCTGCACCGCGCGCGCGTCTACCGCGAGCAGTACGCGCTGGGGCGCGGTCGCGGCAATGGCGAGCTGAAGCTGTTCCGCGAGCTGGTGGGTGCCAGCGCAGGCTTGCGCGCCGTGCGCCGCATGATGAGCCAGGTCGCCGATACCGATGCCACGGTGCTGGTGCTCGGCGAATCCGGTACCGGCAAGGAGGTGGTGGCGCGCAGCCTGCATGCCCACAGCCGCCGCCGCAGCGGTCCCTTCGTGCCGCTCAACTGCGGTGCGATCCCGGGAGAACTGCTCGAAAGCGAGCTCTTCGGGCATGAGAAGGGATCATTTACCGGTGCCGTCAGCAGCCGCGCGGGCCGTTTCGAACTGGCGCAGGGCGGCACGCTGTTCCTCGACGAGATCGGGGACATGCCGCTCGCGATGCAGGTGAAGCTGCTGCGCGTGCTGCAGGAGCGCCGCTTCGAGCGCGTCGGCGGCAGCCAGACGCTGGAAGCGGACGTGCGCATCGTTTGCGCGACCCACAAGAACCTGGAGGAAATGATCGCCAAGGGCAGTTTCCGCGAGGATCTCTACTACCGAATCAACGTGTTTCCGATCGAGATGCCGCCGTTGCGCGAGCGCTCCGAGGACCTGCCCCTGCTGGTCAACGAGCTCACCGCGCGGCTGGAGCGCGAACAGCGCGGCAGCGTGCGTTTCAGTGCCGCGGCGCTGGCCTCCCTGCAGCGCCACCCGTGGGCGGGCAATGTGCGCGAACTCGCCAACCTGGTCGAGCGCATGGCGATCATGCATCCCGACGCGGTGGTCGGGGCGCGCGACCTGCCGCCGAAATTCCGCCATCTCGAGGCGCACGAGGAAGACGACGTGATACTGCCCGCAGCCCCCGAGCCGCTCGAGACCGCGGCGCCCGCGTCCGCGAACGCGTCGGGATTGCTGCCCGTCAACGGGCTGGACCTCAAGGAATACATCCAGGATCTCGAGAAGAGCCTGATCGAGCAGGCGCTGGACGATTGCAGCGGCGTGGTCGCGCGGGCCGCCGACCGGCTGCGCCTGCGGCGCACCACCCTGGTCGAGAAGATGCGCAAGTACGACCTGCTGAACCCCGCGGCCGCAGCGGCGGAAGCTTGACGCATTTGCGTTGATCTCCGGGAACCTGTTCCAACTATCTGAAACAAAGCGACAAAATAAATCGGGCATGTGAATTGCTAGACCTTGCCGGAATGTCAATTTTCCGGGTGGTGGTCAGATGCCTGAGCAGTTGCGTCGGGTTCCGGGCAGGGTCCGCGCGGGTGCGGCTCGATGAGCGCATCGCTCGCGCAGGCGCGCGATATCGTCCCCGGGTCGGTCCGCGACAGCGCCGAAATCCAGGCGGCCTTCGCCCTGTTCAACCAGGTTTCCGCGGAGCTCAGCGACTCCTACCGCCTGCTCGAGCGCCGCGTCGAGGAACTCTCCTCGGAGCTCGAGCAGGTCGATCGCGCGCGGCTGCGTGAACTGGAAGGCAAGGAACGCGTCTCGGAGCGCCTGCGCAGCCTGCTCGACCTGCTGCCCGGCGGCGTGGTCGTGCTCGACCGCCACGGCATCGTCTGCGACTGCAACCCCGCCGCGCGCGAGATGCTGCAGGGCGGCGTGCTCGGGGAGCGCTGGGTCGAGGTGATCCGGCGCTGCTTCGCGCCGCGTCACGACGACGGGCACGAGATATCGCTCGCCAGCGGACGCCGCGTCAGCGTGGCCACGCGCTCGCTCGAGCGCGACAAGGGGCAGGTCGTGCTGCTCACCGACCAGACCGAGACGCGCGAGTTGCAGGACCGCCTGAGCCGCCACCAGCGCCTCAACGCGATGGGGCGCATGATGGCGGCGCTGGCGCACCAGCTGCGCACCCCGCTGGCCGCCGCGATGCTCTACGCCTCGAATCTGCGCGACGCGCAACTGACGCCGGAGCAGACCCGCAAGTTCTCGGCGAAGATCCTCTCGCGCCTGACCCACCTCGAGCGCCAGGTGCGGGACATGCTCATCTTCGTGCGCGGCGATGTGGCGCTGGAGAACGTGAGCAGCCTCGGGGAGCTGTTCGAGGATATTGCCGCTGCCATGGAAGCGCCGCTGGCCAGTGCGCAGGCGCGCTGCGAGCAGCGCATCGATTGTGATCGCACGTTGCAGCTGCTGTGCAACCGGGAAGTGCTCTCGGGGGCCTTGCTGAACCTGGTGACCAATGCGTTGCAGGCTGCGGGGCAGGGCGCACTGATCGCGGTGCAGGCGGCACTGCGCGAGGGCCGCGTGTGCATCAGCGTGTGCGATAACGGACCCGGGATGAGCCCCGAAGTGCAGGCGCAGCTCGGGGACGGGTTCTTCACCACCAAACCCCAGGGCACGGGCCTCGGGCTCGCGGTGGTGCGGGCGGTGGCGCGCGCGCACGGCGGGGAGCTCGAGATCCGCTCGGTGCCGGGGCAGGGTACCTGTGCCAGCGTGTTGCTGCCGCTGCACGAGCGCGGCGTCGATGCCGCAGGTCGCGCTCGTGCGTGAGCACGGCGTGCGCGGCACGCGCGCGCTGATCGTCGAGGACGATGCGGAGCTGCGCGAGGCGCTCGCCGACACCCTGGAGCTGGCGGGCTGTCGCGTCATGGCGGCACCCGGCGCGCCCGAGGCGCTCGCGCTGCTCGCGCAGAATGCGGTCGATGTCGTGGTCTCCGATGTCAACATGAGCGGCATGGACGGCCACGAACTGCTGCGACGCATCCGCGCGCTGCATCCGCAGGTGCCGGTGGTGCTGATCACGGCCTTCGGCAGCATCGAGCGCTCGGTGCAGGCGATGCGCGACGGGGCCTCCGACTACCTGGTGAAACCGTTCCAGCCGGCGCAGCTGCTCGAGGTGATCGCGCGCCTGGGCGCCGGGGCGGCCGCAGGCGACGAGGATCCGGTGGCGGTGGCGCGCGAATCGGTCGAGTTGCTGCAACTCGCGCGCCGGGTCGCCGCGACCGACTCCACGGTGCTGCTGTGCGGCGAGAGCGGCACCGGCAAGGAAGTGCTGGCGCGCTACATCCATCGCCATTCGGGCCGTAGCGAACACGCCTTCGTGGCGATCAACTGCGCCGCGATTCCCGAAAACATGCTGGAGGCGATGCTGTTCGGCCACGAGAAGGGCGCTTTCACCGGCGCCTACACCGCCATGCCGGGCAAGTTCGAGCAGGCCGACGGTGGCACGCTGCTGCTCGACGAGATTTCCGAGATGGATGCCTCGCTGCAGGCCAAGCTGCTGCGCGTGCTGCAGGAGCGCGAGGTGGAGCGCCTGGGTGGACGCCGGCCGCTGGCGGTGGACGTCAGGGTCATCGCCACCACGAACCGCGAACTGCGCGCCGCGGTTGCCACGGGGCGCTTTCGCGAGGATCTCTACTACCGGCTCAGCGTATTCCCGCTGCGCTGCCTGCCGCTGCGCGAGCGCGGCGAGGACATCCTGCCGCTCGCCCAACGGCTGGTGAGCCGGCACGCGGTGAAGATGCACCACGTGCCGGTGCAGTTCGACGCGGGCGCGGTGCGCGCCATGCTCGCGCATCCGTGGCCCGGCAACGTGCGCGAACTGGACAATGCGATGCAGCGGGCGCTGATCCTGCAGGACGGCGTCGTGGTGTCGGCGGCACACCTGCGCCTCGAGCCGGTGGCGTCATCGGCGAGCCTCGGCGAGCCCGCTCCGGCGGCGCAGTACGCACCGCCGGAGGATGCCGATGACCAGGCCAGCGGGCTGAACGGCGACCTGCGCCTGCGCGAGTTCGAGCTCATCGTGAACATGCTGAAGGACACGCGCGGCAGCAAGGCGACGGCGGCCGAGCGTCTGGGGATCAGCCCGCGCACCCTGCGCTACAAGCTGGCGCGGATGCGCGAGAGCGGGCTGGACGTCGAGGCTGCGCTCGGGGCCTGAGCGTCTCGCGGGCACCCGGACCCGGCGCGAGCCATCAGTTGGAGAATTCCGGCTGGAACATGTCCCACAGGATCACGCCGGCACCCATCATCGCGATCAGGATCACCAGGCAGACCGCCACCACGGCGCTCGCGAACAGGAAGCCGCGGTCCTGCGGCACCTTCATCACCGCGGGAATGCCGATGTAGAGCAGGTACAGGCTCCACGCCACCGAGCCGAGGCCGACCACCATCACGATGGCCGGCACGGGGTTGAAGCCGACCACTCCGGCGATCAGCATCGGCACGGCGGTGAAACCGGCCACGGTGATGCCGCGCATCAGCGTCGATTGCGCGCCGTAGCTGGTCGCCATCCAGTGGATCGACCACCCGATGATGCAGACCCATACCACCAGGCCCACGTAGAGCGCTGCGCCCAGGGCAATGCCGCCCGAGCGCGCGAACTTCGTCACTTCGCCGGAGCCCACCGTCCATCCCATGTGCGTGGTGCCGTAGTACCAGCCAACGGCGGGCAGGACGGCGAGTATCAGGATGGGTAACAGGTTGCTCGCCCGGTCGGCGACCGCGGCGAGCCGCTGCCACGTGCTGTGGGGGCTGAACAGAATGCCGATTGCGTTGGTGATCATCGTGATGCCCGTGCTCCTGGTGTGTTATGGAATCGAGAAAACGGAGACCGCAGGTACCGCTGCGATCGGCGCGGAATATAACAGGCGAGGGACAGGTTTCACTTGACCTGCGTCAAGCGCGAAAATCAGGTTGCCTCGCTACCGTCGGCCACGGAGCGCAACAGCTCGGCGTCGATGATGTTGATCTCCTTGTTGTCGACCGAGAGCACGCCCAGCTTCTGGAACCGGCTGAGGACGCGGCTGACCGTCTCCACGGTGAGGCCGAGGTAGTTGCCGATGTCGGTGCGCGACATCGGCAGGCGGAAGCTGGCCGCGGAGAGCTTGCGTCGCTTGTTGCGCGCGGAGATGCTGAGCATCAGCGTGGCGACGCGCTGGTCGGCGGTATTCTTGCTGAGCAGGGTGAGCAACTGCTGGTCCTCGGCGATCTCCTGGCTCATCAGCTGGAAGAAGTGACGCTGCAGGCTGGGCAGGCGCTGGCTGAGCTCGCCGAGCTTGTCGAAGGGTATCTCGCAGACCGCGGCGGTCTCCATCGCGCGCGCCGAGCTGGCGTACTTGTTCTTCGCGATGCCGTCCATGCCGAGGACTTCGCCGGGGAAGTAGAACCCGGTGACCTGCTCCTGGCCGTTGTCGGTGATGGCGTAGGCCTTCACGCTGCCCGAGCGCACCGCGAACACGGAGCCGAATGGCTGGTCCTGGCGGTACAGGTGCTCGCCCTTCTGCAGCGGCCGGCTGCGCTGGATGATTTCCTCGAGCTGATCGACCTCGTGGATGTCGAGCGCGATCGGCAGGCAGATGCTGTTGAGCCGGCAGTTGCCGCAGTTTATCTGGTAGTCGTGGGGGCACCGATGCCCGGTTGCATTGACGTCATGGGATTTCAGCAGTTCCGTCACGGCGCAGCCCCCTGGTGCCGATTCCGCAGTATCGGCCGAGTATAAAGTAGAGGGCATGCGTATGAACAGGCAGCCGTGTCCGCTGCCCGGGCGACCCATCCGCCGCGGAAGGCAGGCTCAGATCGTGCGCGAAAAGCGCTGGCGCGAGGGGTCCAGGTAGGCGTCGAAGACCATGCAGATGTTGCGCACCAGCGGACGGCCCGCCGCGGTCACGCGGATCTGTCCGCCCTCGCTCGCCAGCAGGCCTTCGCGCTCCATGTCGTCGAGGATACGCATCTCGCGCGCGAAGTGGCTGCCGAAGTCGATGCCGTGCCGTTCTCCGGTCTCCCCGGTGTCGATACCCATGCGGCAGATCAGCTGCATGATCACGTCGCGGCGCAGCTGGTCCTCGGGGGTGAGCCGCAGCCCGCGCTGCACCGGCAGCTTGTCCTGCTCGAGCAGGGCATAGTATTCGTCAACGGTCTTCACGTTCTGGCAGTACAGGTCGGCGGTGCTGCTGATCGACGACACGCCGATACCGAGCAGTTCGGGCGCCAGCTGCGTCGAGTAGCCCTGGAAGTTTCGTTGCAGCGTACCGTTGTGCAGGGCCTGCGCGAGCTCGTCCTGCGGCTTGACGAAGTGATCCATCCCCACGTAGAGATAGCCGGCGTCGGTCAGCGTGTCGATGATGGTGTGCAGCACCTCGAGCTTCTCGTCGGCGCTCGGCAACGCCATGCGATCGATGCTGCGCTGGCTGCTGAAGATTTCGGGCAGGTGCGCATAGCTGTAGCAGGACACTCGGTCCGGATCGAGCGCCAGCACTTTCGCCAGTGTCTGCTCCATCGAGGCCGGGCTCTGCAGCGGCAGGCCGTAGATCAGGTCGAAGCTCAGCGACTTGAAACGGTGCTCGCGCACCGCGTCGACCAGGTTCTCGACCATGTCGAAGGGCTGGATGCGGTTGACGGCGCGCTGCACGGCCGGGTCGAAGTCCTGGATGCCCATGCTGACGCGGTTGAAGCCGAGGCCCTTGAGCAATGCGATCGTGCCCG
>DAORUQ010000008.1:25011-38666 GCA_035433265.1 Pseudomonadales bacterium | reverse complement strand
CGTCGTATTCGTAGAGCCCCTGCTGCGCCTTGGTGGTCGACTTGATGTGCCACTGGATCAGCGGCTTGCCCAGCGCGATGGCGACCTCCTCGGCAAGCAGCGTCTTGCCCGTTCCCGGCTCGCCCTTGATCAGCAGCGGACGCTGCAGCGTCACCGCGGCATTGACCGCCATCTGCAGATCCGCCGTGGCGACGTAACGTTCGGTACCCTTGAAACTCATTCGATCCGACTCCGCATCAGTGGCTGCGCGTGCGCGCCGCAACGCGCTTCCCGGCGCGCAGTCTAAACGAAAACCGGCCGGCGACGGACTGTCCAAAGCGCTCATCGCGCACCGCGATTGCGCTCAGGCGCGCGTGGACTTGCCCCGGCGCCGGTAGTAGCCTTGAGCTCCCCGGTCGCTGGACCGAAACAGTACATTCCGGGCAGAGGAGCACCGCAATGAACATCTTCCCCGACAACAGCTACTCGATCGGCAATACCCCGCTGGTACGTCTGAACCGCGTTGCCGAAGGCAAGGTCTACGCCAAGCTCGAAAGCCGCAACCCGGCCTTTTCCGTGAAGTGCCGCATCGGTGCGAGCATGATCTGGGCGGCCGAGGAGGACGGCAGCCTCAAGCCGGGTATCGAGCTCGTGGAACCCACCAGCGGCAACACCGGCATCGCGCTCGCGTTCGTGGCGGCCGCGCGCGGCTACCGGCTCACCCTGACGATGCCGCACACGATGAGCCTCGAACGGCGCCAGCTGATGACGGCGCTGGGCGCCAACCTGGTGCTCACGGACGGCGCGCTGGGCATGAAAGGCGCGATCGCAAAGGCCGAGGAGATCGTGGCCCGCGACCCGGCGCGCCACCTGATGCTGCAGCAGTTCCGCAATCCCGCCAATCCCGCGATTCACGAGCGCACCACCGGCCCCGAGATCTGGCGCGACACCGAGGGCAATATCGACGTGTTCGTGGCCGGCGTGGGCACCGGCGGCACGATCACCGGTGTCGCGCGCTACATCAAGACGACCATGGGCAAGGCGATCACGGCGGTGGCCGTGGAACCGGCCTCCACGACGATGATCAGGGACACGCTCGCGGGCAGGACGCCGACCCACGCCCCGCACAAGATCCAGGGCATCGGCGCCGGTTTCGTGCCGCAGAACCTCGATCTCTCCCTGATCGACCAGGTGGAACCGGTGAGCGACGACGAGGCCATGGAGTACGCGCACCGGCTGATGCGCGAGGAAGGCATCCTCGCCGGCATTTCCTGCGGCGCCGCCGTCGCCGCCGCGGCGCGGGTGGCGCGCCAGCCGCAGCACCTGGGCAAGACGATCGTGGTGATACTGCCCGATTCGGGCGAGCGCTACCTGCGCAGCCCGTTGTTCGAGGGCCGCTTCAGCGAACGCGAGCTGGTGCAGGCGATGAGCTGAATCGGCTCAGGAGCGATCGCGGCCGCTGCTGCGGTCGCGGATGTCGACCGTGCGCAGCTGCGCTGTGCGAGACGCGGGATTGGCCGGCGCCTGCGGCACCGCCCCGGTACGCCGGCTGGCCACCAGCCAGTACCACAGTGCACGCAGCACCCAGGCGGCGAGCACCGCGCCGATCACGAACAGCAGCAGGCGCACGCCGAGCAGCGGCCCGATACCGCCGTCCTCGACGGTGAGCAACTCGAATGCCACGATGAAGATCGCCGGCGCGAGGAAGTTACCCTCGGCATCCACGCTGCCCGGCGTCAGCAGCAACACCGCCGCCACCGCGCGCAGCGGATCCTTGATCCAGGACCAGAAGCGCGCGCTCAGGCCCCACACCGTGAACAGGACCACCGCGCACGCGAGCAGGTAGAGCGACCACGCGAGCGCGTAGTCGGATGCGTTCATCATGTCGCGTCCCTGCCCTGCACCCGCAGCCCCTCCGGCAATGGCGGCATCTGCAGATAATAGCCCTGTTCACGGATGGCGCGCAGGACCTCGGCCGCGCTGGTGCGCGCCAGGCGCCGCTGCGGCGTCAGCACCAGCGTCATCGCGCGCTCGGTGCCGCCGAGCTCGCGCTGCAGGGCCTCGGGCACACGGCTCAGGCCCTCGTGGTGATCGACGTAGAGATAGGTGTCCGGATTGCGGCGCGAACGGTACACCGCGCAGATGGATTTCATGCCGCCCCCTTGCGCGCCAGCGCGAGCAGTTCCTCGCCGATCACCTCGCGCCGCCAGCCGCCGAGCACCGCGGGGGGCTGCGCGCCCTCGCCAGCGTCGCACCACCGCAGCAGCTCCTCGAAATCTCGTCGCCGCGCCAGCATCTCGGGCGCGACACCCAGCGCCTCGCCACGCGTGATCGCGTGCGCGCGCAGCGCCTTAAGCCGGCGCCCCTGCGCGGTATCCAGCGGCGGCGGCACTGCCGGCGGCAACTCCCCGGCCTCGAGCGCGAGCGCCGTGGCGACCTGCTCGATGATTGCGCGCCCGTAGCGACGCCGCACGCCCTCGGGCAGGTCCTCGACCGCGACGAGCTGTTCCTCGCGCTGCGGCCGCAGTTCCGCCAGCCGCAGCAGCGCCGCGTCCGGCACCAGCCAGCTGCGCGGCAGGTCGCGCGTGCGCACGGTCTCCTCGCGCCACGCATGCAGCGCGCTCAGCACGGCGAGCCCGCGCCGGTCCAGCCGCCAGGCACCACCGAGCGCGCGCCAGTCCGCGCCGGTGCGCGCGCGGAAGCGGGCCACGGTCGCGGCGCATTCCTCGCGCGCCCAGTCGCCGGCCGGCTTGCCCGCCAGGCACTGCGCGAGCACGCGCCACAGCGCGGGCAGGAAGGCAACGTCCTCGGCGGCGTAGTGGATCTGGGCTGGCGACAGCGGCCGCTGCAGCCAGTCTGTGCGCGTCTCGGACTTGCCGAGGTGCACGTCGAATTCCGTGGCGAGCATCTTCTGGTAACCGACCGACAGCGGGTAACCGCAGAATGCCGCGACGATCTGCGTGTCGACCAGCGGTTCGGGCAGCGCGCCGAGGTGGCGCTCGCAGACCTCGAGGTCCTCGGAGCAGGAATGCATGACCTTGAGCACGTCGCGCGCATCGAGCAGGCGCGCCAGCGGCGCCAGGTCAGCGACGGCGAGCGGATCGACCAGGTAGCAGGCTTCACCGTCGCAGACCTGGAACAGCGCCGCCTGCGCGTGGAAGGTGCGCACGCGCATGAACTCGGTGTCCAGCGCCACCACCTCCCGGCGCAGCCAACGCGCGGCCGCAGTCTCGAGTGCGTCCTGCGCGTCGATGAAGTGCACGGGCATGCCGTTGAAGGTTTCCACGATGCCTGAACTCATACCGGCTTGCGTCCCTGGAAGGCGTGCTGCAGCGTGCCGCCATCGACATATTCGAGTTCGCCACCGAGCGGCACGCCGTGCGCTATGCGCGACACCGCGACCCCGGCTCCGCGCAGCTGCTCGGTGATGAAATAGGCGGTTGCCTCGCCCTCCACCGTGGGGTTGGTGGCGAGGATCACTTCCTTCACGCCCTCGTCCCTGACGCGCTGCGCCAGCAGGTCGAGCCCGAGCTCGGCCGGCCCGATGCCATCGATCGGCGACAACCTCCCCAGCAGCACGAAGTAGAGCCCGGCGTAACCGCCGGCCTGCTCCACCGCCAGCACATCGGCCGGCGTCTCGACGACGCACAGCACGCCGCGGTCGCGCCGATCGCTGGCGCAGATCGGGCACAATTGCGCCTCGCTGAGATTGCGGCAGCGCGCACAGCGGCCCACGCGCGCCAGCGCCCGTTCCAGCGCCTGGGCCAGGAGCTCGCCACCGGCGCGGTCACGCTCGAGCAGGTGCAGCGTCATGCGCTGCGCGGACTTCGGACCCACGCCGGGCAGGCACTGGAAGGCCTCCATCAGCTGGTCGATCAACGGACCGAATCGCATCGCCTCGAATCCCCGTGCTCAGAACGGCAGCTTGAAGCCTTCGGGCAGCGACAGCCCACCCGCAGCGCCCGCCAGCTTCTCGCGCTGCAGCGCCTCGACGCGGCGCACCGCGTCGTTGACCGCCGCCGCGACGAGGTCCTCGATCACTTCGCGATCCTCGCCGAGCAGCGAAGGCTCGATATGCACCCGGCGCACGTCGTGACGCCCCGTCATCGTGACGCGCACCAGCCCGCCGCCGGCCTCGCCCTGCACTTCCTGGCGCGCGATGTCCTCCTGCGCGTTCTTCACCTGTTCCTGCAGTTGCTGCGCCTGCTTGAGCAAATCGTTCAGGCCTTTCACGCCCCTTCCCTCCCGGTGTCTGCGGGCTCCGGCACCGTGATCGAGTCGCGGTGCAGTTTCCCGGAAAAATTCTCCATCAACATGCGCACGTTGGCGTCGGCTTCGATCGCGGCGACCGCCTGCTGCTGGCGCTCGGCGGCGAGGCGCGCGGCGCGCTCCGCCGGCGTCTCGCCCTCGACCCGCGCCGGGCGCACGCGCACGGTCACCGCGTGCCCGAAGCGGCTCGCCAGCGCCGCGGCGATGCGCTCGTCGCACTGCGGCTGGTACAGGATCTCGTGCTCCTGCTGCAACAGCAGTTGCAGCGTCGCGCCCTCCACCGCCTCCGGCAGGCAGTGCGAGGCCACCGTGCCTGCCATGCCGCCCAGCTCGCACTCCGCCAGCAGCCGGTGCCAGTTGCCCGGGTTCACATCGGCCAACCGAGCGGCGGGCGCGGTATCGCCCTGCCGGATTGCCTGCGTCGGCGCCGCGCCAGACACCACGCCGGCTGCCGGCGTCGCGGGCTCCGCCGCCGGAGCTCCCGCGCTTGCAGGAGCCTCGCCAAGCGCGGCCGGCGGCGCCACCGCGGGGCCCGGCTCGGTCGGAGCCGAAGGCCGGGGGGCAGCGTGAACACCGGCCGGCCCGCAAGCCGCCGGTTCAGGCTTTTTTGGCGGGGCCACCGCCCCCTGCGCGGCGGGTTCGTTGCGGGGCACCGTGGCGCGCGGCGAGGGCGGCGCGGCGGCGCTGCGCGCATCCGCCGGCTGCGCCGGGCGGAAAGCGAGCATCCGCAGCAGGGCCATTTCGAACCCGCTGCGCGCATCCGGCGCATAGGGCAGGTCACGACGGCACATCAATCCGATCTGGTAATACAGCTGCACATCGGCGGGCGAGGCGAGCGCGGCCCAGTGCGCGAAGCGCTCGCGCTCGGCGTGCATGGCTGCGAGCGTCGCCGGCACCGTCTGCGCCAGCGCCACGCGGTGCAGCACCGCCAGCAGTTCGGCCAGTGCGCGCTCGAAGTCGGCGCCGTGCGCCGCCATATCGGCGACCACGGCAAGCACGTTCTCGGCCGAGGCCTGCAGCAGCGCCTCGACCAGCGCGCGCAGCAGTTCACGCTCGATGTAACCGAGCATCTCGGTCACCGTCGCGCTGGCCACGCTGCCGCCGCCATGCGCGATCGCCTGGTCGGTGAGGCTCAGCGCGTCGCGCATGCTGCCTTCGGCCGCCACCGCAAGCTCCCAGAGCGCAGGATCCTCGAAGCCGATGCCTTCCTCGCGCAGCACATGCGCGAGGTGCGCGGAAATCTGCTCGGGGCTCAGGTTCTTCAGGTGCAACTGCAGGCAGCGCGAGAGCACGGTGGCCGGCAGCTTCTGCGGGTCGGTGGTCGCCAGCAGGAACTTCACGTGCGGCGGCGGCTCTTCCAGCGTCTTGAGCAACGCATTGAAGGAGTGCGTCGAGAGCATGTGCACTTCGTCGATCAGGTAGACCTTGAAGCGCCCGCGCGCCGGCGCGTACTGCACGTTCTCGAGCAGGTCGCGGGTGTCCTCGACCTTGGTGCGCGAGGCCGCGTCGATCTCGAGCAGGTCGACGAAGCGGCCCTCGGCAATCTCCCGGCAGGCCGAACACTCGCCGCAGGGCGAGGCCGAGATACCCTGCTCGCAGTTCAGGCACTTGGCGATCAGCCGCGCCAGCGTGGTCTTGCCGACACCACGGGTTCCGGTGAGGAGATAGGCGTGGTGCAGGCGGTTGCGTTCGAGCGCATTGACCAGCGCCCGCAGCACGTGTTCCTGACCGACCATCTGCGCGAAGGTCTGCGGGCGCCAGCGTCGCGCGAGTACCTGATATGACATTGCGACCTGAGGGTCCTGGATTGCGTGGAGGGGCGGGATTATACCCGCCCCGTCCGCTAAGGGTGGCAGCCCCGGCCAGCCACACCCCGGCACACGCGTCAACGACTACCGTTGCTCCCTTCCGGGCCTGGCGGGATTCATCGTCCAGCGTTGCGAGGGGACCGACCGGGGCCACCATTGACAGGGGGCCGCCGTCCTGACGAGCGCGGCATTATGCTCGAACCCCCCCCACTGCGGCAAGGCTGGCAGACGCCCCGACAGGCGGCCGTCGAGCCGTTCAGGAGTGCGCAAGAATATTCTTGACATTTGAATTTCCAAATGGAAAGAATGCGGCGCCTCGCGCCAGGAGCCCACAGCCGCGCCCTGTCCACCCAATCAGCGGCTGCGGCGGAGATGCCCGACAACAGAGGTCCCGGATGCCGCAATTGCCCCTCGTCGAATCCGACAAACGCGTTCTGAAAGAGGATTACTGCAATTACGACCTGATCGCCCGCTTCTGGAACGATGAATACCGCGGGCGTGCCTGGAAGAACAAGGAGCGCATCGCCGATTACGAGGGCACCGACCTCGAGGAGATCATCGACGCGCTGCGCGCCATCGTCGACGAAATACAGCAGGAAAAACGCAGGCAACGCGGCAAGAAGAAACCTGCCGCGCGCGAGATCGCCGATGCGATCATCGGCATCGAACCCAAGCTGTCACGCACGCAGAAAATGATGCTCGCGATCCACGGCAAGGCACCGGGGCAGCGCCTGAGCGTCAAGGCCATCAGCCGCGTCGGCGACTACGCCAGCGCCGAGGGCGCGTTCGCGGAGTACGCCGAGGTCGCGCGGCGGGTCTGCGACGAACTGGCTTACAACCCGGGCAGCCGCAAGAAGGACCACTACCCCGGCGCCGCGCTGTTCTTCGAGGAAGACATCACCATCGGCTCGGTGAACGCCGATACCGTGCTGACCCTGCGCCCGGAGATCGCCAAGGCGCTCGACATCCTCAAGTGGTGAGCCGCCGCGCGCCCGGAGCCTCGCAATCGTACTACGCCCGCCGCAGCCGCAAGGCCGCGCCCGCACCAGCGCGGTGAAAGTCTCAGCCCGGGCGCCAGTCCAGGCGTAGCGACGCGGCACCCGGCGGCGCCACAAAACCCTCGCACACGCACAGATCCGCCACCGCGGCGAGTTCCCCATCGACATACAGCAGCGGCAGGCGAGCGCGCAGCCAGGGCGGCACGCCGTGCTCCTGTGCCAGCTGCGCCAGCGTCTTGCGCGGGCGCCCGGCGGGACGACAATGCCAACCCGGCGCCCCGAAACCGATCCGGTAGGTCTGACCGGGACGCAGGCCTCCCCCGCGGCCCGAGCCCAGCACGATGCGCCCGGCACCGGGCAGGCACAGTGGCGTATCCGGCACGATGGCGGCCCCGACGGGCACCCCGGCTTCGCTCTGCGCCGGGAGCGCGTAGAGGCACTCGCGGTAGCGACGCACCACCACCGCGCCGAGCACCAGGCGGGGCTGGGCATCGCGGCGCGCACCGATCACCTCGCGTTCCAGCGTCGCGAGCGTCTGTGCGTCCGGCCAGCCGGCACCGCGACGCGCGAGCCAGGCGCGCAGTGCCGACGTGGCGCGCGCCGCGCCGAGCGCGCGCCACGTCGCGAGCGCCAGGAAGGCCTGGCCGTAGCGATCGCTGCCGGCGCACTCGCGCAGGTCCTCGTCGGCGCGTTCGGCACAGATCGCGGCGGCCTGCCCCAGGCTGTGGGCGGCGCGCGCCACGCTCATGACGGCGCCGGGCCAGCGCGCGGCGAGCAACGGCATCACGCCGAGGCGCAGGTAATTGCGGTCGTAGTCGGGACAGTGGTTGCTGGGATCCTCGACCCAGCGCAAGCCCTCGGCCTCGGCATAGGCGCGCAGCTGCGCGCGCCCGGTCTCCAGCAGCGGCCGGCACAGCCGCGCGCGGCCGCAGGCACGCTCGCGCGGCATGCCGGCGAGACCGGCCACGCCCGCGCCGCGCAACAGGCGCAGCAGCACGGTCTCCGCCTGGTCCTCGCGCTGGTGCGCGAGCAGCAGCAGGTCGTCCCCGGCGCAGAACTGCTCGAAGACCCGGTAGCGCGCCGCCCGCAACGCATCCTCGGAGGGCTGCGCGGCGTCGGTCGCAAGCAGCTCCGCACGCCGCGCGAAGAAGGGAATCCCCAGCGCGCCGCACACACCGGCGCAGTGTGCCGTCCACGCATCGGCTTGCCGCTGCACGCCGTGGTTGACGTGAAGGGCCACCACCGGCGGCACGCCGGGGCGCAGCTCGCGCAACCGCGCGCACAGGTGCAGCAGTACATGGGAGTCCAGACCGCCGCTGTAGGCGATCACCCAGCGCCTCGCCGCCGGGAACTGCTCCAGCAGCGGCAGGCAGAGGGCGGGGGTGATCACGGCATCGCGGTCAGCGGGTGCCGTAGGACATCAGGCGCTGGAAACGCGTTTCACGCAATTCCTCGAGCGGCACGGCCTTGAGGCGCGCGAGCTCGGTAGCCAGGTGCTCGCGGATGCGCGTGGCCATGGCGTCGACGTCGCGGTGCGCGCCGCCGAGCGGCTCGGGGATGGTCGCATCGACGATGCCGAGCTCCTGCAGCACGCCGGAGGTAACCCCCATGGCCTCCGCGGCCTCGGGCGCCTTCTCGGAGGTCTTCCAGATGATGTTCGCGCAGCCTTCCGGGGAGATCACGAAGTAGGTGGCGTATTGCAGCATCGCCAGGTGGTCGCCCACACCGATGCCGATAGCCCCGCCCGAGCTGCCCTCGCCGATCACGACGCAGATGATCGGGGTGCGCAGGCGCGACATCACGGCCAGGTTCTGCGCGATCGCCTCGCTGATGCCCCGTTCCTCGGAGTCGATGCCGGGATAGGCGCCGGGAGTGTCGATCAGCGTGATCACGGGCAGCGCAAAGCGCTCGGCAAGCTGCATCAACCGCATCGCCTTGCGGTAGCCCTCGGGCTTGGGCATGCCGAAATTGCGCAGCACCTTCTCCGGCACGCTGCGTCCCTTCTCCTGGCCGATGACCATGACCGGGATACCATCCAGGCGCGCCATGCCGCCCACGATCGCGTTGTCGTCGGCGAAATGGCGGTCGCCGTGCAGTTCGTCGAAATCGGTGAAAATGCGCTCGATATAGTCGAGCGTGTAGGGGCGGCGCGGGTGACGGGCCACCTTCACGATCTGCCACGGCGTCAGGCCCGAGTAGATCTTCTCCGTGAGGCGGTCGCTCTTGAGCCGGAGCTTCTCGATTTCCTCGGTGATGTTGATCTCGTTGTCGTTGCCTACCAGCCGCAGTTCCTCGATTTTTGCCTCGAGCTCGGCGATGGGCTGTTCGAAATCGAGAAAGTTGGGATTCATCGAGGGCCGGGATCCTGGAGCACGCAAAATCGGGAGAGCAAGCTTAGCAAGGCGACCGCAAAACTTCCATGCGCAGCAAACCCGCTCAGGCGTAGCGCAGCCGCACGCGCTCGGGGCCGAAGCGCTCGCGCAGGCGCCCCAGCGCCTCGTCGCTGGGCGACAGTCGCCACTCGGCCCCGAGACTGATCTCGGCCCTCGCATCGGGGGCGCTGTAGAGCACCCGCACCGCGCAGCCCTCGCGCGAGCGCCCACCGCCGAGCAGACGCCCCAGCGCCTCCGGGAAATCGGGTCCGAAATCCTCCGCTCCGAGTTGCAGCACCAGCTCGCGGGCGAAGCGCCGGCGCGCCTCGCCCAGCGTGTAGGCCTCGTTGGCGCGCATGCGCAGCGCCCCCGAGAAATCGTCGAGGCTGACCACGCCCTCGACGACGAGGAAGTTGTCCTTCACCACGTGCTCGCGGCAGGAACGGTAGGTATCGGCGAACAGCGTCACCTCGATGCGCGCGGTGCGGTCGTCGAGCTGCACGAAGGCGATGTCGTCACCGCGCTTGCTCTTCATCGTGCGCATGCCGACCACCAGCCCCACGATGCGCTGCGGCTCCTGGTCGGCGCGCAACTGCACGATTCGCGTGCGGATGAACTGCGAGATCTCGGCCTCGTGGTCGTCGATGGGATGCCCGGTCACGTAGAGCCCGAGCGTCTCCTTCTCGCCGCGCAGCCGCTCGCGCGCGCTCCACGCCGGCGCCTGCGCGAAATCGGCGTAAACGTCCGCGGCGAGCGCGGGCGCCGCCGTGTCGGCGAACATGTCGAGCAGGCCGACGTCCTGGTTGCGCGCCTGCTGCTCGGCCGCCTTCAGCGCCTCGCCCATCGCGGCCATCAGTACCGGCCTGGACGCGCCGAGTCCATCCAGCGCGCCGGAACGGATCAGCGCCTCGAGCGCGCGCTTGTTGACCTTGCGCGGATCGGTGCGGCGGCAGAAATCGAACAGGTCGCGGAACGGACCGCCAGCCTCGCGCGCCGCGACGAGGCTCTCGACCGGCCCCTCGCCGATGCCCTTGATCGCGCCGAGGCCATAGACCACCTCGCCGCGCGCGTTGACGGTGAAGCGGAACTCGCTGGCGTTCACGTCCGGCAGCACCAGCGGCAGCTTCATGTGCCGGCACTCCTCGATCAGCACCACGACCTTGTCGGTGTTGTGCATTTCCGAGGACAGCACCGCGGCCATGAACTCGGCCGGGAAATGCCGCTTGAGCCAGGCCGTCTGGTACGACACCAGTGCGTAGGCGGCCGAGTGCGACTTGTTGAAGCCGTAGCCCGCGAACTTCTCCATCAGGTCGAATATCGAGCCGGCGACGGCGGGGTCGATATCGTTGGTGCGCGCGCCGGCGAGGAATATCTCGCGCTGCTCGGCCATTTCCTCGGGCTTCTTCTTGCCCATCGCGCGGCGCAGCATGTCGGCACCGCCCAGCGTGTAGCCGGCGAGCACCTGCGCGATCTGCATCACCTGCTCCTGGTACAGGATGACGCCGTAGGTGTTCTCGAGGATCGGTTCCAGCCACGGGTGCGGGTAGCGCACCGCCTGCTTGCCGTGCTTGCGGTCGATGAAGTCATCGACCATGCCCGACTGCAGCGGCCCCGGGCGGAACAGCGCCACCAGCGCCACGATGTCCTCGAAGCAGCTGGGCTTGAGGCGCTTGATCAGGTCCTTCATGCCGCGCGATTCGAGCTGGAACACCGCGGTCGTCTCGGCGCGCGTCAGCAGCGCATAGACGCTGGCGTCGTCGAGCGGGATCGTCGTGATGTCGATGGGCGCACGGCCCTCGACGGCAAGACGCCGGTTGATGATCGCCAGCGCCCAGTCGATGATCGTGAGCGTGCGCAGCCCGAGGAAGTCGAACTTCACCAGCCCGACCTTCTCGACGTCGTCCTTGTCGAACTGCGTCACCAGGCCGCCGCCGGAATCGTCCGCGTACAGCGGCGCGAAATCGGTCAGCGTGGTCGGCGCGATCACCACGCCACCGGCGTGCTTGCCGACGTTGCGCGCGAGACCCTCCAGCTTGAAGGCCATTTCCATGATCTCGGCAACGTCCTCGTTCTGCTCGACGAAGTCGCGCAACGCCTGCTCCTGCGCCATCGCCTTCTCGAGCGTCATGCCGACCTCGAAGGGGATCAGCTTCGAGAGCTTGTCGGCCATGCCGTAGGGCTTGCCCTGCACGCGCGCCACGTCGCGCACCACGGCCTTCGCCGCCATGGTGCCGAAGGTGATGATCTGCGACACCGCCTCGCGCCCGTAGGTGTCGGCCACATAGGCGATCACGCGGTCGCGCCCCTCCATGCAGAAATCGACGTCGAAGTCCGGCATCGACACCCGCTCGGGGTTCAGGAAGCGCTCGAACAGCAACTGGTACTGCAGCGGATCGAGGTCGGTGATGCCGAGCGCGTAGGCCACCAGCGAACCCGCTCCCGAGCCGCGCCCCGGCCCCACCGGCACGCCGTTGTTCTTGGCCCAGCGGATGAAGTCCATCACGATCAGGAAGTAGCCGGCGAAGCCCATGGAGTTGATGGTCTGCAGCTCGAAATCGAGCCGCGCGCGGTACTCCGGCTCGCGCGCCTCGCGATCCGCGACGCGCGCGAGCCGCTCCTCGAGCCCGTCGTGGGCCGCGCGCCCGAGGAAGGTGGCGATGTCCATGCCCGCCGGCACCGGGTAGTCGGGCAGGTAGGCCTTGCCGAGCTCGATGCCGATGTTGCAGCGCCGGGCAATCTCGACGCTGTTCTCCAGCGCCTCGGGCAGGTCCGCGAACAGCTCGGCCATCTCCGCGGCGCTGCGCAGGTACTGGTACGGGCTGTACTGGCGCTGGCGGCGCGGGTCGTTCAGCGTGCGGCCCTCGTGGATGCACACCCGCGCCTCGTGGGCCTCGTAGTCGCTGCGATCGAGGAAGCGCACGTCGTTGGTCGCCACCACCGGGCAACCGTGGCGCCCGGCGAGCGCCACTGCCAGGTGCAGGTAATCCTCTTCCTGCGCACGCCCGGTGCGGCTCACCTCGAGATAGAAACGCTCGGGGAACAGCGCCATCCAGTAATCGAGCAGCTGCGAGGCCTGCTCCGCCCTGCCCCCGAGCAGCGCCTGGCCGATGTCGCCCTCGCGACCGCCCGAGAGCGCGATCAGCCCGCCGGAAAACTCCTCCACCCACGCGCGCGCGAGCACCGGCCGCCCGAGTTGCTGGCCTTCGAGCCAGCCCCTGGAGATCAGCCGGGTCAGGTTGCGGTAACCCTCCTGCGCGCCAACCAGCAGCGTGAGCGCATGGGTCTGCCCCTCGTGCTCCACGCGCACGTCGCAGCCGACGATCGGCTTGATGCCGGCCGACTGCGCCTCCTTGTAGAACTTGATCAGCGCGAACAGGTTGGTGTGGTCGGTGAGCGCGACCGCGGGCATGCCGAGCGCGACTGCGCGCTCGACCAGTTCATCGACACGCACCAGCCCGTCGATCAGCGAATATTCCGAATGCAGCCTCAGATGTACGAAACCCGCGCTCATGGCAGCCTCATTCCTGGTCCAGCGCGCATTGTGCAACCGCGGCCCGCACCGGCGCAAAGGAGCGCCGGTGCACCGGACTCGCACCGAGGCGGCGCAGCGCCGCCAGGTGCTCCGCGGTCGGGTAGCCCTTGTGCGCGGCAAAGCCGTAGCCCGGATACAGCGCATCCAGCGCGACCATCTCCGCGTCGCGCTCCACCTTGGCCAGCACCGAGGCAGCGCTGATCGCCGGCACCAGGTCATCGCCGCCCACGACGGCCAGCGCGGGATATGCCCACGCCGGGCAGCGGTTGCCATCCACCAGCACGAACTGCGGCGCGAGCGCGAGCGCCTCCACGGCGCGCCGCATCGCGAGCAGGCTGGCCTGCAGGATGTTCAGGCGATCGATCTCCGCGACGCTGGCCCGCCCGATCGCCCACGCCTGCGCTGCCTCGCGCACGGCCGCGGCCAGTTGCGGGCGGCGCGCACGGGAGACTTTCTTGGAATCGCGCAGACCGGGCACCGGGCGTGCCGGATCGAGGATCACCGCGCCGGCGATCACGTCGCCGGCGAGCGGACCGCGCCCGGCCTCGTCGACGCCGGCGAGCAGCACGCCCGAGGCCAGCACCCCGCGCCAGTCCGTCACGGGCGCGGTTCCGGCAGCAAGCGCGCGATCAGCGCTTGCGATCCGCGCAGAGTATCGTGGCCTCGCAGGCGGTCTGACCATCGACGCTGGCGCGGC
>DAORUQ010000008.1:0-24911 GCA_035433265.1 Pseudomonadales bacterium | reverse complement strand
TCCGCGCAGAGTATCGTGGCCTCGCAGGCGGTCTGACCATCGACGCTGGCGCGGCAGGAGAACTTCCAGATGCCGCGCTTCTCGGTGAGTATCGAGGCTTCGAGCTGCAGCCGGTCGCCCGGCACCACGGGACGCTTGAAGCGCAGGTCGTCGGCGCCGACGAAGTAGTAGATCGAGCCGTCGGCCGGCTTCTTGTTCATGGTCCGGAAGCCGAGGATGCCCGCCGCCTGCGCCATGGCCTCGACGATCAGCACGCCGGGCATCACCGGGAGATCGGGGAAATGGCCCTGGAAGAAGCCTTCGTTCACGCTCACGTTCTTGTACGCGACGATCGACTTGCCGGGGTCCAGTTCCAGCACGCGATCCACCAGCAGGAACGGGTAACGGTGCGGCAGGTATTCGCGAACCTCGTTGACGTCCATCAGCATCCGGCGGCCTCCTTATCGAGATGATCGGCCCCCACCCGCGCGAGCGCAATGGCGGCGGGGGCGCGCAGGAGCCGGCAGGCCGCAGCGGCGTGGCGCCGCGGCCGGATGTGAGCCCGGGACTCAGCCGTCCCGGGGTCGCGTCACTTCTTGGTCTGGTTCAGCTTTTCGGTGACCTTGGCATCGAGGCTGAAGCCGGGCTCGGCGAACAGCGCCGCCTGCGCGTTCAGCAGCAGGCCGACGCCCTCGGCCTTGAGCAGGTCCATCACGACGGTGTTCGCGCGCGGCATCATCTCGCGCATGATGCGCTGCGCCACTTCGCGCTCGGACTGCTGCAGTTTCTTGGCCACGAATTCGAGGTCGGTGCCGATCTGCTTGATCTTGCGCCCCTGCTCTTCTTCCTGCTCGGCGCTCATGACCTCGCGGTTCTTGTTGAACTGCGCAACCAGGTCCTCGTACTGCTTCTTGAGGCCTTCGGCCTCCTTCTTGTTCGCGAGGTACTCCGGCGTCTGGCGCAACGCCTCGATCTGCTTCTTCGCCTCCTCGGTGTTGAACACCGCCGCCTCGAGGTTGAGCACGGCAACCTTGCCCTGCGCGAACGCAAGACCGGGAGCAAGGGTCATCAGGCAGGCAATTACGGCAGCACGACCAAAGCGCTTCACGTCAGGACTCCAAAGATGCGGATGTGATTCGGGGAAAATTCGTCAAAAACCCTGACCCAGCGAGAACTGGAAGATTTCGGTCTTGTCCGTTCGCTCGTCGTTGAGCGGCTTGGCAAGACTGAACGTGATGGGTCCGAAGCCGGTGATCCACGTGACTCCAAAGCCTACCGAATACCGCAATTCGCCGAAATCAAGGTCGGAGCATACTACTTGCGTGGCACTGCAATTGGTATCAAAAACATTACCGAAATCGAGGAACACGCCGGTGCGCACCGAGCGCTGGTCCTTGATGAACGGCAGCGGGAACAGGACCTCGGCGCTGCCCTCGACGAGGACGTCGCCACCGAACGGGCGGTTCTCGCTGTTGCCGCTGTAGACCGGGTTGTGAATGATCTTCTCCTCGCCTGAGTTGGTACAGCCGAGGAAATTGCCCTTGGCGTCGTACGTCGGCCCGAGGCAGGTGATGTAGACGTACTTGTCCTCGAGGTCGACGATGTTGCCCTGCGCGTCGTACACCGGCAAATTAAGGATCTGGTAACGCACCGCCGGCGTGCTCTGCGGCCCCAGCGTGTTGGCCTTGAAGCCGCGCACCGAGCGGAAGCCGCCCGCGAAGAAGTTCTCGAAGAACGGCAGCTCATCGGTGTCGCCCCAGCCGTCGCCGTAGCCGAGATCGCTGCGCAGGCGCAAGGTGAACTGGCGCCACAGCGGGATGAAGACCTGGCCGTTGTAGGTGAGCTTGTAGTACTCGAGATCGCTGCCGGGAGTTGCCACCTGCAGCGAGAGGTTCTGCGAGTAGCCTCGGGTCGCCAGCTGGCCGCGGTTCAGCGCGAACTGCGACCAGCTGCCGGTCACCAGGAAATTATCGAAGCTGTCGCCGTAGATGTCGAGGAATCCGGTCGGAATATCGCTCTTGAAGAATTCGTCCGGAACCGGCGCCCTGATGTTCTCCAGGTCGGGATAGCCGAAATCGTTCAGCTCGTCCTGCCTGGTGTAGCCGATGGCATCGTCTATCGGGCGCGGGCTGCCCGAGATCTCCTGCACCGCGCCGATACCGGCACTGATGTCGGTGCGGTTGACGCCGAGGCTGAGGCCGAGACGCTGCGTCTCGCTGATCGGGTAGCCGAAGCTCATCGTGCCGCCGATGGTGTCGGTGGTGTAGCTCGCGACGTTGATCTCCTCGAGGTCGGTGGAACGGTAGAACACCGAGAAACCGCGGCTCACGCCGTCCGGAGTGTAGTACGGGTTCACGTAGTTGAAGCTGTAGAGATCCTGGTACTTGCTGGAATTCAGCCCGATGCCGACCTGCTTGCCGGTCCCGAGGAAGTTGTTCTGCTGCAGGTTCGCGCCGAGGATCAGGCCGGCGTCCTGCGCGTAGCCGACGCTCGCCCCGATCGAGCCCGAGGACTGCTCCTCGACCGTGTACTGCACGTCGATCATGTCGTCGGTGCCGGGCACCGGGACGTTCTCGGTCTTCACTTCCTTGAAGAAGCCGAGGCGCTCGACGCGCACGCGCGACTGCTCGATCTGCGCCGAAGACGCCGGCGCCGACTCCATCTGGCGCATCTCGCGGCGCAGCACCTCGTCGACCGACTTGGTGTTGCCGCGGAACTCGATGCGGCGCACGTAGGTCCGCTTGCCCGGGTCGACGAAGAACTTCAGCGCGACCGTCTTGTTCTCGTCGTCGATCTCGGGGATGCCGTTGACCTTGGCGAAGGTGTAACCCTCGACGCCGAGGCGCTGCGTGATCATCTCCTCGGTGTTGGTCACCTGTACCTGCGAGAAGTCCTGCCCGTCGCGCAGCAGCAGGAAACCGCGCATCTCCGACTCCGGAATCACGATGTCGCCCGAGAGATCGACCTTGGTGACCTTGTACTTCTCGCCCTCGGTCACGTTGACGGTGATGTAGACCGCGCTGCGGTCCGGCGTGATCGCGACCTGGGTAGAATCGATGTTGAAACGGATGTAGCCGCGGTCGAGGTAGTAGGAGCTGAGGCTCTCCAGGCCGCCGTTGAGCTTCTCGCGCGAGTACTTGTCGTTGCCGCTGAGCCACGAGAACCAGCCGGTGGTCTTCAGCTCGAAAAGATCCACCAGGTCGCGATCGCCGTACACCGTGTTACCGACGATATTGATGTGCTTGATCCTGGCGACGCTGCCTTCGTTGATGTCGATGTTGACCGCGACGCGGTTGCGCGCCTGCTCGGCCACCTCGGTCTCGATCGTGGCGTCATAGCGGCCCTGGCTCACGTACTGGCGCTGCAGCTCGACGCGCATCTGCTCCAGCGTGGCGCGCTGGAACACCTGTCCCACCGCGAGCCCGGAGCCCTTCAGCCCCTCGAGCAGGTCCTCGGTCTTGATCGCCTTGTTGCCGTCGATGTTGATCTCGCTGATCGACGGGCGCTCCACCAGCGTGATCACCAGCACGTCGCCGTCGCGGCCGATCTGCACGTCGTCGAAGTTGCCGGACTTGAACAGCGCGCGCGAGGTCTGCGCGATCGCGGCCTGGTCGATGCGGTCGTTCACCTTGATCGGGATGTCGTTGAACACGCTGCCGGGCGAGATCCTCTGCAGGCCCTCGATGCGGATGTCGGTGACGACGAAGCTCTCGGCGAACACGGCCCGGGCGAGCCCCAGCAACAGGGGAAGCAGGATCAGGAAGCGCTTCATGGGGAGTTCTGGAAGTTCCTATTGCTGGGATTTGGACCGGGGCCGCGATCAGTTGGCGGCCAGCCGGTTGATGTCGTTGTAGAACGCCAGGAGCATCACGCCTACCAGGATCACGAGACCGACCTGGTAGCCCAGCATCTGCGCCCGCTCCGACACCGGGCTGCCCTTGATCATCTCGATGAGGTAATACACCAGATGACCGCCGTCGAGCACGGGAATGGGGAACAGGTTCAGCACGCCGAGGCTGATGCTCAGCAGGGCCAGGAAGCTGATGTAGCTCTCCAGTCCCGAGCGCGCCGAATCGGTCGCCACTTTAGCAATCGTGATGGGGCCGCTCAAGTTTTTCGGCGAAATCAGGCCCTCGAACATCTTCTTCACGGAATCGACGGTGAAGACGGCCAGCGACCACGTCTGCGCCAGCGCCGGGCGCCACGCCGCGAGCGGCCCGTAACGGTCCACGCGCAGCATCCCGGGCGGCCATTGCGGCTCGGCGACGCTGACGCCGACCTGCCCCGCACGGCTGCCGTCCTTCTGCTGCACGCCGGCGGGCGTGACGCGCAGCATCACGCGTGCCTGCTCGCGCTCGACCTCTACCGCGAGCGCGGTGCCGGGATTCGCGCGCACCACGCCGACCCACGCCTCCCAGGACGCCACGGCCTCGCCGTCCACCGCGACGATCAGGTCGCCCGCACGCATGCCGGCGCGTTCCGCGGGACTGCCGGCAACGACCTCGGCGACGCGCGCCGGCACCTCGGGTATCAGGTAGGACATCCCCAGGCCGCCGAGCAGGTCGGGCTCGTCCTCGCCCATGAGCCAGTCCTCGATCCGGGCCGAGGACTCGTAGGTGAGACCGGCTTGCGTCTGCGGATAGCGCACCGAGAAGCGGATCTCGCCGCTCTCGCCGAGCCGCTTCAGCAGCTGCATCGCGACCGCCTGGCGCGTCGGGGTGGGCTCGCCATCGACCGCGATGATCTCCTGCCCGCGCTCGAGCCCCGCGGCTTCGGCGACCGAACCCGGCGCGATATCGCCGATCACCGGGGCCAGGCCGGGAACGCCGATCATGTAGAGCACGTAGAACGCGACGATCGCGAGCACGAAATTCGCCGCCGGACCGGCCGCGACGATCGCCATGCGCGCCGACACCGGCTTGCGATTGAAGCTGAACGCCAGCTCCTCCTGCGCGACCGGACCCTCGCGTTCGTCCAGCATCTTCACGTAGCCGCCCAGCGGCACCGCGGCGATCACGTACTCGGTGCCGTCGCGGGCGGTGCGCCGCCACAGCGCCTTGCCGAAGCCGATCGAGAAGCGAAGCACCTTCACACCGCAACGCCGCGCGACCCAGAAATGGCCGAACTCGTGCACCGCCACCAGGATTCCCAAGGTCACCAGGGTGATCAGCACCGTATACAGCAGATCCATGTCTCCTCCCTCCTCAGACGTTCTTCAGCAGGCGCTGCGCGACGGCACGCGCCTCGAGGTCTATTGCTTGGACATGTTCCAGCGATTCCGGTTCTGCGCAGCCGAGCGCATCGAGCACCCGGGCAATTGTCGGCGCGATGCGGGTAAAGCCGATGCGCTCCTCGAGAAAGGCCTGCACCGCGATCTCGTTGGCGGCATTGAGCACCACCGCCGCGCGCCCCCCCGCGCGCGCGGCGTCCATCGCGATCGCCAGGCAGGGAAAACGCGCGAGATCCGGCGCCTCGAAGACCAGTGACGCGCCGGCAACCAGGTCGAGCGTGCCCGCGCCCGACTCGATGCGCTCCGGCCATGACAGGCCGCAGGCGATCGGCACCCGCATGTCGGGATTGCCCAGCTGCGCCAGCACCGAGCCGTCGACGAACTCGACCAGCGAATGCACCACGCTCTGCGGGTGGATCAGCACCTCGATACGCGAACTCGGCATGCCGAACAGCCAGCAGGCCTCGATCAGCTCCAGCCCCTTGTTCATCATGGTGGCCGAGTCGACCGAGATCTTGCGCCCCATCACCCAGTTCGGGTGCGCCACCGCCTGCGCCGGCGTCACGTGCTCGAGATCGGCCAGCGGGCAGCTGCGAAACGGCCCGCCGGAGGCGGTGAGCAGCAGCCGGCGCACCGCCGGCGACTGCTGCCCGGGACGAAAGCCAGCGGGCAGGCACTGGAAGATCGCATTGTGTTCGCTGTCGATGGGCAGCAGCGCGGCATTGCCCTCGCGCACGGCATCCATGAAGAAGCGCCCCGCCATCACCAGCGCTTCCTTGTTCGCCAGCAGCACGCGCTTGCCGGCGCGCGCGGCGCTGATCGTGGGCATCAGCCCGGCCGCACCGACAATGGCCGCCATGACGATGTCGGTATCGGGGTGCGCGGCGATCTCGACCAGGCCCGCCTCGCCCGCCAGCACCTCGACCCGCAGCCCTTCGGCACGCACCGCCGCGCGCAACTCGGTGGCCGCGGCGTGGTCCGCCACCACCGCGTAATCGGGCGCGTGCACGCGGCACTGCGCGAGCAGCTCGCGCCAGCGCGAGCCGCAGCTGAGCGCGAACACCCGGTAGCGCCCGGCGTGGCGCGCGATCACGTCGAGCGTGTTCTCGCCGATGGAGCCCGTTGCCCCCAGGACCGTGACCCGCTGCCGCTCGTCCATCACCAGAAACTCCCCGCCTGCAGCAGTCCGAAGGCCAGCACCGGCAGTCCCGCGGTGAGGCTGTCCAGCCGGTCGAACAAGCCGCCGTGTCCGGGCAGCAGCGAGCCGCTGTCCTTCAATCCGCCATGGCGCTTCACCATGCTTTCGAGCAGATCGCCGAACACCGAAACCAGGGCGCTCGCGCCCGCCAGCGCCACCCAGGTGCCCAGCCGCGCCCCGCCCAGCCCCGCGCCAGCCCCGACGCAGGCGGCGAGCGCCAGGCTCGCCAGCATGCCGCCGGCGAATCCGGCCCAGGTCTTGCCGGGGCTGACCCGCGGCATCAGTTTCGCGCCGCCGATCGCGCGCCCGGCGAAGTAGGCGCCGATGTCCGCGAAAGCGATCACCGCGATCGCGTAGATGACCAGGTATTCGCCGTGGGGCAGCGAGCGGATGTACAGCACCGCGAGCCACGGCGGCACCAGCACCAGCAGCCCGATACCCGCAAGCGCGCCGCGGCCTCCCCAGGCGGCGGCGCCACGCGGATAGGCTAGCACCGCGAGCGCTGCTAGCAGCCAGAAGCCCAGCATGGGGTAGAGCACGCGCGTGATCGCCGCGGCCTCGATCCCGGCGGGCGCCCCCACCAGGCGCGCACCCAGGATCAGGACCAGGGCGACCAGGGCGACGTAGCCCAGGCGCGCGCCGCGCGTCGTGAACCCGGCGAGCGCGGCCCATTCCCACGAGGCACCGAGCACCAGCAGGCCGAACAGCACCGCGGTGAGCGCAACCGGGGCGTACAGCACCACGCCGATGACCAGGGCGGCAAACGCCAGTGCGGTGAGGACGCGCTGCTTCAGCATCGCGCCGCTCCCTCGTCCGCCACGGTCGCCGGGCGCCCCCCGAAGCGGCGCTCGCGCGCCGCGTAGTCGCGCAGCGCGGCGGCGAATTGCGCAGCGCCGAAATCCGGCCAGAAGCACTCGGTGAAATACAGCTCCGTGTAGGCGATCTGCCACAGCAGGAAATTGCTGATGCGATGGTCGCCGCCGGTGCGGATCAGCAGGTCCGGGCGCGGCAGGTCGGCGAGGCTCAGATGCGCCTCCAGCGCGCCGGCGTCGATCTCGCCGGGCTGCAGGCGCCCCGCGGCGACCTCGGCGGCCAGCGCGCGGGCAGCCTGCACGATGTCCCACTGGCCGCCGTAATCGGCTGCGATCACCAGGGTGAAGCCCTCGTTGACCGCGGTCAGGGCTTCGGATTCCTCCATCAACCGGCGCAGCCGCGGCGCGAAGCGCGTGCGGTCGCCGATGATGCGCAGGCGGATGCCGTTGCTGTGCAGCTCGCGCACCTCGCCGCGCAGGTAGCGCATGAACAGCGCCATCAGGCCGCGCACCTCCTCGCGCGGGCGCTGCCAGTTCTCGCTGCTGAAGGCGAACAGCGTCAGAACCCCGACGCCGTTTTCCCGGCAGGAGCGCAGCAGCTTGCGGATGACCTCGACGCCGGCGCGGTGACCGGCCACCGCCGGCAGGCCACGCGCCCTGGCCCAGCGCCCGTTGCCGTCCATGATGACGGCCACGTGGCCCGGTATCCGGGCGTCACTGGCAGACGTGGCGGGAGGCAGCACGGTAGCGTCCGGCTGTCGCGCGGCGCTCAGATTTCCATCAGGTCCTTTTCCTTGCCGGCGAGCTGCTGGTCGATCTCGGCGACGAAACGGTCCGTGAGCTTCTGCACGTCGTCGAGCGCGCGGCGCTCCTCGTCCTCGGAGATCGCCTTGTCCTTCAGCAGGTCCTTGAGGTCGCCATTGACGTCCTTGCGGATGTTGCGCACCGCGACGCGCGCGGCCTCGGCTTCGTGCCGCGCCTGCTTGATGTAGCCCTTGCGCGTCTCCTCGGTGAGCGCGGGCATCGGCAGGCGGATCACGGTGCCCGCGGTCGAGGGGTTCAGGCCCAGGTCGGACTTCATGATGGCCTTTTCCACATCGGGCACCATGTTCTTTTCCCACGGCGTGACGACCAGCATGCGCCCGTCCTCCACCGTGATGTTGGCCACCTGGCTGAGCGGCATCTCGCTGCCGTAGTAGGACACGCGCACGCCGTCGAGCAGGCTGGGGTGCGCGCGGCCCGTGCGAATCTTGTTCAACGCGGTGCCGAGCGCCTCGACGCTCTTGCGCATCCTGGACTCCGCATCCTTCTTGAGTTCGTTGATCACGCTGGATTCCTCTGCTGCTTATTCGATCAGTGTGCCTTCGTCACCGCCCATGACGATGCTGAGCAACGCGCCGGGCTTGTCCATCGCGAACACGCGCACCGGCATGTGGTGGTCCTGGCACAGGCAGATCGCCGTGAGGTCCATCACGCCGAGCTTGCGTGCGAGCACTTCGTCGTAGCTCAGGCGCTCGAAGCGCACCGCATCCGGATTGACGAACGGATCGTCGGTGTAGACACCGTCGACCTTGGTGGCCTTCAGCACCAGTTCCGCTCCCACCTCGATACCGCGCAGGCAGGCTGCCGAATCGGTGGTGAAAAACGGGTTGCCGGTGCCGGCGGCGAAAATGACCACGTCGCCCTGCGAGAGCTGGCGGATCGCCTTGCGCCGGTCGTAGTGGTCGACGACGCCGCTCATCGGGATCGCCGACATGATGGCCGAGGAGATATTGGAGCGCTCGAGCGCATCGCGCATCGCCAGCGCGTTCATCACGGTGGCCAGCATGCCCATGTGGTCGCCGGTGACGCGGTCCATGCCCGCCTCGTGCAACGCGGCACCACGGAACAGGTTGCCCCCGCCTATCACCAGCCCGACCTGCACGCCGATGCCGACCAGCTGGCCGATCTCGAGCGCCATGCGGTCGAGTATGCGCGGGTCGATGCCGAGACCTTCGCTGCCCAGTGCCTCGCCGCTCAGCTTGAGCAGGATACGCTTGTATTTCTTGTCTTTCTGCTTGTGCATCGACACGCCCGACAGCCATTGACCGCGCGCAAGTCTACAGCTAACGGCGCGCGGCGTCTGCGTAACATTTTCCGGCAGCGCGCCGGCGCGGCACGGATAAAAAAAAGGCGCCCCCCTGCGGGGGCGCCCTGGTGGCTGCCGTGGCCTGCGAGCGTGTTCAGCCCTTGAGCTGCGCCGCAACCTCGGCCGCGAAGTCCGTCACTTCCTTCTCGATGCCCTCGCCCACCTCGAAGCGCACGAAGCCCGCGAGCTCGGCGCCCGCCTGCTTCAGCAGCTTGCCGACGGTGGTGTCGGGATCCTTCACGAAGGCCTGTTCCGACAGGCTGATCTCGGACAGGAACTTGCGCACGCGGCCCTCGATCATCTTGGCGACGATGTCGGCCGGCTTGCCGCTGTCGGCGGCCTGCGCGATCAGGATCTCGCGCTCCTTCTCGACGACCGCCGCGGGCACCTCGGCCGGCGTGGCGTACTGCGGGTTGAGAGCGGCGACGTGCATGGCCACATCGCGGGCCAGTTCGGCGGAACCGCCCTTCAGGCCCACCAGCACGGCGATCTTGCCGTTGCCGTGCACGTAGCTGCCGACCACGCCGGCGGCGACTTCGAGCGTGCGCGCACGGCGCACCGTTATGTTCTCGCCGATCTTCTGCACCAGCGCCTCGCGCTCGGCTTCCAGCGCGCCGCCCATCAGGGCCGCCACGTCATCGCTGCGGTTCGCGAGCGCCTGATCGGCCACCTTGTTGACGAAGCCGAGAAAGTTGGCGTCACGGGCCACGAAATCCGTTTCGCTGTTCACTTCGAGCACCAGCCCGAAGCCCGGCTCGGCCACACGCACGCAGACCACGCCGTCGGCCGCGGTGCGACCGGCTTTCTTGGCCGCTTTCATGCCGCTCGACTTGCGCAACTCCTCGATGGCGAGCTCGATGTCGCCATTCGCCTCGACCAGCGCCTTCTTGCACTCCATCATGCCCAGACCGGTGCGCTCGCGCAGATCCTTCACCATACCAGCCGTGATATCAGCCATCCCGATGTCCTCCGAAAAAACAGGTTATGCAAGCGAAAGCGGCGGCCACCGGGCCGCCGCAATCCATGTGAAGCCGGCCGCGAGACGCCAGCCGGCAGGTTCCGGTCAGCCGTTCTGCGCTTCGGCACCCAGCTCGACGAACTCGTCCCTGGACACCACGCCGCCTTCCTGGCGACCCGCCACGCACGCGTCCGCCACCGCGGACACGTAGAGCCTGATCGCACGGATGGAGTCGTCGTTGCCGGGGATCAGGTAGTCGATGCCTTCCGGGTCGCTGTTGCTGTCGCAGACGCCGATGACGGGGATGCCGAGCTTGTTGGCTTCGGTCACCGCGATGCGCTCGTGATCGACGTCGACAACGAAGATCGCATCGGGCAGGCCGCCCATGTCCTTGATGCCGCCGATGCTCTGCTCGAGCTTCGCCATCAGGCGCGTGCGCATCAGCGCTTCCTTCTTGGTGAGGCGCGCGAAGGTGCCGTCCTGGCTCTGCTGCTCGAGCTCGCGCAGGCGCTTGATCGAGGCACGGATCGTCTTGTAGTTGGTCAGCATGCCGCCAAGCCAGCGATGGCTCACGAAGGGCATGCCGGCGCGCGTCGCCTCTTCCTGGACGATCTTGCTCGCCGAGCGCTTGGTGCCCACGAACAGCAGGCGGTTCTTGTTGGACGAGAGCTGCTGCACGAATTCCAGCGCGTTGTTGAACGCGGGAACCGTGTGCTCCAGGTTGATGATGTGGACCTTGTTGCGGGCGCCGAAGATGTATTGCTTCATCTTCGGGTTCCAGTAACGGGTCTGGTGGCCGAAGTGGACGCCGGCCTGCAGCATTTCCTTCATCGAAACGGACGTAGTCATGATTGCACCTTTGATATCAGGGTTGAGCCTCCATGCACCCCATGGTCTGACCCGCACTACGCCTGGCGTTGCGACGGGCACCCCAGCCATGTGCCGGTGCATGTGTGACGTTCGGACCCGCTCGTCCGGCGCCGTGCCGGTTGGCAACGGCTGCCGCGGCAGCGTCCCGCCCGCGGGGAACGAGTCCCTTGCGAAGCGGGCGGCTTTATACCACAGCCACCCCCGGAACTGAAGCCGGGCCTCCCGGGCCGGCGACTAATGACAGTTTTTTGCCCGCCGTCGCGGGGCGCGCCGGGGATTGCGAATGGTTTACAATCTGCCCGTCCCCCGCGGCCCGACACCAATGCACTCTACCCCGGAACCCGACAGCAGCATGAGAAGCCAGCCGAACCCGATGCCGGGATTCATCAAGAGCCCCGCCGAGATCGAGCGCATGCGCGTGGCCTGCCGCCTCGCCGCCGAGGTGCTCGAGATGATCGCGCCGTTCGTGCAGCCGGGCGTCAGCACGGCCGAGCTCGACCGCATCTGTCACGAGTACATCGTCGGGGTGCAGCAGGCCATACCGTCGCCGCTGAACTATCACGGCTTCCCGAAGTCGATCTGCACCTCGGTGAACCAGGTGGTCTGCCACGGGATCCCCAGCGACAAGCGCATCCTCAAGCATGGCGACATCATCAACGTCGACATCACCGTCTTCAAGGACGGCTACCACGGCGACACCAGCGCGATGTTCCTGGTCGGCAAGGTCGAGGCCCATGCCGAGCGCCTGGTGCGCATCACGCAGGAATGCCTCTACCGCGCCATCGAGGTGGTGCGCCCCGGCGCACGCCTGGGCGACATCGGGCACGTGATCCAGCAGCACGCCGAGGGCAATTACTACTCCGTGGTGCGCGAGTACTGCGGCCACGGCATCGGCAGCCAGTTCCACGAGGAGCCCCAGGTGCTGCATTACGGCCGCCCCGGCACCGGCATGGAACTCCAGCAGGGCATGACCTTCACGATCGAGCCGATGATCAACGCCGGCAAGCGACACACCAAGCTGTCGCAGCGCGACGGCTGGACCGTGGAGACCAAGGACGGGCGGCTGTCGGCGCAGTGGGAGCACACGCTGCTGGTGACCGCCGGGGGCTGCGAGGTGCTCACGGCACGCCGCGGCGAGCCCTGGCGCGCCGGCTGAACCATGCAGGAGCCTCCGCACAGCGCCGAGGAACTGGCCGAGCGTCTTGCCGGCGGGGCGCCGCTGCTGCCGACGGTGCGCGAACAGCTGGCGCGCGTGCGCGCCGACCTCGACGCGCGCTTCGTGGCCGGCGAAAACATCCGCACCCTGGTGCGCGAGCGCGCGCAACGCCTGGATGCTCTGCTGGCCTGCATCTGGAGCCACTTCGGGCTGGCCGGCGAACCGGGCATCGCGCTGCTCGCCGTCGGCGGCTACGGTCGCGGCGAGTTGCACCCCCACTCCGACATCGACCTGCTGGCGCTGATCACCGACGAATCCGTGAAGGACCGCCATGGCGCGGCACTGGAATCGTTCATCACGTTCCTGTGGGACACCCGTCTGGCGATCGGCCACAGCGTGCGCACGCTGGATGAATGCCGCGAGGTCGCCGCCGGCGACATCACGATCGCAACCGCGCTGATGGAGGCGCGCACGATCAGCGGCGATGCCGCGCTGCTCGGGCGGCTCGCCGCGCTGACCGGCCCGGAGCAGATCTGGCCGAGCGCGGAATTCTTCCGCGCCAAGTGGGACGAGCAGAAGGCGCGCCACCGCAAGTTCAACAACACCGAGTACAACCTCGAACCGAACATCAAGGGCTGCCCGGGCGGGTTGCGCGATGTGCAGACCGTGGGCTGGGTGGCGAAACGCCACTTCCATGCCGCCAGCACGCTGGAGCTGGTCGCGCGCGGCTTCCTGACCGCGCACGAGTACGAGGCGCTCGCCAACGGACAGGACTTCCTGTGGCGCATCCGCTACGGTCTGCACATGCTGGCCGACCGCGCCGAGGACCGGCTGCTGTTCGATCACCAGCTGAGCCTGGCCAGGCTGTTCGGCTACACCGACGACGAGCGCGGCCTCGGCGTCGAGCACTTCATGAAAGACTACTTCCGCTGCGTGCTGAAGCTCGGCGTGCTGAACGAGATGCTCACGCAACTCTTCGACGAGGCGATCCTGCGCGCCTGCGAGCCGGTCAATCTCTACGAGATCAACAATCGCTTCCGCGTGCGCAACGGCTACATCGAGGCGGCCCACGACAACGTGTTCCGCAACGCGCCGTGGGCGCTGATCGAGATGTTCACGCTGATGGCGCAGCACGACTTCATCGTCGGCGTGCGCGCCTCGACGATCCGTCTCGTGCACGGCTCGCGCCGGCTGATCGGCGCCGAGCTGCGGCGCGACCCGCGCGCCAACCGCCTGTTCCTGCAACTGCTCGGCTCGCCCTACCGCGTCGCGACCCAGCTCGACCGCATGAAGCGCTACGGCGTGCTCGGGCGTTTCATCCCCGAATTCGGGCGCATCGTCGGCCAGACCCAGCACGACCTGTTCCACGTCTACTCGGTCGATTCGCACACCATCCGCGTCGTGCGCAACATGCGCATGTTCCTGCTGCCGCGCGCGCGCGAGGATTTCCCGACCGCCGCACACGCGATCAAGCGCCTGCCGCGCCCGGAACTGCTCTATATCGCGGGGCTGTACCACGACATCGCCAAGGGCCGCGGCGGCGACCACTCGAACCTGGGCGCCGCGGACGCAATCGAATTCTGTCGCCGCCTCGAGTTGAGCACGCGCGAGGCCAACCTCGTGGCGTGGCTGGTGCAGAACCACCTCGTGATGTCGGCCACGGCGCAGCGCAAGGACATCTCGGACCCGGAGGTGATCATCGCCTTCGCGCGCCTGGTGTCCGACCAGGTTCACCTCGACTACCTGTACACGCTCACGGTGGCCGACATCAACGCGACCAACCCCACGCTGTGGAACAGCTGGCGGGCGAGCCTGCTGCACTCGCTCTACGTGCAGACCAAGCGCGCACTGCGGCGCGGCCTCGAGAACCCCATCGACCGCGGCGAGCGCATAGCCGAGACCCGGGCCGCGGCGCTCGGGCTGCTCGGGGGCCACGGGATCGCGCCCGCGCGAGCCGAGGCGCTGTGGGCGCACATGGGGGCGGACTACTTCCTGCGCGAGACCGCGGCCGACATCGCCTGGCACACCGAGGCGATCCTGGCGCGCGCCACGCCGGAGGCGCCGGTGGTGCTGACCAAGGCAGCCGGCAGCCGCTTCGACCCGGTGACCCAGATCTTCATCTACACGCGCGACCGCGACTACCTGTTCGCGGTGATCACGGCGACGATGGAACAGCTGGGACTCAACGTGTACGGCGCGCGGGTCTATTCCTCGGCCGACCGCCACACGCTGGACACCTTCTTCGTGCTCGAGCAGGACGGGCGCCCGGTGCCGCCCGAGGGGCCGCGCGCCGGGGCGATCCGGCAGGCGCTGCTCGAGCACATCCAGGGCGAGGAGCATTACCTCGACGTCGTCCAGCGCCACACGCCGCGGGCGCTCAAGCACTTCAGCGCGCCCACGGAGACGCGCCTCAACGCCGATCCGGTCAACGGCTACTCGATACTCGAGGTGATGACACCGGATCGCGCCGGACTGCTCGCGCGCATCGGGCGCGTGTTCCTCGCCTTCGGCATCAAGGTGCAGAACGCGCGCATCACCACGCTGGGCGAGCGCGTCGAGGACGTTTTCTTCATCACCGATGCCAACCAGCAACCGATAGGGGACGCGGAGATGGGCGAATCACTGCAGCGCGCGATCCGCGAGGCGCTCGACCAGGGCGGCGCGGCGCCCGACACCGCGCGGCGCGCACTGGCATGAACCCGGACCTCGGGCGCCTGCATCCCTACCCCTTCGAGCGCCTCGCCACGCTGCTGGACGGCGTGCAGCCGGGGGCGCTGGCGCCGATCTCGCTGTCGATCGGCGAGCCCAAGCACGCCGCGCCCGCCTTCGTGCTGGAGGAGTTGCGCCGCCACAGCGCCGGCTACTCGCAGTACCCCAAGACCCAGGGCAGCGCGGAACTGCGCGAGGCGATCGCGGCCTGGCTCACGGCGCGCTTTGGTCTGTCCGCGGGCAGCCTGACAGCGGCGGCGCACGTGTTGCCCGTCAACGGCAGCCGCGAGGCGCTGTTCGCCTTCACGCAGGCCGCCATCGACCGCAGCCGCCACGCCGCGCCGCTGGTCGCCATGCCGAACCCGTTCTACCAGATCTACGAGGGCGCGGCGTTGCTCGCCGGCGCCTCGCCGCTGTTCCTGCCCGAGCGTGCCGAGCGGCCCGGCATCCCCGACTTCGCGGCCGTCGCCGAGGCCGACTGGGCGCGCTGCCAGATGCTGGTGGTCTGCTCGCCCGGCAACCCGACCGGCGCGGTGCTGGATCTCGAGGACTGGGGCACGATCTTCGCGCTGGCGGATCGCCACGACCTCGTGGTGGTGTCCGACGAATGCTATTCGGAGCTCTACCCCGACGAGGACGCGCCGCCGGTGGGCGTGCTCGAGGCCTGCCGCCACCACGGGCGGCAGGGCTTCGAGCGCTGCATCGCGTTCCACAGCCTGTCGAAGCGCTCCAGCCTGCCCGGCATGCGCTCGGGCTTCGTGGCCGGCGACGCCGCGCTGATCCGCTCCTTCCTGCTCTATCGCACCTACCACGGCTCGGCGATGCCGCCGCCGCACCAGGCGGCGAGCGCGCTGGCCTGGCGCGACGAGCAGCACGTGCGCGAAAACCGCGCCCTGTACCGCGCGAAGTTTGCCGCGGTACTGGCCGAGCTCGACGGCTGTCTCGAGGTGAGCGCGCCTGCCGGCGGCTTCTACCTGTGGCCGCGCACGCCCTGCGACGAACGCGAGTTCGCGCGCGAGCTCTACCGGCGCTGCAACGTGCTGGTGCTGCCCGGCAGCTTCCTCAGCCGCCCCACGCCGCACGGCGATCCCGGCGCGCGACGCGTGCGCATGGCGCTGGTCGCCGGACTCGAGGAATGCGTCGAGGCCGCGCGGCGCATCCGCGGCTTCGTGGCGACGCTCTGAACGCGGCGGCTCCCGGGGTTTCCAGCCCGGGAACAATGCGGGTATAAATACCCCGAAGCACATGCACAGGCCCAACGGGTGTCCGCCGCGCACGCACCAGATTCCGTGATCCTGCGAGAATCCCTCGCCAGCACCGAGCGGCTGATATCGGAGACGATCTCGCGCGCCGAGGACCTGCGCGCGCTCGCGCTGCTGCCCGACCTGGAAAAGTGCTCGCTCGCCGCGGCGCGCGCCTCGGACTGCCTGGCCGCAGACTGGTCGGGCGACCGCCAGCGCCTGCTGCACGATCTGCGCAACCACGTCGGCGCGATCAGCGGCTACCTCGAACTGCTGCTCGAGGAGCACGCGGACATCGACCGCCGGCTCGCGACGAACCTCGACGCCCTGCACGCGCAGGTCGGCGAACTGCTCGCCGCGACCGCGCCCGAGGCCAATGCCGCGCTCACCCCGCCGCCGCCCGCGCCCGAGGGCGGCAGCGGCACCCTGCTGGTGATCGACGACAACGAGCTCAGCCGCGAACTGCTGGGGCGCTACCTGCGCCGCCAGGGGCACGCCGTGCTCGCCGCCGCCTCCGGCGCCGAGGCAATCGCGATCCTGCAGCGCAGCGCCGTGGACCTGATCTTCCTCGACCTCGTGATGCCGGAGATGAGCGGGCTGGAACTGCTCGAGCGCATCAAGTCCGACGAGCGCCTGCGCGCGGTCCCCGTGATCATCGTCTCGGGCATCGCGGAGAGCGACGGCGTGATCCGCTGCATCGAGGCCGGCGCCGAGGACTACCTGTCCAAACCCTTCAATCCCACGCTGCTGCAGGCGCGCCTCAACGCCGGCCTGCAGCGCAAGCGCTGGCACGACCGCGAGGTGGCGTACCGGCGCGAGCTCGAGCGCAACCAGCGCTTCATCCGCAACACCTTCGGGCGCTACCTCTCGGACGAGATCGTCGATGCGCTGCTCGAGTCGCCGCAGGGACTGGACCTGGGCGGCATCACCTGCCGGGTCACGATCCTGATGGCCGACATCCGCAACTTCAGCCATGTCTGTGAGAGCCGCCCGCCCCAGCAGGTGGTCAAACTGCTGAACAATTACCTCGGCGCGATGTCCGCCGTGATCATGGCGCACAACGGCACCGTGGACGAATTCATCGGCGACGGCATTCTCGCGATATTCGGCGCGCCGGTGGGCCGCCCCGACGACGCCCGGCGCGCCACGCGCTGCGCGCTCGCGATGCAGGCCGCGGTGCACGGCATCAACGCGCGCAACCGCGAACAGGGGCTGCCCGAGATCGCCATCGGCATCGGCCTGAACACCGGCGTGGTGGTGGCCGGCAACATCGGCTCCGAGCAGCGCAGCAAGTACGGCGTGGTCGGGCACACGGTCAACCTCACCGCGCGCATCGAGTCCTACACCGGCGCCGGCGAGATCCTTGCCTCGCAGAGCACGGTCGACGAGGCCGGTACCGGCCTCGAGACCGGGCGCAGCTTCAGCGCGCGACCCAAGGGCATGGCCGCCGAGGTCCTGATCCATGCCATCACCGGGCTGCGCGGCGACGACGGCGCGCTCCCCCCCGCCACCGCCGCCGGCACGGAGCAAAGCGCGCCATGACACGCATCCTCCTGGTCGAGGACAACGAGATGAACCGCGACATGCTCTCGCGGCGCCTGGCGCGCAAGGGCTTCGAGGTGCTGCTGGCGATCGACGGCGAGCAGGCCGTCACGATGACCGTGGCCGAGTTGCCCGACCTCGTGCTGCTGGACATGAACCTGCCGCTGAAGGACGGCTGGAGCGCGGCGCGCGAGATCCGCGCCGACGCGCGCTGCCGGGGCATCCCGATCATCGCGCTCACCGCGCACGCGATGTCCGACGACCGCGACCGTGCGCTGGCGGCGGGCTGCGACGACTACGAGACCAAGCCGCTCGACTTCGCGCGGCTGCTCGACAAGATCGCGGTGCTGCTCGAGGCACGCGGCGCCGCGGACGCCCCGGCATGAGCCTGCTGCAACGGCTGACGATCGCGATCTTCAGCGTGCTGCTGCTGTTCGCGGTCAACGTGGTCAGCTATTCGATCGGCAACCGCACCATCCGCGATTCGCTCGATGCGGTCAGCGACGCGGTGCAGGGCCAGATCAACGCCAGCACCGTGCGCCAGGACATGGACGACCTGCACAAGCAGCTGCTGGTGCTGGTGACACTGCAGGAATCGACCGGCCAGGGCATCTCCGGCCCCGAGGCCGAGCGCACGCGCGAGGCAATCGCCGGGCTGCGCCAGCTGATCGCCCGCATGGAACGCAACACCAACGAGGATTCCGCCGCCGCGCACGCCGCACTGCAGGCGCACGCGCAAACGCTGTTCGGCGACTGGGAGAACGTGCTGTCGCAACTGCGCCGCCAAGGCACGCACGGCCTGTCCGCGGCGGAGCTGAAAGTCGCCTACGCCGGCTTCGAGCGTGCGCTGGGGGATTTCGAGGCAGCCGTGATCGCGGTCTCGCGCGCGCAGAGCGAGCACGTCGAGTCGACCGGGCGCACCATCGGGCGCGTGACCGTGATCATCTTCCTCAGCTCGATCTTCGTGACCAGCCTGCTCGGCTTCCTGCTGATCCGCCACACCAACGAGTCGCTGATGCGCCTGCGCGAGGGCACGGTCAGGATCGGCGGCGGCGACCTCGACTACCGCATCACGGTGCCCTCGCACGACGAGTTCGGACAGCTCGCCGCGGCCTTCAACGACATGTCGGAGAAGCTGCGCGCCGCGGTCCTGGAGGTGCAGGAAGCCAAGGAGCAGGCCGATCGCGCCAACGCCGCCAAGAGCGGCTTCCTCGCCAACATGAGCCACGAGCTGCGCACGCCGCTCAACGCGATCATCGGCTACAGCGAGATGATGGTCGAGATGGCCGCCGAAGAGCAGGATTTGCCCGCCGCCGAACTCAGCGGCGACATGCAGCGCATCCTCACCGCGGGCAGGCACCTGCTCTCCCTGATCACCAACGTGCTCGATCTCGCCAAGATCGAGACCGGCAAGATGACGCTCTATCGCGAGCCCTTCGACGCGATCGAGGTGCTGCGCGAGCTCGGCACCACCATGCACACGCTGGCCGCGCACAACGGCAACACGATCCGCATCGCCGCGACACCGCACGAGGCGGCGCTGGTCAGCGACCAGACGCGCTTTCGCCAGATCTTCGCCAACCTCATCAGCAACGCCTGCAAGTTCACCACGGACGGCGAGATCACGGTGGACACCGAGCCCTTCACGCGCGAAGGCGCGGACTGGCTGCGCTTTCGCGTGCGCGACACCGGCATCGGCATGACGCCCGCACAGCTCGACAGCGTGTTCGAGGCCTTCGTGCAGGCCGATTCCTCGACCACCAAGCGCTACGGCGGCACCGGGCTGGGGCTGTCGCTGTGCCGCGAGTTCTGCCAGCTGCTCGGCGGCACGATCGGTGTGGCCAGCGAACCGGACCAAGGCAGCGTGTTCACCGTGGAGCTGCCGGTGGATGCCACGACCGTGCCGGAGCTGTTCTTTGCCACGGCGGCGCCTGGCGCGGAAACCGCGGCCTTGCCGACGGCGGCGCCATCGGGCGCGCAGACGGTGCTGGTGATCGACGACGACGCCGACGCGCGCACCATCAGCGCGCGCGTGCTGCGCGGCGAGGGCTGCCGCGTGCTCGAGGCCGAGAGCGGCGACGAGGGCCTCAGGCTGGCGCGCGAGCAGCGGCCGGACCTGATCGTGCTCGACCTGGTGATGCCGGGCATGGACGGCTGGGCCG
The DNA here is from genome assembly GCA_035433265.1 of Pseudomonadales bacterium. Lineage (GTDB taxonomy): Bacteria > Pseudomonadota > Gammaproteobacteria > Pseudomonadales > UBA5518 > UBA5518. Next base: position 4,926 of record DAORUQ010000008.1, on the reverse strand, counting down.
TGCTCTCGGTGCTGAAAGACAACGAGGAGACGCGTGACATCCCGGTGGTGCTGCAATCGATGCTCGATGCGCGCGACGAGGCGATGAGCAAGGGCGCCGCGGATTTCCTCGACAAGCCCGTGAACCGGCGCCGTCTGGCCGAGACGCTCGAGCGTCTCGCCCCGCGCGACCGCAGCGGCCACGTGCTGCTGATCGAGAGCGAATCGCAAGCGCGCGAGGAACTGATCGCGGGACTGCAGGGACAGGGTTGGTACGTGAGCAGCACGGAACAGGCGGGCGAGGCGCTGGCGATCGCGCGCCAGAGCCTGCCGGACCTGATCCTGCTGTCGCTGGGCCTGCCCAGCGAGGATGTGTTCGCGCTCAGCGAGGAACTCGGCCGCAGCCCGTTGCTGAGCCGGGTGCCGGTATTCGTGCTCGCCGGCGCCGACACCCACGCCGATGCGCACGCGCGGCTGGCCTCGCACCTCGACCGGCTGGTGTTGCACGACGCCGGCTCGGTGGAATCGCTGCTCGAGCAGACCGGCCGGATCGCGGCGGCTTCTCAGCCGCCGTCGACGCTCAAGGCGCGCAGCTGACGCACCAGCTCGTCTTTCGCGGCGAGCTGCGCGGCGAGCTTGCGGTTCGATTCGCGCAGCGTCTGCAGCTCGCCCTCGCGCGCCTGCAGCAGGCGCAGCAGCTCGAGCTGGGCGTAGTATTCGTGGCGCAGGTCGAGCGCGGCGAGGCGCAGGTCCAGCTCGCGCATCACGACCGCGGCGGCTGCGCTATCGGTCACCTTCGACGAGGGCATCAGGCGCAGCGTCGCCATGGCGATCAGCGCGCGCACCTGCTCGCGCGGCTGCGCGGCGCCTTCCAGCACGCGTTCGTACAACAGCAGCGCGCTCCTGTGGTCGCCGCGCTCCCAGGCCGCCGATGCCTGGCGCAGCACCTGGTCGTAGTCCTCGCGCACCTGCCCGGGCGTGGTTTCGGGCAGCGCCGCGGGCGCCGGCGCGCTCACGGACTGCGCCTCGGGTGCCGGCTCGCGCAGCGGCGCCTCGGTAGGCATGCCCTGGCAGCCGCCGAGCGCCACGAGCAGCGCTGGCGCAAGCAGCGTCCGTACGCTCCCCCGGCGCATGAGGGTCAGGCCTGCGGCCGCATATGCGGGAACAGCAGCACGTCGCGGATCGAGGGCGAATCGGTGAGCAGCATCACCAGCCGATCGATACCGATGCCCACGCCCGCGGTGGGCGGCATGCCGTATTCGAGCGCCGTGATGTAGTCGCTGTCGAAGTGCATCGCCTCGTTGTCGCCGCCCTCCTTCATCGCGACCTGGTCGCGGAAACGCGCCGCCTGGTCCTCGGGGTCGTTCAGCTCCGAAAAACCGTTGGCGAGCTCGCGACCGCCGATGAACAGCTCGAAGCGGTCGGTGACGAAGGGATCGTCGTCGTTGCACCGCGCCAGCGGCGAGACCTCGGTCGGGTAGCCGGTGATGAAGGTCGGCTGGCGCAGGCGCGTCTCGACGGTCTTCTCGAAGATCTCGATCTGGATCTTGCCCAGGCCGTAGCCGGGCTTCACCTCGATGCCCAGGTGCTCGGCGACCTGGCGCGCGCGATCGCGCGAGGCGATGGCCTCGGCCGTGAGCGTCGGATTGAAGTGCAGTATCGAGTCGAACACGCTCATGCGCGCGAACGGCGCGCCCAGGTCGTACTGCTCGCCCTGGTAATCGACCAGCGTGCCACCGGTGCCGCGCAGCGCGGCCTGGCGCAGCATCCCCTCGGTGATGTCCATGGCATCGCGGTAGTCCGCATAGGCCATGTAGAACTCGATCATCGTGAACTCGGGATTGTGGCGCGTCGAGAGCCCCTCGTTGCGGAAGTTGCGCGCCACCTCGAACACGCGCTCGAAGCCGCCGACCACGAGGCGCTTCAGGTAGAGTTCCGGCGCGATGCGCAGGTACATCTCCAGATCGAGCGCGTTGTGGTAGGTCACGAAGGGCCGCGCCGTCGCCCCGCCCGGGATCACCTGCATCGCCGGCGTCTCGACCTCGAGGAAATCGCGGTCGGTGAGGTAGTCACGCAGCGCGTCCAGCACCACCGAGCGGGTGCGAAAGAGCTTGCGCGTGTCCTCGTTCATGATCAGGTCGACGTAGCGCTGGCGGTAGCGCGTCTCGAGATCGGCGAGGCCGTGGTACTTGTCCGGCAGCGGCCGCAATGCCTTGGTGAGCAGCCGCGCACTGTCCATGTTCACGTAGAGATCGCCCTTGCCGGAGCGGTGCAACACGCCGCTGGCGCCGACGATGTCGCCGATGTCCCAGGTCTTGATCTCGGCCAGCGTCGCGGCGGGAAGCGTCTCGCGGTTCACGTAGAGCTGGATCTGCCCGCCCACGTCCGCGATCACGAGGAACGGCCCGCGCATGCGCATGATGCGCCCGGCGACGCTGACGCGCTTGCCCAGCGCCTCGAGCTGCTCGCGGCTGTGCCCGGCATAGTCGCGCTGCAGGTCCGCGGCGTAGTGCTCGCGGCGGAAATCGTTGGGGAAGGCGTTGCGTTCGCGGCGGATCGCGTCGAGCTTCGCGCGGCGCTCGGCGATCAGCCGGTTCTCGTCCTGTTGCGCGCTGTCGTGTTCGGTCATGGTGTGGGTTCCGTTCGGGTCAGAGGCCGGACTTGAGCGAGGCTTCGATGAAACGATCCAGGTCGCCGTCGAGCACGCCCTGGGTGTTGCTGGTCTCCACGCCGGTGCGCAGGTCCTTGATCCGCGACTGGTCGAGCACGTAGGAGCGGATCTGGCTGCCCCAGCCGATGTCGGACTTGCTGTCCTCCAGCGCCTGCGCCACGGCGTTGCGCTTCTGGATCTCCATCTCGTAGAGCTTGGCGCGCAACTGCTTCATCGCGAAGTCGCGGTTCTGGTGCTGCGAGCGCTGCGACTGGCACTGCACCACGATGCCGCTGGGCTCGTGCGTGATGCGCACCGCCGAATCGGTGCGGTTCACGTGCTGGCCGCCGGCGCCGCTGGCGCGGTAGGTATCCACGCGCAGGTCCGCGGGGTTGATCTCGATCTCGATCGCGTCGTCGATCTCGGGGGAGACGAACACCGAGGCGAACGAGGTGTGGCGGCGGTTGCCCGAATCGAAGGGCGATTTGCGCACCAGGCGGTGCACCCCGGTCTCGGTGCGCAGCCAGCCGAAGGCGTACTCGCCCTGGAAGTGGATCGTGGCGCTCTTGATGCCCGCGACCTCGCCGGCGCTGCACTCGATCAACTCGGTCCTGAAGCCCTTGGCCTCGCCCCAGCGCAGGTACATGCGCAGCAACATCTCGGCCCAGTCCTGGGCCTCGGTACCGCCGGAGCCGGCCTGGATGTCGAGGTAGGCGTTGGCGACGTCGTGCTCGCCGCTGAACATGCGGCGGAACTCGAGGGTCTCGACCTGGCGCGCCAGCTGCTGCACGTCGGCCTCGAGGGAAACGAATGTCTGCTCGTCGTTCTCGGCCGCGGCCATTTCCAGCAGCTCGGTGCTGTCGCCGAGCGCTCCCTCGAGGCTCTCCAGCGTGTCGACGATTGCCGCCAGCGCGGCGCGCTCGCGCCCGAGCTCCTGCGCGCGCTCGGCGTTGTCCCAGACACTGGGTTCGCTCAGCTCGAGCTCGACTTCCTTCAGGCGGTCCTTCTTGACGTCGTAGTCAAAGATACCCCCTGAGGCTCAGCGCGCGCGCGCCGAGGTCCTTCAGCTGATTCTGCAGCGCGTTGATTTCCATGCTTGCCGCTCCGGGAAATGTCTTGGGGGGGGTTCAAAAAAGCGGCGTAGTTTAACCGAGCGGCAGCGCCCAACTCCAGCCGAGCCGAAGGCCTCAGTCTGCAGCGCCTGGCTGCGCCTCCCGACCGCCCAGCGCGCAGATCGCCGAACCCGCCACCACCGCGAATGACGCAACCACGGCGCCGGCGGTGAGAGGCAGTGCGGGGAAGTGCGCGGGAAACAGTGCGCCCAGCGCCGCGGCACCGAACAGCGTGGTCAGCGGCTGCACCGCCAGCACCGCGCTCACCTTCGAGGATTCCCAGTGGTTCAGCGCCTCGGCGAAGGCGCCGTAGGCGATCAGCGTGTTCGCGGCCAGGAAGGCGAGCAGCCCGAGCTCGGTGGCGCCGAGCGCCGCAAGCGCGCCGGGACTCGCCGCCGGCAGCATCAGCAGCGCGCTGGCGAGATAGATGCCCATCAGCACGAACTGCGAGGGCAGGTAGCGCAGCAGGCGCTTCTGCGCCACGCCGTATACGGCCCACAGCGCGGCCGCGAGCACCATCAGCCCGACACCGGTGCTGAAGATGTCGATGCCCGCGCCCGAGACGCGCAGCCGCTCGGCGCAGAAGGCCGTGATGCCGCCCAGCAGCAGCACGAAGCCGCCCCACTGCCATGTCGTGAAGCGCTCGCCGAACAGCCAGAGACTCAACAGCATCAGCAGCACCGGCGCCAGTTGCACCACGGTCTGCGCCACGGGGGCGGCGATGAAATGCAGGCTCTGCACGTAGAGCACGTAGTTGCCGATGAGCATGAGCACCGCGAGCGCGAACAGCCAGGCGGCGGTGCGCCCTGCGCTGTGCGGCCACTGCAGGCGTCCGCGCGCGGCGAAGAACGCCAGCAGGCACAGGCCCGAGGAAGCGAAGCGGAACCAGCTGATCGTGACCGCGTCGAGATGTGCGATCAACGGCGTCATCGCCAGCGGCACCGCGCCCCACAGCACCGCCGTGGTCAGTGCCAGCCAGAAGCCGAGCTGCCAGCGTCCGCTCAGGCGCTGCATGGCATCTCCTGCGCGACAGTCGGCTCCTGCAGTTCCTCGACCAGCAGCTGCACGCTGCGGTTGCCGCGGTACTCGTTCACGTCCAGCCGGTAGGCGAGTCGTGCGCGTTCGCGCCGCGGATCGGGCCAGAAGGCCGCGTCGATGTTGAACGCGATCGCATCGAGCTCGAGCG